>CAYFXT010000041.1:0-15425 GCA_964346995.1 uncultured Spirochaetaceae bacterium | reverse complement strand
GGCGGCAGTACGCTGCAGGACAGTGAGCGGTTGCGCCAGGATGCGGCTCTCAAGCACGTAGCGCCGTCTCTGCTGGCGAGCTTACTGCAGCCAGAGGCGAAGCGGGGCCCCCGGGATGATGGGCGATCCCGGCGCCGGGTCCTGCCGAGTCACGTAGCCGGAGCCGTGCAACACGACCTGCATCCCGGATCCGGCCAGCAACGGCAGCAGGCGGCGTAGCGGCGATCCGGTCAAGTCGGGGACCGCTTCATCGAAGGTCAGGGTCGGCGCCGCGGACACCTTGATGTGCGCGGGGTGGAGGAGCGGTTCGGCGTCGTTCGGCGGCATTCGGTAGTAGACGGTCAGGAAGCGCGCCACCTCGCGCAGCAGCGGCGCCGCGATCAGCCCGCCGTACCGCTGAGCGCCCTTGGGATGCTGGATCACGACGTAAGCGATGAACCGCGGGTCGTCGGCCGGCAGAATGCCGACGATCGAGGCGATCAGGTGGTCGTTCGAGTAGCGGCCGGCTACCGGATCGTACACCTGCGCGGTGCCGGTCTTGGCGGCGATGCGATAGCCGTCGAGCCGCGCCAGTCGCCCGGTACCCTCACGGGTCACGGTCTCCATCATCGACAGAATCTGCGCCGCGACCTCGGGCGTAATCACTTGGCGCACCGGCTCGACGACGAACTGCTTGACCGGCTGGCCGTCGGCCCCCACCACCTCGCGCACAAGCTGCGGGCGCAGCAGCGTGCCGCCGTTGGCGATGGCGGTCGCCGCCTGCACGATCTGCAGGGCGGTGACCGAGATCTCCTGACCGATTGCGATGGTCGGCTTGGTGCGTCCCGACCACTCCGCTACCGTGCGCAGCGCGCCCGGGCTCTCGCCGAGAAACGGCGCCCCGGTAGGCTCGCTGAACCCGAACGCGTGCAACATGCGATGGAAGGTGTCGGCGTCGATCCGGTCCGATGCGTGGGCGGTGCCGGCATTGCTGGAGTAGCGCAGGATCTGCTCGGGTTCGAGATCGCCGTACACGCCGAGGTCACCGATGCGGATCGTTCGTCCGTTGGCGAGCGTACGCCGGTAGTAGCCGGGGCTCGGGAACTTCATGGTGGTAGTTATCGCGCCGCTCTGCAGCAGGCTGGCCATGGTGAAGATCTTGAACACCGAGCCCGGCTCGTAGGGCATGGTGGCGATCGCGTTGCGCCACCGCTCCTGCGGCACCGATGCGTACGCATTGGGGTCGTAGGAGGGCTGCGAGGCATAGGCCAGAATCTCGCCGGTGTCGGCGGCCGCCACGAGGATGAACACCGCGTCGGCGTCGTGCTCCTGCCGCGCGTCGGCGGCGAGTCGATCCATGGCGTGCTGCACATTGACGTCGAGGGTCAGGATGACCTGATTGCCGTACACCGCGCTCCCCTGCGGAGCGATGGTGTCGGGCGCGAGCACGAAGTTGTAGGTGTTCTCGATGCCCTCCAGGCCGACGTTGTCCACCCCCACGAAGCCCAGGACGTGTGCGGCGAGCTCGCCCTCCGGATAGGAGCGCGCCTGTTCCGGTTGCAGGCCGATGCCGCGCAGTTCGCCCCGGTCATGCGCCGCGCGGATGGCGGCGGACTGTTCGCTGGTCACGTGGCGCCGCACGAACACGAAGCCGTCGCCTTCCAGCCGCCGCAGCACGTCGCTTGCCCTCACGTCCAGAATCTCCGCGAGCAGCCGGGCAGATTCCTGCGGCTTGGCTACCGCCGGAATCCAGGCGGTTACCGAATCGCGCTCGACGGTGACCGCGAGAACGCGGCCATTGCGGTCCAGCACGGGCCCACGCTCCACCTCCGGCAGGCGCACGGTCGGGTCCCCGGACGGATGCGCCTCGACGATCATGAACGTGCCGTAGCGGACGATCAGCGCGAGCAGACAGAGGGTGAGGAACGACACGAACAAGACCAGACGCCGGGTCGCAGGGTCGCGGCCGGTCGCATCCCGTGCTGGCAATCCTTCGGTGCTGCCCACATACGGTTTATCGGCGCCGTCGAGGTTGTCGCCCAGCACGGCAAGCCGGAAACCGGCCCGCCGCCGAGTGACGTGTGGGTCCGCTACTCGCAAGCAGCAGCCGGTCCAACAGCCACCGCACCGCGCCGGAAGGGCCCGCAGAGCGCGACTCCGTGCCGGACATCCGCACGCGGGCCCGCGGTTGATGCCGGTGGCAGAGATCGGTACGGTGGCGGCTGTCCGCGCGTAGCCTCGTCCGTCGAGGAGCGGCGTTGCAGCGGCGGATCTCTGACGTGAGTGAACAATCGACAGCGAAGGCAGCGGCCGGGCGCTCCGATGGGGACCGAACGGGCCATGCTTGCACGATTAGGATGAGGGCGACCGAAGCCGACCGGACTTGCCATGAGCCGTAAGCAGCGCAGGAGAGCCCGCAAACGTAACCCGGAACGGAAGCCCGTGTCGCCTGACCGGCTGCTGGAACATGCGCGGCAGAGCCTGAACGCCGGGGACCCGCGCCGGGCTCTCGAGTTGTTGCGGCGCGTGCAGCATCAGGATCCCACGCGTGCGGGACTCCCGCTGTGGCTGTTCTGCGCGTGTGTCGAGCGTGCGCGCCAGTTGACGCAGAAAGGCATGGCGAAGGAGGCGATCGCAATGCGGAGCCGAGCCTTGCAACACCGCGTCGCGATTTGCGTTCGGAGTCTGTCCGAGGAGAGTCTCGGCCGCTACCTGCGCTGCCTGGATGGCGCCGAAACACTCAGTGCGTACGCCGACTACCTCGCGCGCGGTCCGGCTTTGCCTGCGGCTGAGCGTGCCGTAGCCGACAGCCTGGTGATCAGCCGCTGCTGGGAGCAACTGGCACTCCTTGCCGCCGACCACTCGCTCCGGCAAGACGCCGTGCACGTTCGCGGTAGCCTCGATGCCATGGACTCCGGGGACTGGAAGCGAGCCGCCAGTCTCCTGGCGGGCGTGTCGCGGCGCTCACCCTTTGCGCCGTGGCGGTTATTCTGCAAAGCGATGGCGTGCTTCGCAGCCGGCGACGATCGCGGCTTGCAACGCGCCCTCGATCTGTTGCCGCAGGACTTCGCGCTGCGCGGCACGGTTGCCGAGCTCACTCGGTGCGCGGCCGGCGGCACGCAGAAGGGGCAAAGCGCAATCGAGCAGGCGCTGGGCACCGGACAGGCCGCGTCGGTTACGGCGCGGGCCGACAGGCTGCGCCTGGCGCTGCACCGTGGCAACGAACGCGAGATCGAACGGCATGTCGTCAGCCTCGCGAGCCTCGTCTACCCCAGCGATCACGTGCGGGCGCGCATCGACCTGTTACTGATCGCCGCCCTGGCAGTGGTCGGTGGTTCGGTCCCCGGCTCCGCGATGGCTGCGATGGTCGGCCGTATCGTGCCGGCGTCGCGCTTCCGTGGCGTCATGGCTCAGGTAAGCCTGCTGGTGCAGGAGACGACGTCCGGCCGTACGTGGCATCCGGAGGCAGCGGCGGTCTACCTCGAGGAACTGCCGGCAGAGTTCCCGCGCCCAACCGATCAGGCGCTCGCCCGAAGCTGCGTGCTGGAGTCGCTCGCCCGAACGGGACATCAGGCGGGGGTGGGCACGTTCTCCTACGATCCCGAGTGGGAGGCGCCGCTCGCGGCGCTGCTCGGCAGACCGCCTGAAGACGCCGGCATGGTGCTGGTAGATCTGATGATGGCCAGCCTGGATGCCGATCCGGAATCCGGCGCCGGCTACCGTTTTCTCCTGGAGTTGCTGCGCGGATCCTCGCCGGCAGCCGGGCCGCGGCTGAGCGGCATCCTGGAGGAGCTGGCGGAGCGCTACCCGGACACCCCCGAGCCGTGGCTGGAGCTGGCTACCCGGCACTACGCTCGCGGCGCATACCGGCGCGCGGAGGCGGCGCTCGGCGAAGCGCGCCGGCGCGCCCCGTACGACAACCGCGTTCTCGACCTGCAGGCGATCGGCTTTCTCAAGTCCGCCGACCAGAGTCGCAAGCGAGGCCGGTACGCGCTTGCGGCGCGCGATCTGGAGCGCGCCGCAGACCTGCGGCGTCCGCGGCTGAAGCCGCTCCTGCGGGTCAAACGTCTGCTGCTGGACGTGGTCGAGGAGGGCACCGACGTTGCGCTGCGCGCGGCACCCCACCTGGAGCCGCTGGCGCCGGGTGCACAACTCAGGACCCTGGTGGTAGCCATCCACGACCTGGAGGAGAATCTCCACCTCAAGAACGTCGATCCTGGGATGGTACGTGCCCTGCGGCAGTTTCTGACCGGCGCCGCCGCCGCGATCGAACGGCTCGACCCCGACGAGGTACTGGAGTTGGTGACCGATCTGCCGGCCGACTACCGGATCCTCTACGACAGTCTGCGGGTTGCCCCGGTTCTGAACAAGTGGTGGGGAGCGCTGATGGCGCGGCTCGATGGCGACCGCCTGATCGCATGCTTCGATACGCTGCTCGCGTGTGACGGGCAGGTCAAGGTGCGTGCCGAGTTGGAGCGCCGTCTGCGGCGCCGGCGCGGGTGGCCGCTGCTGCAGTTCTACCTGGCGGTGATCCGCTACGAGGACGGAGATGACCGGGGAGCGGCGAGCTTCACCGAGATTCTGGAGGACGCCGACTCCACCGAGCGCGAGCGCCTGCGCGCAGCGGCGCACCGGCTCGCTCAGGTCGTGGAGGACGAACCGTTGCGACATGCCTTGCAGCAGTTCGACTTCGATATTCTGGATCGTGTCGCATCTCCATTGGCGAGCCTCTGGGATCTCCTCGCCGGACTGCCGGTAC
Source organism: uncultured Spirochaetaceae bacterium (assembly GCA_964346995.1). Taxonomy (GTDB): domain Bacteria; phylum Spirochaetota; class Spirochaetia; order SZUA-6; family Bin103; genus Bin103. Next base: position 10,687 of record CAYFXT010000041.1, on the reverse strand, counting down.
CGGAAGATGACCACCCGATTGTGCCTGCGGAGCACGAGGCGGAGCCGAAGGCGGTGTCCGGTTCCGAGTTCCCCGTCGCTCTGCACCGGGCCGCTCGCAGCGGATTGCTGGATCCGGCGCAAGGGCGGCTGTTCGAGGACGAGACGGTCGCGGTCGTTCTCGACCGTCTGGAAGCGATGATCGACAGCGCCGACCTGCGCAGCATACGGTTGGAGTACCGGCGAGAGATATTCGACTCCGTGCGCACCGACCCCGAAACGCGGCGGATGCTGGATGAAATCGCCGATCGGTGCACGGCAACGAACCGTCGTACCATGCTGTCGAGCGAACTGGACGCCCTGCTGTTTCCGGTTCCGGACGCGGTCGACGCCGACAAGGAGCTGTTTTGATGTTGGCCCACTACCTTGCTCTGGGGCTGTCTCCCGGCGTTCCGCAGGAGGCGATACGGCAGCGCTACCTGGAGCTGACCCGCGCGCATCCTCCGAGCCGCGATCCGGAACGGTTCCAGCAGGTCGCCGCCGCCTACGAAGCGTTGCAGGATGAGCGGTCGCGCGTCCGGACCGCGGTGTTCGGGATGGCCTCGTACGGTGACTGGGAGCTGGCGCTGGACGCATTGGTGCAGGCTCGTGTAGCGAATCGCAACACACCCGGTCTGCGGACTCTGCTTGTTGCCGAAGGGCTTGTTGCCGAAGGCTTGGCGGACCAGAGCGGAGCTGTCGGACAGGAATGAACGCGACTTTCGTCGACCGGGTTCGGAACGCCGTGCTCGGCGCGGAATGGAAACAACAGGCGCTGCAGGACTTCCGGCATTGGCTGGAAGAGTTGGCAGACGCGCCGCCGGCCGCCATGGAAGAGCAGCCGGCGAACTGTGACCTGCGCGATCTGTTCGCCGAGCTGGCCGCCCTGCGCCAGGAGGTGCGGCTGCAGAATCGGGAACAATCACGTGCCGGCCGCGAGCTGGCCGACGCGGCGGCGCGGTACGATGCCGTCAACAGCATGGCGCAGCGTCGCGAGGAGGAATTGGGAGCCTTCGAACGGCGCGTCGCGCAGGCCGCAGAGAATCGCTGCCTGCTCCCGGTACTCGATCTGCGCGACGCAATAGTACGCGGTCACGATGCGGCCCTGGGGTTGCGGAAGGTCGGGAAGAGGGCGCAGCGCAGGTCCGAGCGCAAGCGCAAGCTCCGGCGGCTCTTCGGCCGATTGCAGCCGGGCATCGACGGCGTGGTGGAAGGTTACGAGCTTGCCGTCCGGCGCTGTGACCGGATGCTGGCGCAGTTCGGCGTGGACGGGGTAAGGACAGTGGGAGCCGCGTTCGACGCCCGGACGATGCACGCGGTGGAAGCGCGCCGGGTGGACGGATGCAGCGAAGGCATGGTGGTGGAGGAGTACGTCAGCGGATTCGTGCGCGACGGGGTGGTGCTGCGCTTGGCCGAAGTCGCGGTGAACCGTCTGGAGAGAGAGGATTGATGGCAACGGATCGGGAGCCGATTATCGGTATCGACCTGGGGACGACCAACTCCGAGGTAGCGATACTGGTGGGGAGTACGCCGCAGATCGTCGGCGAGGGCGACGAAGCGATCCTGCCGTCGTGCGTTGGAATGGACGATTCGGGAGCCGTCATCGTCGGGCGCCAGGCGCGCAACCAGTATGCGGTAGCCCCGGATCGGACCATCCTGTCGATCAAGCGTCTGATGGGCTCCGACACGCTCGTGCGGTTGGGATCCGAAGCGTACAGCCCGCAGGAAATTTCTGCGTTCATTCTGAGGGCGCTCAAGGAGCGGGCGGCCGCCGCGCTCGGCCGGCCGGTCCGCAAGGCGGTGATTACCGTGCCGGCCTACTTCACCGACGCGCAGCGGCAGGCGACGCGGGAGGCGGGACAGATCGCCGGTCTGGAGGTGGCGCGGATCATCAACGAACCCACCGCCGCCGCCCTTGCGTATCATGGCGGCGACGACAGCCAGCGCCGGATACTGGTGTACGATCTCGGCGGCGGGACGTTCGATGTTTCGGTGGTAAAGATCGAAAGCGGGGTCGTCGAGGTGCTGGCTACGAGCGGCGACAACCACCTGGGCGGCGACGACTTCGACGCCATCGTCCTGGACCGCATCAACGCTCATCTCGAAACCGAACTGAATCTGGCCGACGCCCGCGACGATCGTCTGCTGCAGGCGCGGTTGCGGCGGACCGCAGAGCGGGCCAAGATCGATCTCTCCCGTCATCCGTACGTGCTCATCGAGGAAGACCACGTCGCCACGGTGGATGGCGCGGTCAAGCATCTGTCGTGGGAGATGAGCCGCGCCGACTTCGAAAGCGCCGTCGAGGAACTGCTGGAACGCACCATGACGGCGGTAGCCACGGCCTTGAGCGACGCGGCGGTGCGCCCGAACGAGCTCGACCGCATTCTGCTGGTGGGCGGGTCCACGCGCATTCCGCGCATCGCCCAACTCCTCGCGGAGCGTTTGGGCCGGGAGCCGCACGGGGAAGTCGACCCGGACATGTGCGTCGCGCTGGGGGCCGGCGTACAGGCGGGAATCGAAATGGGTCACGACATGCCGGCGGTACTGGTCGACATCACGCCATACACGTTTGGCACGTCGGTGTTCGGCGACCTCGACGGGCGTCCCTACTCGCACAAGTTCGTGCCCATGATCCGGCGCAATGCGAAGCTGCCGGCTACCCGAAGCGAGGCATTCTACACCATCTACGAGGACCAGGACTCGGTGAAGGTCGACGTGTATCAGGGAGAGGATCCGGATGCGATGAAGAACGTGGAGATCGGCACCTTCCTGTTCGAGGGGTTGAACAAGAAGAGCGGAGCGTGGGACCGAGGCATCCTGTTCACGTACCATCTGGATCTCGACGGGATACTGAGCGTCCACGCGGTGGAGCGGGCTACCGGTCGCGAAATACGGGGCGTGATCGAGCACGTTCTGGGCCGTTCTCCGGCGGAGGCGCTCACCGCCTCCAAGGAGCGGATCGCGGCGCGGTGGGGTACCGGTGAGGATGACGATCCGGGCGGTCAGGAGAGCGAAGTCGAGACGCCCCCGGAGATTCACGACACCCTGACGCGAGCGGAGAAGGCGTTGGCGACCGCTCCGGACGAAGATCAGGAGGAGATCGTCAACCTGATGGAGGATCTGCGCGATGGTGTCACTTCGGGGGACCGCGAGCAGGCCGACCGGGCGAAGCGGGAGCTGGATGAGATCCTGTTCTACCTGGACTAGGAGTCCGTCTGATTGCAGCCGACTCCTCGCGAGGCCGGTTGGGCCGGGAGCGGAGTCGCGGGCGACGGTTTCGGGGCGGTAGCCGCGGTGCAGGAGTGTCCGACCTGCGGGGCTCGCTGGCGCGGCGCGCCCCGGTGCCACCGCTGCCGGACCGACCTGCGGCAGGTATTGGCGGCACAGTCGGCGGCCGCCGGCCTGCGCAGGCAGGCGCGTGCGGCGCTCCACGGCGGTCGCCTCGCGCAGGCCCGCGACTACGCCGTGCGCGCCCTCACCGTGCATCGCTGTCCCGAGTCGCTGGCGGTACGCGCCGCCGTCGCGTTGCGCGAACACGATTTTCCGCTCGCGCTGCATCTCTGGTTCGAACACCGCCGGAAGGCGAAGGAGTGACGACTGCCGCATCCGACTCGAGCATCGAAGTCACCATGGTCATCCTCCAACGGTGACTCTACCTTGACGATAAGGTCCTCACGCTGGCGGAGACCGACGAGGCGCGGGAGCGGGCGGAAAGGGGTCGGCGAGCGGAGGAAGCGCGTGTGGCCGAACTCGAGGCGTTGCCGCGCCGGGAGCGCGGCGGCGGCTTCCATCAGGTGAGGATAACCCGGCGCGCGCCTCCGCAGCGTGCCCCTGCGGGTTTACGCACCGCTACGCCTCGTCGGTCGATTGACGAGTGACGTCGGATAAGGCTACGCTTTGTTTCCATGCATTCAGCAGCAGTTTCCGGCTCTTCGATTGTGAAGAGATCCTTCCAGTCCCTGGCCGGCGTCCTGGCCGTCGTGCTCGTGACTCAGCTCGCGGTTGCCGAAGCCGTCCGGGAGCAGGGCGAAGATTGTAACGGCATGACGCGCGAGGTCGTGTTCGCCGGTCTCGACTGGGGCAGCGCACAGTTGCACAACAACATCGCCGGACAGATTCTGCAGGCGGGCTTCGGCTGCGAGTACACGGACATCCCCGGATCGACCATTCCGATGGTTCAGGGGTTGGTGCGCGGCGACATCGACATCAACATGGAGATCTGGCCCAACAACGCCCCTGATCAGTACTACGAAGCGGCCGCGGCCGGCGATGTGCAGGACCTGGGCCTGAGTATGACCGCAGCCGAGATGTCCTTCCTGGTGCCGCGCTACGTGATCGAGGGGGACGCGGAGCGCGGTATCGAGCCGATGGCACCGGATCTGAAGTCGGTGGCCGATTTGCCGCGTTACGCTCAGTTGTTCCAGGACCCGGAACAGCCCGACATGGGGCGCTACTACAACTGCATCATCGGTTGGCAGTGCGAGCTGACCAACAACAAGAAGCTGGCGACATATGGCCTCGATGAGCACTTTACCAACTTCCGCCCCGGCGCCGCCCCGGCGTTGGCTGCGTCCATCGCCGGCGCCTACGAGAAAGGTGATGCGTGGCTTGGCTACTACTGGGGGCCCACGAAGGTGCTCGGTCTCTACGACATGGTCGCGCTCGAAGAACCCGCGTGGTCCCAGGAATGTTGGGACGGGGACCGCGGCTGTGCGTTTCGTCCTTCGGTCGTCAACATTGCCATCAGCAAGGAGTTTGCCGACCGCGCCTCGGACGAGATGGTCGAGTTCCTGACCGCCTACGAGTTGGAACAGAAGCTGGTCAGCGTGTATCTGGCCCACCAAAGCACCACCGACGCGGAGTGGGTCGACGTCGCCCGCGACTTCCTGCGGACCGAGACCGACGTGTGGACCGCCTGGGTGTCCGACGAGGTAGCCGGCCGTATTCAGGCGGCGCTCAATTAGCGGAGAACCGTCGCCCGGAGCGCCGCGTGCCCCCAACCGAAGCGGATCGACGCGGGTCCGAAACTCTTGAGTCATGGAAAACTGGTTGCGGGAGTGCGCCGGCAGTGTCAGGCGGATTCTCACCGAGTTTCCGGATGGTTGTCAGATTCCGCTCCGGGAGTGGACCAACGACGGCCTGAAGTTTCTGGTGCGGAACTTCGGCAGCACCTTCGACGCGCTCAGCGACCTGATGCTGGTCGTGCTGCGGCAGGTGGAGTTGTCGCTGCTGTGGCCGCCGTGGTGGCTGGTCATCGCCGCCATCTGCGTGATCGCGTGGCAGGCATCGCGCAACCGGACGCTCGCGCTGGCGTTGGGTGCCGCACTGATCTTCATCGGCATGATGGACCTCTGGGACGAGACCATGCGGACGCTGGCGATGCTGTTCATCGCCACCGCTCTTACCGTGGCGATCGGCATCCCGATCGGCATTCTGATGGCCACCACCCGGTTCGTGCGCTTGCTGATCAATCCGATCCTCGATGCGATGCAGACCGTTCCGCCCTTCGTGTACCTGATCCCGTTCATCTTCTTCTTCGGCCTCGGTAACGTCGCGGCAATCTTCGCGATTTTCGTGTACGCCGTTCCGCCGATCATCCGACTCACCAACCTGGGTATTCGCCTGGTGGACGGCGCTACGGTCGAGGCGGCCGATGCATTCGGCGCTACCGGCCGCCAGATCCTGTGGGGCGTGCGCGTGCCGCTGGCGATGCCCAACATCATGGCCGGGGTCAACCAGACGATCATGATGGCGCTGTCGATGGTGGTGATCGCTTCGATGATCGGCGCACGCGGCCTGGGGCGGCAGGTGCTGCGCGGGTTGAACAACGCCGACGTGGGTATGGGGCTGGAAGCGGGTCTGGCGATTCTGGCGTTGGCGATCATCTTCGATCGCATTACGGCCGCGTTCGGCGTCCGTCTCGACCCCACACGGACGGCCAAGGCGTAGCGACGTGGGCGATCCCGGCGCCGTCGATCGTGGCACAGGTTCCCAGGCACACGGCGCCCCGCGCGGCGGCGCTGCCGGTCCCCGGGGCGACATCGAAGTAACGCACCTGTACAAGATCTTCGGTCCGCGCCCGCATGAAGTGATGCCGCAGGTCGCAGCGGGCACGAGCAAGGAGCAGATTCTCGCCGACACCGGCCACACGGTCGGACTGCACGACGTCAACCTGCGCATCGAGGGCGCGGAGACCTTCGTGGTGATGGGACTTTCCGGCAGCGGCAAGTCTACGTTCGTACGCTGCGTGAACCGGCTGATCGATCCCACCGCCGGCCAGGTGCTGATCGACGGCATCGACATCGTCGAGCTCGGCCCGGTGGAGATCAAGGCGTTGCGACGCACCAGGATAAGCATGGTATTCCAGCGCTTCGGACTGCTACCGCACCGCAACGTGCTGCAGAACGTCGCCTACGGCCTCAGTGTGCAGGGGGTACCCAAGGGAGAACAGCGCGAGCGCGCCTACCGCTGGATCGACGTGGTGGGCCTGCGGGGCTACGAAGAGATGGGGCCGAGCCAGCTCTCGGGGGGCATGCAGCAACGCGTGGGTCTGGCCCGGGCGCTGTGTACCGACCCCGAGATCCTGCTGATGGACGAGCCGTTCAGCGCCCTGGACCCGCTGATCCGTCGCGACATGCAGGACGAGCTGATCCGCCTGCAGCGCGACCTCCACAAGACCATCGTGTTCATCACCCACGACCTGGACGAGGCACTACGACTCGGCGACCGCATCGCCATCCTCAAGGACGGCAAGGTGTTCCAGGTCGGCTCGCCGGTCGACATCATCACCAGACCGGCCAACGAGTACGTGCGGGATTTCGTGCGTGACGTCAACCGCGCGCGCGTGCTGAACGCCGGCTCGGTGGTGGAACGAGTCACACCCCTGCCGCTCGACACCTCCCCGGATGGTGCGCGGGCAGCGCTGCAGGTCGCCAGCCGGAAGGTCGGGTTCGTCACCGAGGGCAACCGCTGCTATCGGGGCTACATCCACATCGACGACGTCTCCGCTGCCGTGGAACGCGGCGATTCCGACCTGAGCAGGATCGTGCGTAAGAGCGCCCCCACCGCCCGCGCCAGTCAGTCCCTCGACGAGTTGCTGGCCTGCGCGGCCGACAGCAGCGTACCGATCGTGGTACTCGGCGAGCACGACCGCTTCCTGGGCATTCTGACCCGACAGACGACCCTGGCCGCGCTCGCCGGCACCGCCGATGGGCGCACGGCGCCACATGCCGACCAGCCACATGCCGACCAGCCACATGCCGACCAGGACCCGTCCAACGCGCAGGCGCGCAGACGGCAGACCACCCGAGTGACTGTGGCGACTCGTGATTAGATCGGCGAGTTGCACGCGCCGCACGGGCGACGCTTCGCTTGCTCTTCCCAGGGGCGCGTCACGCGATTACTCTGTCGCCGTGCCGAGAAGAGGGGGGCCGCGCCGCGCCGCGGCGGCTATGGCTGTGGTAGTGGTACTGCTGGTGTCGGTTGCCGGCCCGGGCTGGGCGCAGCAACCGGAGGTGAGCGACGCGCCGCGTCTCGAACGACTGGTGCGGGAAGCGATGGCACGCGACCCGGCCCTCGAACAGCGGCGGCTCCAGGTGCGCGATCGCCAAGTGGGGTTGGCCATGGCCGCAGCCGGCAGGGGCTTCGTCCTTGCCCTTCGCCTGTCCGATCCCGGTGACGGCCAGTGGCTCGTAGGTGTGACCGATGCGGACTTCGGATTCGGGGTCGCCGCCAACGTGACCGCGAATCTGCCCCATCCCCTCGGAACCGTCTCGACGAAGGCGACCATGACTGGGCCGGTGGGAGAAGAACCCGCCGAGGGCATGGCTTGGGAGCTCGGTCCGGTGGCGGTGAAGTTGTCGAGTGGCGTCGAGCAGCCTGTCGGGTCGCTGATCGGCCTCGATGCGACCGACGCCGACGACCTGGAGGCCGCGCACGAAGTGGTCCAGGCGGAGCGCGCGGTGCGCGGGCGGGCGCGCGCCATCGCCGGCGAGGTTCTGGGCCGGATCGTCGCCATCATCCAGGGAGAGAAGGCGGAGCGCCGCGCCATCCACGACCTGCGGGAACTGGAGGCCGAAGTGGTTCGTCGCCGCGAGGTGTTCGAGGAGAACGAGAACAGCCACAGCTTCCAGTCGCTCTTGTTCGCGGTGGAACAGGAGCGCCGCGGGCTGGATACGACGCGGCTGCGATTGCGCGAGGAGCGGGCGGCGCTCGAGCGGCACACCGGGTTTTCCCGCTTCGGAGTGCTGGCGGAGGCGCCCCTGTTACCACCGCTGGACAGCGACGTCGAGCGTGCGCCGGAAGTCGTCGATGCAACGGTGGAGTTGCGCGCAAGCGAGCTTCGCATTCGTGAAGATGCCAACGCTCAGTGGCCGGAGGTCACGTTGGGGGCCGGCTACGATTGGAACACAGGTTCATTATCCGCCGGGATCGGGTTCAATCTGACTGTGCCGATCGTCGACGGCGGCCTGCGCAATCTGCAGCGGGAGCGGCACACCAACTACCGCACCGCCGCGCAACTGGCCGGCACGGTCGCGCGGCGGGATTACGCCGAGGCCGTAATCCAGGCGGAGCGTGACATCCGCGATCTGGAATATGCCACCTGGGAGCTGCGAGAACGGACCCGTCTCGCCGCGCTCAGGGTGGAAGAGACGCGGCGGGCGCTGGCGGCCGGCGTCGTTACCGAGGAGGATGTGGCGCAGGCCGAATTGGATCACGACCTGCTGGCGTACGACGCGCAGATCCTGCGCGCAAACCGGTGGAAACTTGCGCTGGATTTGAGCGCCTTCACCGACGTCGATCCGCTCGAAATGCTGGCCGCGGCTCGGTAGCGCCGGTATCTGCTGATCGGGTAACATGGGAAACGAGATGACACTTCTCTTGGCAATTGTCCTGATGGTGCTGTGCGCCGCGTTTCTCGGTCTCCGCGTGCTGTTCGGGAAAGATGAAGAGGTGCGCAAGCCGGGATGCTCGAATGCTAACGCATTCATGAACCAGCAGGAGGCGTGTCCGATCTGCGGCGTCGCTGCCGGCGAGGCGTGCGAAAACGAGCCCGCCACCACGCCGCGGACCGGTCGGTCGCACGCCGCGGCGGACTCACGGCAGCGCGGATAACGGTTCCTACGGACCGGGAACGATCTCGGTTTCCTTCAGGACCACATCGTGCGCGCCGCCCTCGCGCAGGCTGGTGGCGGACACGACGGTCAGGCGTGCGGTTCGGTGCAGGGTCGCGATGTCGGTGGACCCGCAGTTGCACATCGTGATCTTGATCTTGCTCAGCGTCTGCCCCAGGTTGTCGCGCAGTTCCCCGGCGTAGGGCACGTAGCCATCGACTCCCTCGTCGAATGAGAGACCGCCCGCCGGCAGGTGGCCTTCGTAGCGCTGCCAGTTGCGCGCCCGGTTGGTGCCCTCGCCCCAGTACTCCTTGACGAAGTTGGTGCCCATGCGGATGCGCGGTGCTGGACTCTCGTCGAAGCGGGCGAAGTAGCGCCCCATCATTACGAAGTCGGCTCCCAGCGCCAGCGCCAGCGTGACGTGATAATCGTGGAAGATGCCGCCGTCCGCGCAGATCGGCACGTACTCACCGGTTTCCTCCAGCCAGCGGCGGCGCGCCTCCGCCACGTCGAGGACGGCGCTCGCCTGACCACGCCCGATTCCCTTCTGTTCGCGGGTAATGCAGATGGAGCCGGGCCCCACACCCACCTTGACGAAGTCGGCGCCGGCCGCGGCGAGGTAGCGGAATCCTTCGCCGTCGACGACGTTGCCGGCGCCGCACGGCACCGCGCTGCCGTACCGTTCTCTGACCCATGCGAGGCAGTCGTGCTGAAACTCGCTGAAGCCGTCCGAGGAGTCGATGCACAGCACGTCCGCGCCGGCGGCGATCAGTTCGGGCGCGCGCTCGGCGTAGTCGTGGGTGTTGATGCCGGCGCCCACCATGAGTCGCTTCTCGTGATCGATCAGCTCGTCCGGGTTCTCCTTGTGCGCCTCGTAGTCCTTGCGGAACACCAGGTAGCGCAGACGCCGCTCGCCATCGATGACCGGCAGGCAGTTCAGGCGATGTTCCCAGATCAGGTTGTTCGCCTCGCTCAAGGTGATGCCGTCGCGGCCATACACGAGGTCTTCGAACGGTGTCATCAGCGTCGTAACCGGCGCGGTCGGGTCCACGTGGCCGACGCGGTAGTCGCGCCCGGTCAGGATGCCGAGGAGACGGCCGTCGGCGGCGCCGTCGGCGGTGATCGCCATGGTGGTGTGGCCGGTCCGGCGGCTCAACTCCAACACGTCGCGCAGCGTAGCCTGCGGTCCCAGGTTGGTGTCGCTGACCACGAATCCCGCCTTGAATTTCTTTACGCGCTGCACCATCTCCGCCTGCTCCGCGATCGGCTGTGAGGTAAAGATGAACGCCAGCCCGCCGCTGCGCGCCAGCGCAACGCCCATGGTGTCGTCCGACACCGACTGCATCATGGCCGAGGTCATCGGCACGTTCAGGCGGAGTTGCGGCTGCTCGGGCGGCCGGTAGCGGGTCAACGGGGTGCGCAGGTCGACGTTGGCGGGTATGCAACTGCGCAACGTCAGGTTGGGCAACAGCAGGTACTCGCTGAAGGTGCGCGACGTCTCGGGAACTATCGTGGCCATGAGGAGCCTCCTTGCCGGTTGATGGCAGTCGTCGAGCG
>CAYFXT010000040.1:0-15446 GCA_964346995.1 uncultured Spirochaetaceae bacterium | reverse complement strand
GCCTCCGACGAGGCCGGCAGCTTCACCGGCCAGGACGTCAACACCCCCGGCGGCTACGTGATGTGGTAGCCGCAGTCTGCCATTTGGGTTGACCGAAGGGTCGCTTGCCGCGTATGGTGCAACGAACGGCGTGGGACGGGGCCAACCGGACTCGTCGGACATGCCTAAATACAACAGGAGGAACCAATTGATGTTTCTTTCCATCAGGAGGGCGGTGGCAGTCGGGCTTGGGGTCGTACTTGCAGCGTCCGCCCTGTGGGCGTCGGCCGCAGAAGAGGCCGGCGCCGAGGCCGAGTTCGTCGACGTAGAAATCACCAAGCTCGACGGAACCACCATGACGAGGAACTACGAGAAGCCTCGCTATGGTGGCACGATCACCATGAACCGCGAGATCCTGCTGGTCTCGTTCTCGCTCTGGGATCCACGGAGCGGTGGCGGACCGCACGAGCTGGCGAATGTCCAGCCCACCAACCAGCGCCTCACGCAGCTGGACTGGGCCCATGGTCCGTCCGGCACCGGTGACTACGACGTGCGGCAGTACACAGCGGCGAACCCACCAGCCCTAGCTGTTCCCATGCTGGCGGAGAGCTGGACAATCCCCAACCAGACGTCGATGGTGTTCAAGATTCGCAGAGGCATCCACTTCTGGGAGGAAGAGGACGTAACGCAGGCGAATCCCGGGCTGCAGGCTGACTACGGGCGCGAGCTGACTGCCCATGACGTGGTCTTCTCGAAGAACACGTCGAACTGGTACCGGCAGGGCCTGCCCGGCGTTGCCACCTATACCGCCCTCGACGACTACACCCTGGAGGTGTCGTGGCCTGAGCCCGACCCGCTTCTCACGGCTTTCCAACTATCGATGTACCTGTTCGTCTTCAACAGCGGGATGGCGAACATCCCGGACGGCGAATGGGGGGACTGGCAAAACGCACTCGGTACCGGCGCCTACATCCCCACCGACTACGTGCCTGGCAGCACTGTCACCTACAAGCGCAATCCCAACTACTGGGAGAACGATCCGATTCACCCCGAGAATCAGCTGCCGTACGCTGACAACCTCCGCATCGTCGACTTCGACGACGAGGCGTCGATCATCGCAGCGCTGCGGGCCGGGCAGCTCGACCTGACCAATGGCCTCGGCTCGTCGGGCAAGTGGGGGCTGCAGCTCAAGGACACGAACCCCGAGATTGGCCAGGCGCCCGCCGCCCCGACCCCCACGGTCTGGGTGCCACGCGTGGACCTGCCGGACAGCCCGTTTAGTGACATCAAGGTGCGGCAGGCGCTGATGATGGCCATTCCGCGCGACGAGGTCGTCGATGACTTCTACGGCGGATTCGCGCTTCAGTACTCGTATCCGACGTTTCCGACGTTTCCGGATTACTTTGTCGCGTACGAGGATCTGCCGACCGAGCCCACGCTACCCGGTTCGTGCGCCAGCGCTCGCGACGTGGTCACCTACAATCCCGACAAGGCGAGGGATTGTCTCGCTCAGGCGGGTTTCCCGGACGGCTTCGAGTTCGACCTGTGGAGTCCCCCGGGTGAGGCCGAGTTCAACGAGCTCTACCAGGGTTACTGGAACGAGGTGGGCATCCGCGCCAACCTCAAGGTGGTCGAGGGCGCGGTCTGGCAGTCGGTCAAAGACAGGGAGGACCACCTCGGGCTGACGAGTTGGACGCCGGGCATGTGGCAGCACCATTACGAGCTGCTTTTCAATCAGCTGACTAGCAACGCCACGGTCAACAGCGCGCGGACGTCCGAACCGATGTACGATGCGATCGCCGCGGTTGTGACTACCGAGTTCGACGAACAGAAGCGGATCGCGGCGTATCGGGAGTTCTTTCCGAAGGCGCTGGAGGATAGCGCGTATCCGCACGGCGTCGCGTTCGATAAGCTGACGTTCTGGAACCCATGGGTGAAGGGGTACAGTGGAGAGATGAGCAACGTCGGCATCCAGGGCTGGCACTCGGTGGCCAAGAACATCTGGATCGACCAGAACCTGCAGCCGTAGCGGCCTTATTGGCACTACGGTAAGCTGACCAGGGGTTGGCGGAGTTCCTTCGGGGACCGTCGCCAGCCCCTTTCCTTTCAACCAAGCCGAAGTTCGATGACCGCTTACATCATCAGACGGGTCGTTCTGATCATCCCCACGCTGTTCATCGTCTCGCTGCTTGCGTTCTTCCTGATCCGCTGGATTCCCGGGGACGTCATCGACCTGATGGTCGCGATCATGCAGCAGTACGTGTCCCTTGGAACCACTACCGTGGAGCTGGTGGGCAGCAGCGAGGACGTTGTTGAGCAACTCGCGCAGACACTGCGCGAACAGCTTGGACTGGATGTCCCGGCGCACGTTCAGTACGTGCGCTGGCTCGGGGGGTTGTTCCAGGGCACGTTCGGACAGTCGCTGTGGACCAGGCAGCCGGTCGGAGCGGACATCCTGTTCCGCCTGCCGATATCTCTCCAGCTCGGCCTGATGGCGATCATCTTCTCGCTGGTGATTGCGCTGCCGGTGGGCATTATTTCCGGGATCCGGCCTGACTCGGGCGTCGACCAGATTCTGCGCAGCTTCGCCATTATGCTGGTCACCGTTCCCGCCTTCTGGCTCGGGACAATGGTCGTCGTCTACCCGGCGCTGTGGTGGGGATGGGCGCCGCCGCTGTTCTTCGTCCGCTTCGGTGACGATCCGCTCGGCAACCTGACCCAGATGTTCGTTCCGTCACTGATCCAGGGGATGCTGCTGTCGGGAATAACGATGCGCTTCACGCGCACCATGATGCTGGAGGTGTTGCGCCAGGACTACGTCCGCACCGCGTGGGCGAAGGGGCTGCGGGAGCGGGTGCTGGTGGTGCGCCACGTCCTCAAGAACGCCACGATTCCGGTAATCACGATGATCGGACTGCAGTTGCCGGTCCTGATTGGCGGCGCCGTGATCGTGGAGAAGATCTTCAACATACCGGGCCTCGGATCGCTGATCATCGAAGCGCTCGAGAAACGTGACTACCCCGTCGTCACCGCAGTAAACCTGCTTATGGCCGGGTTCGTGCTCGTCGTCAACGTCTTGATCGACATCAGTTACGCCTGGCTCGACCCGCGGATCCGCTACGACTGATGGGTGACACCGTGGCACCCAAGGCACCAGCCGCCGCGCAGCAGGCGCGCAAGTCGGCCGTGAGCGAGACCCTTTCCCGGCTGTTCCGGGAGAAAAAGCTGGGCGCCGTCGGCCTGATCATCGTGGTGGTCTTTCTGCTGGTTGGCGTCTTCGCCGACGTGCTTGCCACCCACGACATGTTCGAGCAGAACGTCCCGCGCCGCTTGGAGGGGCCATCGTCCGACTATCCCCTGGGCACCGATCAGTTCGGGCGCGACGTGTACAGCCGGGTGGTGCAGGGCGCCCGCATCTCGATGCTGGTCGGCATCGCCGCCAGCCTGGTTGCGGTAGTGGTCGCGACCGTGTTCGGACTCCTGCTGGGATACTTCGGCGGTGTGGCGGATCTGATTGGGCAGCGGGTGGTGGACGCCGTGCAGGCGTTCCCGTGGCTGTTCCTGATCATCACGGTCATGTCGCTGCTCGGACCGGGCATCCCGCAGGTGATCATCGTCCTGGGCGTACCCTGGGGCATCGTCAACATCAGGACCGTGCGCAGCGTCGTGCTGAGCGTGAAGGAGACCCCCTACGTGGAGGCGGCACGGGCGACCGGCGCCGGCACCCTGCGCATCCTCGCCCGCCACATCGCGCCTCAGCTTGTCGCGCCGATGATCGTCCTGTTCACCATTTCGGTGGGCGGCAACATACTCGCCGAGGCGTCGGTGAGCTTCCTCGGCTTCGGCATACCGCCGCCGCAGCCGAGCTGGGGCAGCATGCTGAGCATTGAAGGCCGATCCTACATGCTGGAGGCGCCGTTACTGGCGTTCTGGCCCGGCCTGTGCCTGGCCATAGTGGTGTTCGGCATCAACATGTTCGGCGACGCGTTGCGCGACCTGCTCGATCCCCGCCTGCGCGGCGGCATCGGCCGCTTCGGCGCCGCGGCCCCGCCCGCCGACCGCAAGTGACGACTCCCCTCGCGGCTGCCACGTCAGCGAGGCTGCGATAAGCTTGATGATCCCCGCCGATCATCCGGGTCCGGCAGGGAGGGCGATGTCGGGCAGCGGGAACCGGTCGCCGGTCGATGCGATCCACTCCGACAGCAACCGGTGGCACCATTCCTTCCGCTGCTGGTAGGAGGCGTCGAACACGTGGTTGGCCTGCTCGTAGGGATCGTTGGTGTTATCGAACAGCAGCCAGTCGTTGCCGGGGGTGCAGGCGTACTTCCAGCCGTCGCGCGTTACCACCGCGCGCCACGGCCGGTTGACGGTGTGCGCGTGCAGCTTGGGCGGGATCTGCTGCAGGTAAGCGCTGTGCGGCTCCTGGTCGGGCTGTGGCTCACCGCGGTACTCCGGGGCGTCGGCGCGGATGCAGTGTGCGGAGTAGTCGTAGCCGACCATGCCGTCCGGCGTGGCGATGCCGCACAGCCCGAGACTGGTGGGAGCGATGTCGACGTGGTTGAGTGGTGCTTCGTTGCTGCCGACCCGCATGTTGTAGGCGCCGCCCGCACGGTGCACGATGAACGGCACCCGGATCGCCTCTTCCCACGGCGCCGATTTTCCGAATTGGCCGTGGCTGCCCATCATGTCGCCGTGATCGGAGAAGAACACCACGTAGGTGTCACGGTCGATGCCCATGGCGGTGAGCGCGGCACGGATGCGGCCGATGTTGTAGTCCAGGTTCGCGATCATCGCGTAGTAGCCGGCCAGGTTGAAGCGTGCCCGCTGCTCCAGGCGTGCGGTCACCGGAACGTTGCGCCGCAACTCGATGTCGGCGGGATGGATGCGGGGGGCCCCGTAGGGCGGGTTGGTAGGCGGCACGTTGGGTCCGTGCGGCGGTTGCACCGAGAGTACGGCGAAGAAGGGCTGGTAATCCGGCCCGGCGGTGGCCGGGGTGAGCTTCCCGGTGCCGTCGGAGCCGCGCCCGGCCGCGCCGACGTGGCCACGCAGGTGCTCCATCAGCAAGTCGCTGAGCGCGTCGGTTTCGTAGCCGGACAGCCGTAGCGGCGTCTCGCCGTCGGTATCGGTTCCGTGTACGTAGCACTCGTGCTGGTTGTTGTTGTTCTCGTAGCCCATCCAGTAGCGGAATCCGCCGCGCCGCTCGGGCGGTACGTAGTGGATGGCCTCGTTGCTGCCGTCTACGTGCCACTTGCCGACGTAGGCGGTGTGGTAGCCCGCCGCACCGAACGCATGCGCTACGGTCGGGATGGCGGGCGGAAGGGGGGACGGCGTGCGCGTAGCGCCGGTCTGATGGGGGTAGCGCCCGGTCAGCAGCGCGCCGCGGAATGGGGTGCACCAGGGTGCGCCGGCAACCGCGGCGTCGAAGCGCATCCCCTCGCGCGCCAGATTGTCGATGTTGGGCGTGAAGACGTTGCGGTCGCCGCGATAGCTGGTGGCGTGGGCGCGGTGCTGGTCGCCGAATATCCACAGCACGTTGGGCGGCCGCGGCGTGCGCAGGGTCAGTGGGTCACTCATCGGTGCGGTCAGACGCGCCCGGGGAACGACTTGCCCCGCACCTGCTTGAAGGTCGGCATCCTGGGGGCGTCGGTGACCGTGAGGTCCTGCCACGAGCTGGCGCGCATGTAGTGGATGGCGTAGGCACGCCGGCGCATCGGCGAGGTGTTCTTGCTGCTGGTGTGCAGGGTCAGGCTGTGGTGGAAGCTGATGCCGCCGGCGGGAACCGGCACCGGCACCGCCGGCCAGCGCTCCGTCTCCAGATCGTGGATGAAGTGGCTCAGGCGGTCCTTCGAGAGCATTCCCCAGCGATGGGTGCCGGGCACGAAGCGCAAGCAGCCGTTGTCCAGCGTGGCGTCGTCGATCGCCGTCCAGGCAGTCACCAGATCCATGGGAAAGATGTCGCGCCAGGAGGCGGAGTCCTGGTGCCACGGCTGCGCGGAACCGGTTACCGGCGACTTCATGAACAACTGGTCGCCGTACATCTTGATGTCGTCGGTGCCGAGCAGGTCGGCGACGATGTCGACCACGGCGGGATTGGTGACGTGCCGCCACAGTAGATCGTCGTAGACCGCCATGTTGAACAGCTTGCGGGTGGCCAGCACCCGGTCGGCGACCGCCGTGGTGCCGTCGCGAAACACCGGCTCGAGCTGCAAGCTGGTGTCGGGAATGTGCGTCGCCTTGCCGGCGGCGATCAGGTCGGCGTGGTCTCCCAGGGTGACCACCTCGTCGGCGCTCAGCACGTTCTCGACCTTGAGGAACCCGTTGCGCTGAAACTCGTCCACTGCCTCCGGGCTCAACACCCGTAGCTCTGGTTGCGTCATATCAGGTGCGGAGTGTAGCCGAGCCGGCCGCACGCCGTCGACCCGGATAAGCTCTACCGGCTCTACCCGATCGCAGTTGCCGCGACGTATCCCACTCACTCGATCGGCGCCGGAGCGTGAAAGGGACTACCGTGCTCCGTATCGCCGGACCGCAACCAGCAGTTCCCGTTGCGTCGCGCACGGTCGGCTACGGTATAATCGCAGCGCGATGAAGCAGCGACGATTGGGGAAGACCGGGTGGCAGGTGAGTGCGGTGTCGATGGGCTGTTGGGCGATCGGCGGCCAGTGGGGGGCGGTCAGCGAGCGGCAGGCGGTCGCCACCGTGCACGCCGCGCTGGACGCGGGAGTCAACCTGTTCGACACTGCGGACAGCTACGGCCTCGGGCAGAGCGAGGAGTTTCTCGGCAAGGCGCTGGCGGACCGGCGCGACACCGCTTACGTGGCTACCAAGGTAGGGAACTGGGCGCGGCGCGCCGGCGACCCGCCGGGGCTGAAGAGCATCTACAGCGTTATCGGTTGCTGCCACGCCAGCCTCTACCGGCTGGGGATCGATACCATCGACCTGTACCAGTGTCACGTCGGCACGCCGGAGCGTCCGGAGATCTTCGTGGAGGCGTTCGAGCTGCTCAAGCAGCAGGGCAAGATCCGGCATTACGCAATCTCCACCAACGACCTGGCGGCGCTGGAGGCGCTCAATGTCAGCGGCCAGTGCGCAGCGTGTCAGATCAACTACTCGATCCTCGACCGGTCGGCGGAACGCGACATTCTGCCCTATTGCCGCGCCAACGACATCGGCGTGCTGCTGCGCGGACCCATCGCGCAGGGCCTGCTGGCGGACAAGTTCGACGCCGACACGCGGTTCGACGACTCGGTACGCGGCAAGTGGAACCCGGACGGCGATCAGCGCACCAGCTTTCTAGCCAACCTGGACGTCGTGGCCCGGCTGCGCGGCGCCTTGCGTCCCGGACAGAGCATGGCGGAACTGGCGTTGCAGTTCACGCTCGCGCATCCGGCGGTTACCTGCCCGATTCCCGGCATGAAGAATCCCGAGCAGGCGCGCGCCAACGCAGCGGCGTCGGATGGCGAGCTCGACGGTGAACAGCTCGCCGCCATCGCTGCCGTCAGCCCTGCTGCGCAGGGATGAGGTGACGACGTTCTACCTGCATCGTCGCGATCCTGCGGGTCGATGCCAAGTGGCGGTCTTGGGCGCGCGGTGTCCATCCGCCAGCCCCTCGTTACCAGTTCGGTACCGCTCCCAACAGCAGCTTCTGCGTCCGCGTGCCATGCGCGCGCAACTTCGTGACCCGTGGTCCGTCGAACGGCTCGCGCGACTTCATCCAGGCGTTCTGGTAGCACATCAGGCAGACGCGGCGCGTGTGGTCGGAGCGGTTCGCCACCCCGCGGTGATAGATCCAGCCATTGAACAGCACCGCCTGCCCCGGCTTCGCCAGCACGAGTAGTTGATCCGGGAACTCCGGGTGGCCCCTGGGTGGCCGGAACGGGGCGCGCTGGCTGCCCGGGACGATGGCGATCGGGCCGTTCTCCAGAGTCAGCTCGTCCAGGTAGTAACCGCAGTTGATCTGTGCCGGCGTGCTGCCGATCGGGGTGCCGTCGGGGTCGACCGGCCACGGCCCGTCGCGGTGCCAGTCCTGGTCGGGCTGACCCGGCCCGGTGACGCGGGCGGTGGCGCTGTGGAGTTGTACGCAGTTGCCGAGGATGGCGGTGATGCGGGTCAGGACCGGCGGGTTGTCGAGCAGAAATGCGAACCGATCATCCTCCTCCAGCAACTGGTGCGTGAACTGCGCGCCACGGCGCCGGAAGGTGGCGTTCAGGGCGCTGCGCAGCAGTTCCACGTGATCGGCGGTAACCGCGTCTTCCACCACCAGATAGCCCCACTTGAGGAAGACCGCGACCTCCTGCGCGAGCTCGGCGGAGAGCACCGGATTGAGCGCGGCCGGGACCGCAGCGGGATCGTAGCGCATGATCGGTCTTGTCCGGGCCGGCTCAGAACCGCACGCCGAGCTTGACGTTGTGCTCCGGGGCGGTGGCAATCCTGGGGTACTCGGTGAGCAGGTCGTCGAAGGCAACCACCGGCTGCACCACCGGCTCGCAGTGCAGGCTGCCGTCGGTAAGCAGCCGCCAGCTCACCTCGAACAGCCGCTGCTCGTCCCAGCCCGGGTACTCCGGGTTGGGCTCGGAGCAGGCGCGCGAGAACACCACGGTGGGGCGGTTGAAGTGCGCCTCGGCGCCGAGGTCGAGGCCCGCCGGGTAGGCGCCGGGGAAGGCGCCGGCCACCACCGTGCCCAGGTAGCGGACGCCGCGCAGCGCGGCCTGCAGACCGCCGTGGTGGCCGCTGTACTCGATGCAGACGTCGGCGCCGCGGCGTGCGGTGGCCAGGCGGATCTCCTTGCCGGCGTCGCAGGCGGTGGGGTCGAGGGTGAGGTCGGCGCCGAGTTCGCCGGCTACCTCACGGCGCAGCGGGATCGGGTCGACGGCGATCACCGGGTGCGCGCCAGCCAGCCGGGCGAGTTGCAGCACCATCAGGCCGATCGCGCCCATCCCGAACACGGCCACCGCGTCGCCGATGCGGACGTGGCCGTCGCGCACGGCGCCGAGCGCGAAGTCGGTCGGATCGAGGCAGGTGGCGGCCTGCCAGGGAACACCCTCCGGCAGCAGGCGTACCCGGTCGGCCCGCCACACGTGTTCCTGACGGAACCCGTCATGCGCGAACACCCGGTCTCCCGGCTGCAATTCGGTGACCGCGGTGCCGACCTCGATCACCTCCCCGATGCACATGTTCCCGAGTCGGCTGGGAAAAGGATCCTGGCTGCTGGTTTCGCCGGTGAAGATGCCCAGCTCGGCGTCGTAGCCGCCGCGCGGTAGGCCGTAACCCTTGTACAGGGCCATCTCGGTGCCATGCTTGGCGGCCCCGAATAGGCTGCGCACCCGGATCTGGTCGGGCGCCAGCGGCTCGCGCTCATAGTCGCGGAACGCGACCCGCTCACGCGCGGGCGCGATCAGTTCTCGTGGCATGGTGCCTGATCCTTATCCGAAACGGCCCCCCGACGGAAGACACCGGTGCATCCGATTATTGACGCGAACACGTCGCGCCCTTCGGCCAGCCAACCGGAGCCCGAGCCGGACGAAGACCGCGCCCGGCCCTCGGGCGTTGGTAGCTACTCCTTGTAGAAGAGCTGCTGAGAATCGTAGAACAGGCACGCCTGCCACTCCGCCGACCCGTTGTACACCGGCGGGATGTTGCCGAGTTTCGAATTGGCGACGTAGAGCGTCGGTGCCAGCCCGACCGTGCCGATCACGAGGACGTTCTCGGCGTGCCAATCCAGCACCCTCTCCGACAGTTCCATGTACTCGGGCGATCCCATGACGGTCTGCAGCCGCCGCTCCAGCCAATTGAAGAGATTCTTGAAATCCTCCGGCGGCTCCTCGCCGGGCAGGACGCCGTCGGTGAAGTCGGCCAGGGTCGCTTGGCCGTTGCGCACCTGCTGGTCCGCTCGGAGCCACGTGCCCCACGTCGGCCACACGCCGAAATCGCCCGAGGGTGGCGCCCAGTGATTGGGTGTCAGGTAGTGCACGACTTCGAGGGTGTTGCCGTAGATCATGCCCCCCACCATGCGGTCGGTCATTCCCGAGCGCTCGAAGTACAGCTCCCGCTGCATCTCGTTGAGTTGGACGCGTATGCCCACGTTCTCCCAGTATTCCTCGACCAGGTCGTACATCTCCTGCGGTATGTCCGCCTGGAAGAAATACTCGACGATCAACTCGAACCGTTCGCCGTCGGGACGCAGGCGGAAGCCGTCGCCGTCACGCTCGCTCATGCCGGCTTCGTCGAGCAGCCGATTGGCCTCGGCGGGGTCGAACTGGGCGTACGCCTCGCCCCACTCTTTCTTGTAGAAACTGGCGGTGGGATCGACCGTAGCCTGCCGGGGCGTGGCCAATCCGAAGAAGATGGCATCGTTCATTTCGTCGCGGTCGATCGCCAGCGACATCCCGCGGCGGAACCGGACATCCTGGAACAGATTCCGGAGCACCGGATCCTCGTTGTTCAGGTTGAAACCGAACGCGAGCTGGCTGCCGAGAATCCCGGGGATGGGATAGACCGTGTAGCCGGCTGAAGCTTCGCTCTCCTTGTACAGCGTGTAGTTGGCGAACGACGTGTTGTACGCCTGCACGTCCGCCTCCCCGGACACGATCTTGAGATCGATCGTCTCCTTGCCGGCAAGGTTGTTGACGATGGTGTCTATGTAGGGGAGTTGGTTGCCTGCGGTGTCGACCTCGTAGTAGTAGGGATTGCGCTCATACACCCGGTGGGTGGTGGTGAACTCCTTCATGAACCACGGTAGTACCACCGGCTTTTCGAGGTCGCCGAGCGGGTTCGCCTGTATGTGAGCGTTGAATGCGTCCACCCAGTTGTCGTGGCCCTCCTCCTTGGCCACCGCGTTGGCGTCCTCGTTATAGGCGATGTGGTACTTCGACAGGTACTTGCTCGGGGAGAACGAAATCCAGTGACTTCCCGGCCAGTGGGTAAAGAATACCGGCAGCGCCGCCAGCGACCCGTCGCTCTCGTAGCGCACCGTGCGATCGTCGATCTTGACGACACGGTCCACGATGGTGGCCGGCGCTCCGCCGCCCCAGAAGTCGATCTCCTCGTGCCAGTTGATCGCCTCCCACCGAAACAGGATGTCGTCGGCGGTGAACGGGTCGCCGTTGGACCACTTGAGCCCTTCCCGGAGGGTGAGCAGCATGCTCTTGTTGTCCTCGGACATCTCGTAATCCGTGGCGATGTCGGCCACGATCTCGCCGTCGTAGGAGAGCTCCAGGAGGAACGCCGAACCGTTTTCCGGTCCGTCGCTCAAGTCTCCCCAGGGACTGCTGTCGGGGTTGAACACGGTGATCGAGCCGCCGTACCGCCCCACCATTTCGAACGGGACGATCACCTTCGGCTCGACCGGCAACCGTTCGTCGACCGGCGGCAGCTCGCCGGCGGCGACCCGTGCCGCCAGCATCGGCGCCTCGTTGTACTTGCCGCCGCTGGCAGCAACGACGGTATCCGTTCCGTCTTCCGGTTCCTCGGCCCCGCCGGCCCAGACGACGGTTCCGAGCGCCAGAGTCAGGAGCGCTGCCCCAACGTTCGCGAATAGTTTCTTCATGGGATTCCTCCTCAGGTTCCAAGGGTTCGGGCTGGCACGACGCGCGCCGGCCCGAACACAAATCGCCAATTTACCGTACCACGGCGAGGAAGCACCGTCAAATCAGGAGGCGCCGACGACCGGGCATCGTGGATGTGGTATAAAGGGGGCCGACATGTTGAGCTACATCATCCGGCGCCTGGTTTATATGATCGTTCTGCTGGTGTTGCTCTCGGTGGCCACCTTCATCATCATCCAGCTTCCTCCGGGCGACTACCTTACCACCCTCGTCTCCAACATGCGCCGCGCCAACGTGGTGCTGAGCGAAGAGGCGGTGGCAGTCCTCTCGGAGCGGTACGGGCTGGGGCGGCCGCTGCACATTCAGTACCTGACCTGGTTCGGGAACCTGTTGCAGGGCGACATGGGCGAGTCGTTCATCTGGGAGGCACCGGTTACCGAGATCGTGGGGGAGCGGTTGGCGCTCACCGTGACGCTGTCCATCTCGACGCTGATCGTGACCTACCTGATCGCGATTCCGATAGGGATCTACTCGGCGACCCACCAGTACTCCGTTGCCGACTACAGCTTCACCACGCTCGGATTCATCGGACTGGCCACGCCCAACTTTCTCCTGGCGCTGATCCTGATGTTTCTGTTCTACAAGTACTTCAACTGGAGTGTGGGGGGACTGTTCTCACCGCAGTATCAGTTGGCGCCGTGGAGCTTCGGGAAGGTGATCGATCTGCTCAAGCACTTCCCGATTCCCCTGCTGGTGATCGGCACCGCCGGCGCCGCCAGCCTGATCCGCATCATGCGTGCGACGCTGCTGGATGAACTGGGCAAGCAGTACGTGATCACCGCCCGCGCCAAGGGAGTCTCCGAACGCGGGCTGCTGTTCCGCTACCCGGTGCGGGTAGCGATCAACCCGGTCGTGAGCACCATCGGCTGGTTGCTGCCGGAGACCATCTCCGGGGCGACGCTCACGGCGATCGTGCTCAGTCTGCCGACCGTCGGTCCGTTGCTGCTGCGGGCGCTGGAGGCGCAGGACATGTTCCTGGCGGGCAGCATGGTGATGCTGCTGAGCGCGCTGGGTATTCTGGGTACCCTTATTTCGGATCTTCTGCTGGTCGTGGTCGATCCGCGGATTCGCTTCGAGAGGCAGGCAACGGGATGAGCGATGTCGCGCTGACTGGCCGGCGGCGGCGCCAGGATGCCGAAGCGTACTACATGGCATCCAGTTGGGTGCTGATGAAGCGCAAGTTCCTGCGCCACAAGATGGCGATCCTGGGTGGTTGCGTGCTGCTGCTGTTCTACGTGGTCGGCGCGGCCTTCTCGGGATTCTTCTCGACCGCGGACATCGCCCGGAGGCACGCCGACCATGCGCTGGCGCCCCCGCAGCGGATCCACCTCTTTCACGATGGGAGGCTCCGCGGGCCATTCGTGTACGGTACCGAGATCAAGGTCAATCCGGAGACCTTTCGGCGCACCTACGTGGAGGAGCGCGGGACGATTCACCCGATCCGCTTCTTCACTCGCGGAGACGAGTACCGGTTGCTCGGGTTGTGGGACACCACGATCCACTTCATGGGGGTGGCGGAGCCGGGTACGCTGTTCCTGTTCGGGACCGACAACCTGGGCCGGGACATCTACTCCCGTACTCTGGCAGGCGCTCGCATATCGCTGACCATCGGCTTGGTGGGGGTGGCGCTGAGCTTCGCCCTCGGCTCGCTGCTCGGCGGTCTGTCCGGCTACTTCGGCGGCGCTCCGGACATGATGATCCAGCGCGTGATCGACTTTCTGATCTCCATACCGACCCTGCCGCTGTGGATGGCGCTCGCGGCCGCCGTGCCCACCGACTGGCCGCCGGTGCGCACCTACTTCATGATCACCATCATCCTGTCGGTGGTGGGATGGACCGGGCTGGCGCGGGTCGTGCGCGGCAAGCTGCTGCAGCTCCGGGTGGAGGACTACGTGCTGGCGGCGAAGATCGCGGGAGCTACCGAACTGACCACCATCATCCGCCACCTGCTGCCCGGTTTCATGAGCTACCTGGTGGTGCACCTGACCCTGGCGGTCCCGGCGATGATCCTGGGCGAGACGGCGCTGAGCTTCATCGGCTTCGGCCTGCGGCCGCCGGTCGTCAGTTGGGGTGTCCTGCTGCAGCAGGCTCAGAACGTGCGCACGCTGGCGGTCAGCCCCTGGTTGCTGATCCCGGCGCTGTTCGTGGTGATCACGGTGCTGTGCTTCAATTTCCTCGGTGACGGACTCCGGGACGCAACCGACCCCTACCGATCACCGTGACAGCGCCGCCTGACCACACGCGTGGATGAACGATGAACGAAGAGCAGGCGAGACGGGAGGCCGTGTGGTCCGTCGTCGAAGCTGCGGCGGGACGGGCGGTTCACGAAACCCGCGTGGTGTGCCACTCCAGGTCGCTGGTCACCGCCACCGTGGAGCCGTCTTCCAGCTCCACGTTGAGTTGCAGCAGCAGCCGCGCCAAGTCGCCGTAGCGGTGCGCCGACGGCTCGCTGTACCATTGTTGCCGTCGGCGCCACGATGAACGCCGTGTGCGGCGCCATCCATCGCCGCGCCCACTGCGGCTGCCGCGCCCACCGTGGGCGAGTCGCTGCACGTCCGATGCCTGAGGTCATCTGGTGACGCAGCCGGCGGTGCCGCTTGGCAGGCTCGGCGACTGGGGATAGCCTGCAGGCGGGAAACGATGGCTGAGAGACGGTATCGAATCACGAATGACGAGCGGGCAGCTTGGCAGCGGGACGGGTTCTTCATGCGCGAGAACGTGTTCAGCGGTGAGGAAAACACGCGCCTGAACAGCGTCGCGGAGGAGGTCGTGGCGGGCGTACGTGCGTTCCCGGACGCGCATGTCGACCGAAACGCGCTGGTGCGCGACGGCAAGGAGCAACGCTCCGGCATCCATGCCATGCACAAGATCCACTTTCCGAGCTGCTACGTCGTCGAGTTCCTGCAGCGCGTGCGCGATCCTCGGCTCATCGATCCCATCGTCGATCTGCTCGGTCCGGACATCCTCGGTATCAACAACCTCTACATCTGGAAGGCGCCGGAGATCGGGCTCGGGTTCCCGTGGCATCAGGACATGTTCTACTTTCGGCAGCGCTTCGTGACCGAGACGACGATCGGCACGTGGACGGCGATCGATGCTGCCGATCGCGGCAACGGCTGCCTGTACGTCATTCCGGGCAGCCACCGTCGCCCCATCGCCGAGCACGACGACCTGGACGGATCGCAGCAGGCCGAATTCAAGAGCGCTCGCAACACCCGTGACGAAGAGGGAGTTGCTCTGGAGGCCGCGCCGGGTACCGTGATCTGGTTCCACAGCCATCTGTTGCACAAGAGCACCGACAACCACAGCGGCCGCTTCCGGCGAAGCTACGTCTCCCACTACCTGAGCGCCCAGGCCGAGAGGGCGAACGCGGACAGTGCCCGCACCGGATCACCCGTGATGTGGGTGCGCGGCGCGACATTCCCGGGCAAGGTCACCGAAGTCCACCGGGACATACTCCCCACCTGAGAAGAGTCTCCGGCAGAAGTTTCTCTTGCCAAGCGGTGATCTTCTTGCAAGTCTGGATCCGTTGTCGGTGGGGCCGATTCGTTCATCGTGGGGGTGACATCGACATTCACTCAGGAATCGCGACCGCGCTCCCGGCGCAGCACGGCCTCTAGTTCGGCCACGCGCGCTTGCGCCGCCTCCCGCGCCCGCTTCTCCTGCTCCCGTTCCTGTTCGGCCCGCTGCCGCGCCTCTTCCGCCAGCTCCCGCGCCCGTTCGGCCTGCTCCTGCGCCGCTTCCGTCTCCGCCCGTGTCAGCAGGTCCCGCCCGGTCTTCGCATCGTGAAAGCGCAACCCGCTCTCGCCACTGCGCAACTCCAGCCCCAGTACCGCGCTCGCCATAGCCAGCGTCCCGTCCGCC
>CAYFXT010000039.1:0-15623 GCA_964346995.1 uncultured Spirochaetaceae bacterium | reverse complement strand
CGGGCGTTGATCGACCGGATCAAACAGATGGAGCGCTTCAAGGGCCTGTTCTTCGTAGAGGGCAAGAGCCGGCCGCATGCGCT
This sequence comes from uncultured Spirochaetaceae bacterium, assembly GCA_964346995.1. Classification (GTDB taxonomy): domain Bacteria; phylum Spirochaetota; class Spirochaetia; order SZUA-6; family Bin103; genus Bin103. Next base: position 15,540 of record CAYFXT010000039.1, on the reverse strand, counting down.
GAACCTCGCGTTCGAGACGCCGCAAGAGGAGCCGATGGGCGGCGTTACGTCGTAACGGACCCGGAGGTTACCCGTCGCTGACCGAGGAGCAGATCATCGTCGAGCCTGCGCAGGGGCGTCCTGCGGGTGCAGTTGCTGGTCTACGAGAGGGCCGACGATTCACCGCTCGACGTGTCATCTGATTCCGGCTGAGGTCAGGAAGTCCGAGTTCAGCTTCGGCGGTACTTGGCCGGTCGTCGCGGCCTGCATCCTTGTTCCGCCCCCGCCAAGTGGCTATATTGGGGTCAGCCTACCGGCCGGTGAGCAGATGAGTATCGACATAACAGATATCCTTCATGAATGGGAGTTTGATCCCGAGGACCAGTACCGGGTGGTCCAGGCGCGGGATGGCCGCGAGGTCCTGCAGGTCCGCCAGCCGCTCGGAATCGAACAGTACGAGTTGGAAGGTCGCCCCGATGGCGGGAACCCGTTCGGCAAGGAGAACATGCTCGAGGAGATACGCGAGCGGCTGTCCTCCCATCGCGCCCGTCACGGCGACGACACCGGCTTCCGGATCGGCCGCGATGAATTCGCTTTGCTGCACAACGAGGGCGTGCTCTACTATTACCGCTATTACATCCTGTTCCAGATCGGTGACTACGAGCGCACCTCCATGGACACCAACCACAACCTCAAGATCTGTGAATTGGTGGAGCTCTACGCCCACAGGGACGACCGGAACGACATTCTGCAGTATCGGCCCTACATCCTGCGCATGAATGCGACCGCGCGCGCCATGGTGCTCCTCGGCGAGGGTCAGAAGCCCGAGGCATGCGCGGTCGTCGAGCGCACCATTGAGCAGGTGCAACGGCTGGCGGAGGTCGATACCCCGACCTTCCACTTCGAGCGCGTGCGCTCGCTGCAGTATCTGCGCGCCGCCCTGCGGGAGATCAAGGCGAACAAGGTGCATGCACCGGTCGACCGCCTGCGCCGCGAGTTGCGCGACGCGGTCAACAATGAAGAATACGAGCGTGCTGCCCAGCTTCGCGACCGTATCCGCGAGTTGAGCCAGGTGGATGACGATCAGGAGTCTGTCGCGTAGCGACGGGAATCCTGATCGCAGGTGGCGATGGGCCGAGAGCGCGGCAGGCAACGGCGCTGGGGGGCGAGGGGCGGATCGTGGCCCGTGGTGATCCGGGAACGGACGCTGTAAGCGAGCCGGCCGTGCGGGCAGTGCATCATCGTGGCTTGGCCGCGGCGCTGATCGGGCTGCTCGCGGCGTTGCCTGCCTTCGCCCAGCAGGTCATTACCGCCGAGAGTTTCTTTTCCCAGGTATCCGCGACCTACAGCGGCATCGACGACTACGAAGCGGACATTCGCATTTCCCACAGCGGCGGGACCATGGAGGGCAGGCTCTCCTACAAGCGCCCCAACCTGCTGCGCATCGACTTCACCAGGCCGGAGGGGCAGGTGATCGTCAGCGATGGCGCGGTGCTCACCATCTACTACCCGGCGCTGGACGTGATCTTCGAACAGGCGCTCGGCGGTCGGGGCGGCGACGCCGCCGTCGGTCTGGCCAGCCGCCAGGGCCTCCACTTCCTGCAGAACAACTATGCCATCGCCTATCTGGAGGAACCTGACCCGGTACCGCTGGAAGAGGGATCGAGCGAGATGGTGGTAAAGTTGAAGCTGACCAGCAGATCCGCGACCGAGGGGTTCCGCAGGCTCGACATTGCGGTATCCGCTTCCAACCTGATCCGCCGCATTACCGGCATCACGGTCGGCCTCGAGGAGCACCGCTTCGACTTCTTCAGCGTGCGCACCAACCAGAGCATCCCCGACCAGCGCTTCGTCTACGAGTCTCCGGCGTCGGCCAACGTGTACCGCGACTTCCTGTTCGACTCGGAGGACTAGCGGTTGGCGGAACCACCGCCTGCGACGCTGCTCGTGCCCCTGCTCGGTTCGTTCCCTCGCCGCTTCCGGCCAACCTGTCGCAATCCGACCGGTTCATAGTAGTCTGTCGGAGTGCGACGGACGCCTGCGCGAACGGACGGAGATGGGCCACCCGCTTCGCGGCCCTTCGGGGCGGCGCCGACAGGCTACGGTTCCGGCGAGCTGGCGGTGACGGACGCCGGCGTACCTGGCCGGCGCGAACTGGATCTCGCCGATCTGAACGATCGCCAGCGCGAAGCGGTGCTGCACCGCGGGGCGCCGCTGTTGATCCTGGCCGGCGCGGGCTCGGGCAAGACGCGCGTCATCGCGGCCAAGATCGCGCATCTGATCACCACGCGCGCGGTGGCGGCAGAGCATATCCTGGCGGTGACGTTCACCAACAAGGCGGCCGGCGAAATGCGCACCCGGGTGCGCCGGCTCGCCGCCGCGTGCGGCTACGCCGAGGCGGGGGACCGCGTGATGGTGCGTACGTTCCACTCCTTCGGTTCGTGGCTGCTGCGCGTGCATGGCGAGCGCCTCGGGTTCGACCCGCAACGGCTGTCGATCTACGACGACGGCGACGCACTCCAGATTCTGGGCCGGGTCGCGGCAGAGGATGCCGAGGAATATGTAGCCGGCGACGTCCGTGCGATGGCGGCGTGGATAGCCACCGCCAAGAATCGCGGCTTGACGCCGGACGGCGACCTCTCGACCATGCGCCGCGCACCCTTCCCGATGGAGCGCATCTACGCCCGCTACCAGCGCCGGCTGGCGGATCTGAACGGGGTCGATTTCGGCGACCTGATTCTGCTGCCGGTCGCCCTGCTGCGCCGCGACGCCGAGGTGCGGCGGCAGGCGCAGGAGCGGTTTCGCGTGGTCCTGGTCGACGAGTTCCAGGACGCCAACCCGGCGCAGTTCGCGTTGCTCCAGGTGCTGTACCGGGCGCCCAACTACCTGTGCGTGGTCGGCGACGACGACCAGTCGATCTACCGCTTCCGCGGCGCCGACGTCGACGGGTTCCTCACCTTTCCGAAACGGTTTGCCGACACCGAGGTGGTGCGCCTGGAGCAGAACTATCGCTCCACCGGAGCGATCCTCGACCTGGCCTCCTCGGTGGTCAGCCACAACCGCCGGCGCATGGGCAAGACGCTGTGGACCGAGCAGGAGCAGGGCGAGCCCCCGAGCGTCGCCTACCTGGCGGATGCCGACGAGGAAGCGCGCTACTGTGCCGAGCTGGTGCGCCGCGCTCCGGGCTCGAGCGCCATTCTGTACCGTATGAATTTCCAGTCGCGCACTTTCGAGACGCTGTTTCAGGCGCTGCGCATTCCCTACCGGATCGTGGGCACCGTGCGGTTCTACGAACGGGAGGAGATCAAGGATGCGATGGCCTACGTGGCACTGTTGTACAATCCGCGCGACGAGGTGGCGTTCCGGCGCGCGGTGCGTAAACCGCGGCGCGGCATCGGCGACAAGACGGCCGCCCGTGTCGTGGCGCACGCGGCGGACGCCGACGGCGACCTGCTTGCCGCCGCGCCCCGGCTGGCCGTCTCCGCCCGCGGCGCGGGGCGCGCTGCGCTGACCCGCTTCGCCGCCCTGATGCAGGAGCTGCGGCCGGTGTACGTGGCCGGCACGGTTACCGAGTTGCTGCGGGCGATACTGGATCGCTCCGGTCTCTACGAGAGCGTGCTGGCCCAGGACCAGGCGGAGCACACCGCACGCGCGATGAATCTGGAGGAGCTGGTCAACGCCACGGTTTCCTACGGCAGCGGCCCAGCCGCGGTGGCTGCGTTCCTCGAGGATAGCCGGCTGGCGGGCGTGGAGGAGGACTCCACACCCGGGAACGGGACCGAGCCGGCGGCGCCGGTGACGCTGATCACCGTACACAATACCAAGGGCTTGGAGTTCGACCAGGTAATCGTCACCGGTCTGGAGGAAGGGATTTTTCCCGCTGCCGAGCCGGCGGCCCCGCGTCTCTCGGTGGCGCCCGAAGAAGAGGAGGAGGAGCGTCGTCTGTTCTATGTGGCCGTTACGCGGGCGCGGTTCACGCTCCACCTTACCGCCTGCCGGCGCCGCACGGCGTTCGGGTTCGGCCGCGAGCGCGAGCCGAGCAGGTTCCTGGGCGAGATCCCGCCCGAGCTGATCCGGATCGCCGGCGAGGACGGCGCCGCGCAGGAAAACGGCGGGCTGCGCGAGCGGCAGGGCGTTTCGCACGTCGACTATGGCACCGGAGTCGTGGTACGGCGGTGGGTGAAGGAGGGGGAGACCATGCTGCAGGTGCGGTTCCAGTCGGGCAGAAGTGCGACTTTCTTCGCGGCATATGCCGATCTCGATCCGATCGCGGGCGACGAATAGGAGCGCCCGAGCATGAGTGTCGTGGCGTATCCCGCTGTGCGGAGGGCGCGCGACTTCCACCTGTATACCGAGGATGGCCGGCGGCTGCTCGACCTGTACCTCGACGACGGCGCCGCGCTGCTCGGGCACCGCCCTGGTGGGCTGGCACGGGAGCTGAAGAACGTGCTGGGACGCGGCCTCACCGGCAACCTGCCGAGCGGCTACGGTGCGCGGCTTGCGCGTGCCCTGCACCGGGTCCTGTCCGGGCATGCGTGGTTCGGGATCGCGCCCACCGCCGCCGCCGCTTGGCGTCTGCTGCGCGAGCAGTTTGCCGATGCGCCGCCGAGTCTGGCGGACGTGCCCGACCCGCTGTACGACCACGATTGGCGCTTCGCTCCGGTGGCGTGGTGGCGGCCGCTGTGCGGCGAGCAACCGCCGGACGGGGCATGGCTGGAAGGCGGAGCGGAGGCGCTGCTGCACCGGCTGCCGTTCCGCCTCGGAGCGGGACCGGTGACGGTCAGCACCCGCGCATCGGGTGCCGAAGCCGTAGCTCCGCACGCTGTCGGGAGCGTCTCGCCGCTGTTGCTCAGCGGTGCCGTCGCGGCACTGCGGCATCTGGAGCGCCGCGCACCGGAGCGGCTGGCGGTGGCGGCGCGCTGGCCGAGGGAGCTCGGCGCGTGGCGGCGCAGCGGCATCTATCTGTTGGCCAACTACCCGCGCCGCCAGCATGCCGGCGTGCACGCCGCATTCCTGGCTGCCGGGGTGCTGTTGAATCCCCGCTATCCGGGGCCAAACATTCTCCCCGGTAGCGCCAGCCCGGGCGAGTGGCGGCTGTTGAAACGTCTGGTCGCCACCTGTCCGCGCACCTGACCGCGTTGTGGCGCGTTGTGCGCTACTCGCGTGATCCGAGCAGCCGCACCAGGAACAGGAAGATATTGATGAAGTCGATGTACAACTTCAGGGCGCCGAGGATGGAGAGGCGCACGAAATCGTCTTCGTCCATCTCGGCTCCCGCCTGCTCGTTCCAGCGCTTGATGGTCTGGGTGTCGTAGGCGGTAAGGGCTACGAACACGCCTACGCCGACGAGCGATACCAGATAGTCCAGCGCCGGACTGCGCAAGAAGATGTTCACGATCAGCGCCAGCAGGATGCCCCACACCGCCATCCCGGCGTAGTGGCCGACGGTGGTGAGGTCGCGCTTGGTGGCGAACCCCCACACGCTCGTTCCGGCAAAGGTGCCGGCCGCTACCAGAAAGGCGGTGGCGATGCTCTGCTGAGTGAAAAGCAGGAACAGCACCGACAGGGTGACACCGTTCAACCCGGCGTACAGCACGAAGCTGCCGGTCGCCGCGGTCGGGGAGAGGCGCGTGATCCGTGCGGCGAGGAACATCACCAGGAGCAGCTCGCCGACGATCAGGCCGTAGAACAGGATCGGATTGCTCACCAGACCACGCACCAGGGTCGGATTCCCCGCAACGCCGAGGGCGATCACGGCGGTGAAGGCCAGCCCCCCGGTCATCCACAGATACACGTTGCGCAGGATCCGGTTCTCACGGATCGCAAGTATCGGGCTCATGCTGAGATCACGATTCGACATGCACACTCCTCTTACCCGACCGCCGCCGAATTGGCGCCGGTCGGGTAAGACCAATGTGCTGCGCGTGCTGGCACACGTCAACCGCAGCCGACCGGCGGCGCGCCACCGCCCGGACTATCCCACGCTACGCAATCGTGAGCTATCGTTCGCCGTTCGAGCGATCCGGGGACCGCTGTGCGGCACCGACGGGCTCTGGCACCCGGCAGCGTCGGGTCGCTCCTCTGGCCGTCAGCATGGGATCGTCCTGGGAGTACGTTGACAGTCCGCGCTCGGTCAGTATCCTATGGCGTCGTGGTAGCACTGTTGATCGGGCTGGGTCTCGCCATCTTCGCTGTCTACTCGCTGCTGCCGGTCTCCTGGTCACCGGGATGGTGGGATGAAGCGTTGGAGTTCCTCAAGGGGGGGATACCGATCCTGGCGGTATTGATCGGGCTGGTCTCCTTCTTCGTCGGCATCGCCGACATCAAGGACAAGATCGAAGCCAAGCGCGAAGAGGAGCAGGAACGGCGCGAGGCTGGGCAGGCCGGCGCCAGCAAGGGCGGCGCGGCTTCCAGTTGACGGCAGACCACGGCTCGCACTAACTTTGTCCGGCTTATCCAGCCAATTCGAGACTTCATCAATGGGATATTCAGATACGCAATTTCTCAAGCCGCGCGACATCGACCGCAAGTGGTATCTCATCGATGCCGGCGGCCGTCCGCTCGGCCGGGTAGCCGCCCGCGTCGCCACGTTGCTGCGCGGCAAGCATCGCCCCTACTACACCCCACATCAGGAGGTTGGTGATTACGTCATCGTGATCAACGCCAAGCATGCGGTGGTTACCGGCCGCAAGATGGACCAGAAGCAGTACTATCGCCATTCCGGCTATCCGGGCGGGCTGAAGACCGAGACCTACCGCAAGGTGGCAGCGCGCAAGCCGGTCTTTCCGATGGAGCAGGCGGTGCGGGGCATGCTGCCGAAAGGCCGGCTCGGCCGCAAACTGTTCGGCAACGTGAAAATCTACTCCGATGCCGCGCACCCGCACGCGGCGCAGAAGCCGGAGGAACTCGTCCTGTGACGGCAAGGGAACAGAGACCAGGGGAACGGAGACAAGAATGGCAGTGAACTTGGCCGTCGGCACCGGGCGGCGCAAGACCGCGGTAGCCCGCGTCTTTCTGCGCAGTGGCCGCGGCAGGATCGACGTGAACGGAAGACAGATCGGTGACTACTTCCATGCCGAAGATCTGGAACGGGAAGTGGTGGAGCCTCTCGACGTAACCGACAACCTCACCAACTACGACGTATTGATCCGGGTATCGGGCGGCGGGCCCCACGGCCAGGCAGGCGCTTGCCGGCACGGCCTTGCGCGCGCGCTGGTCAGCCACGACGAAACCAACCGCCGGGCGCTGCGTGCCAACGGCATGCTGACCCGCGATCGACGGATGGTGGAACGCAAGAAGTACGGTCAGCCGAAGGCGCGCCGCCGCTTCCAGTTCTCCAAGCGCTGACCGAACTACCGGTCTGCTGGAACGCTACCGATCGGACCCCGCACGATCGGAACCCACAGCCGGCGCCTTGCGCGTCAACTCGGTCGAGGCAGCTTCCGGGCCACCCTGATCATCGACTCCCTGCGGGGGCGTGGGCATGAGGAGCTGACGGCAGCGATTACCGCGCGATCGAGGAGAATGCGTCGCGGCCCGCGAACGTGGCCGCGCTGTCGAGCTGGTCCTCGATGCGCATCAACTGGTTGTACTTCGCCAGCCGGTCGGAGCGCGACAGCGATCCGGTCTTGATCTGCCCAGTCTCCAGGGCCACGGCAAGATCGGCGATGAACGCATCCTCGGTCTCGCCGCTGCGGTGCGAGATTACGGCGGTGTAGCCGGCCCGTTTGGCCATTTCGACCGCCTCGAAGGTCTCGGTCAGGGTGCCGATCTGGTTCACCTTGACGAGGATCGAATTGCCGACCTTCTGCTCGACGCCGCGGCGCAGGCGCTTGGTGTTGGTGACGAACAGGTCGTCGCCGACCAGTTGCACGTGGTCGCCTACGGCTGCGGTCAATGCCTGCCAGCCGTCCCAATCGTCCTCGGCCATGCCGTCCTCGATCGAGATGATCGGGTAGCGGTCCACCCAGTCGCGCCAGAACGCCACCATCTGCCCGGCGGTCAATTCGCGCCCGTCCGACTTCTTGAACACGTAACGTTCCCTGCCGGCGTCGAAGAACTCCGAGCTGGCGGGATCGAGGGCGATCATGAAGTCGCGGCGGGCGACGTATCCGGCCTGTTCGATGCTCGCCAGGATCAGCTCGATCGCTTCCTCGTTGGACTTCAGGTTGGGCGCGAAACCGCCCTCGTCGCCGACGCCGGTGGCGTGGCCCTGCGAACCGAGCACCTGCTTCAGCGTGTGGAAGACCTCCGCCATCATGCGCACCGCGTCGCGGATCGAAGCAGCGCCCACCGGCATGATCATGAACTCCTGGAAGTCGACCGAGTTGTCGGCGTGCGCGCCGCCATTGATGATGTTGGCCATCGGTACCGGCAGCAGCGAAGCATGGTAGCTGCCCAGGTAGCGATACAGGGGAATCTCCAGGGTGGCCGCTGCGGCGCGGGCAGTGGCCAGTGAGACCCCGAGGATGGCGTTGGCGCCCAGCGAGGATTTGTTCTCGGTACCGTCGAGCGCGATCAAGGTGCGATCGATGTCCACCTGGTTCAGGGCGTCGAGCCCCACGATCTCGGTGGCTATCTGGTTGTTGACGTGCTCGACCGCCTGCAGCACCCCCTTGCCGAGGAACCGTTTGGCGTCGTCGTCGCGCAGCTCTACCGCTTCGTGTTCGCCGGTGGAAGCTCCGGACGGGACCGCGGCGCGACCGAGGGAACCGTCCTCCAGGATCACGTCCACTTCCACGGTGGGATTGCCGCGCGAGTCGATGATCTCGCGCGCCTCTACGAACTCGATGTCTCTCAATTCGTTGCCTCGCCGCGGACCCTACGCACGGCTGAGAGAGCGTGTCAACCGCAACCTCATCTCCGCTCCGCATCTTGCCGGATCCGGGGCGGCCCCGTACCTTCGTAACATGGAGTTCGAGCTCTCTCCAGAGGTATTCGATCAGATTATCTTCGCCATGGAAGATCAGAGTGCGAACCCTTATATCCATCGCAAAACCGGCCAGCTCGTCCCCCAATTGAAGGACGACATTGCCGAGTTCGTGCGGCTGCCGCCGTGGACGCCGGTGGACGGCTTCTACCTCATGGAGGCGTTCATATCCACCGTGTCGAATCGCCGCCATCAGCAGCAACTGCGCACCGCCCTGGCGACCGGCAGAGGGGTGTTCCGCAGTTTCAAGAACGCGCTCAAGCAGAGCCGCGACCTGGAGCGGCGCTGGTATCGATTCAAGGAAAAGGAAATGCGGCGCGTCGTCGCCGACTGGTACAACCGGGAGCGGGAAGCCGCCGGTCTGGAGCGTCTCGGCCCCGAGCCGGAAGAAACCGATGATCTGACAATTTCCGATTTTGTCGTGGCTCCCGCTTCGCCAGGTCACGTCGGCGGCGCGCACATGATCGATCTGGAAGCGCTGACCGAGTTGCGCCAGGTGTCGCCACACGAGCTGGCGGGCTATCTGGAGGGGCGCCGCCGGGAGTTGGAGGATCCGCGGTCACGCCTGGTGGTCGCGTGCACGCCGAAGGATGAGGTGGTCGGGATGGCGTGGGCGCGGGAGGGCGGCGCGGCCGAGTGGGAGCTGATCCAGCTTGCCGTCATGCCCTACTACCGCGGATTGGGACTGGCCACTCGTCTGCTGCAGGTGCTCGCCGACCAGGCGGAGCAGAACGGGGTAGCCACCCTGCGCGCCTGCCTCGATGCGGGCACCCTCGACGTTCGCGGGCTGCTGGAAAAGGTCGGCTTTCGCGTCGATACCGTGCAGCTAAGCTTTCCGTGTCAGGCGCCGGCGCGAACGGTAGCGCCGGGATGACCGTCGGATGTCGCCGAACGGGCGAGCGGGGCGCCCGGTGCGCGTCAGGCGCATCGTCACCCCGGACAACCACATGCCGAGGATGCTGTGCGGCCGTCGGGGCGGCGCCCGCAGGCGGTGGTCCTTACCGCCGTTCCGTGCCTAACGGTAGCACGATCTGAACCGGTGATTGCAGGCGAGTGGCGGCGGATGGTCGCTCCTCGGCGTTGCCGGCTACGAATACCAGACTCCAGCCGGTGTCGTGGGAAGCGAGCAGCTTGCCGGCCAACGCGGCCCCGGCAGCGCTCCACGCCTGCCCGGAGCCGAAGCCGGCAACCGCCGCTGGCTCCGGCAGCAGCGCCCACACTGGTCCGGAAGCGAGCCGGGTCTCTACGCCGCGGCGTGCCCGGATTTCGAGGTGCGCGGCGAGGCGCTGCGCTGCAGCCGGCGCCAGGTCGGGTACGGCGGGATCGACGGAGTGGCCAAGATGTTCCAACCCCGCCAACAATATTACCGGCGCCCTGTCGCTCAGCAGCAGCGCAGCCGGCACCCCGCGCTGCATCAACAGGCTGGCCAGGGCGAGCGCCCAGTCGGTGGCGCTGCCGGACAGGGAGGCGAGGGTGCCGGCGGGGGGGTGGGTGGCGCACCGCCCGGCGGGAGCCACCACGTCGGCGAGCCGAGCTACACCATCGACTATCCGGTAGGGGGAGAGTTCGCCGGGCGCGACGATCGCTGGCGTCGCGGCTCCCGTGTCCAGATGCCAGCCCAGGAACGCCGCATGGGCCAAGCCTCCCCGGGCCGCGATCGCCTCCGCCGGCAGGCAGCGGCCGGGAGTCACCGTGAGGGGAACGGAGGTGAGCGAGCCGGACAATTGCGATTCTGGTGCCGTATTCAGCCACAGCGATGTCTCGAAAGGCAGATCGGTGCTGCCGTGGCGGGGATCGGGCACGAGTTGCACCGGCAGGACCACCTCATCGCCGGACGCCATAGCCGGTAGTGGGAGGGTCGTGACGGTGTCTGTTCCGCCCAGCCCGATCTCGACGGTCGACGGCTCGCGATCGACGTCCGCGTTGCGTACCGTCACGGTAAACGGGTGCTGCTCATAGTAGGTGCCGAGCGCCGCATGGTAGTGATCCGGAGCGACCTGCAGCGTCAATACCGGCTCGCTGTACAGCGCCTTCTCTACCGCCGAAGTGAACCGGTCGATGGCCGCGGAGCGTTCTTCCACTCCCTCCGCGAGCGGGTCGGCGGCGCGCCACTGGTTCAGGTAGCGGCGCGCCGCCGCGAGCAGAAGCAGCGTGGCGGACGGCCGGTGGCGCTGCCAGGCCTGGTCGGTGGCCCGCAAGGCGCTGGCGGTGAGGGCAGCGGCGATGGCGGCCGGCCCGGGAGGGGCGGTGGCGGTCAGCAACGGCACGGCAGAAGGCTCCGGCTGCTCGGAGAACCGGTGCACGCTGCCGGAGGTGCGGTCGAGCAGCAGGAACGCGCTGCCCTCCGTCTCGGCGGTCAGGCGGAACGCCTGTGGCAGGCGCTGCCGTGGCTCGTGGCGCAGCAACGTCAGTGACCAGCGCGGGATCCCGCGCCGGTCCAGTTTCCAGATCGCGCGCCGCGTCCCGATCAGGAAATGGCCATCCGCGGTGACCGCCAGTGCCTGCACGCCGCCGAGCTCGCGTGCCGGCAGCAGCGGGGTGACGGCGAGCACTTGGCGCAACTCACCGCCGCCGCTCGGCACGAACGCGCGGATACGCCGTTCGTGGGGATCGAACAACCAGATCGTCCCGTCGCGGGAGGTGGCCACGGAGCTGGGAATGACGTTTCCCCGCGGCAGGTGTACGGAGTCGGGGGCGAGCCGCGAGGCGCGCTGTCGTACGGCAGCGCGCCTCGCGGTGAGCAGCCCCGGGCGATACCAGACGGAAGTACCTGCTCCGGTCACGGCGACCAGCGCAGGGGGAGCGGCGCTGGTGCTCGCCGCGGTCTGTGCGGGCGATACCGTGAGCGGCGTGCTGCGCTCCGAAAACGGATCGACCACCACCGGAATGCCCGCCTCGGGCACCAGCACTACGCGCCCGTCGTGCAGTGGGTGGAGGGTGTGCCACGCAGCGGGTGACGCTGGGCGCCGGTCGCGCCAGGTGAGCCACACGACCGTATCGGCGGACGGTGCAAACTGTTTGTCGAGGGCAATCGGTCCGTCCGGCAGGTGCACCAGAATGCCCTCCGGATAGGCCGCCACCGCGCGCACCTCGTGCGGCGCCACCGTCCGCTGCAGCAGCCGGGCCAAGCCGGAAGCGGACAGCACCGCTCCGTGCAGCGGTGCCGGGGCCAGGTCGTTCGCGAACGGAAAACCGCGTGCCTGCGCCCACAACCGGATCCCGTCGCCGGCCGCGGTGGTGACCACGGCGCCGAGCGAGCGTGGCGGGAGCCAGGAAGTGTGCGCCAGCGCCACGCGGCCGCGCTCCCACAGCTCGCTGGTGAGCTGCATCCCGCGGTCGGTGGTGGTGAGCGAGAACCGGAACTGCCATCTGCCCGGCGGTGCCCCGACCGCCGCCGGGCGCGTGTCGACCAGGGCACCGAACCACTGACCCAGGAGCCATGCCACGCTGTCGGCCAGCCGGTCGCCGGGCAGGATGGCTACCGTGCTGGTCGCCGACATGGAGATCGGCGCCGGACGCTGCTGTCCCGGCAGCGCGACGGCAAGCAACAGCAGCACGCCGATCGACGCCAACCGGCAGTTCGCCGCCGATCGGTCAACCACGGGGCGTGCTCCGGGTGCATTCCCGCCACGTGGTTGAGCGCTCACGCGCGGAATGGCTCGTCCGCGTGGCGGCGCCTGCTCGCACCCCGCGTGCTCCGGCCCGAAAGTGTCTTCCAGCAGGCGATGCCGATACCGCGGTGTTCATCGTCTTCCCCTGTCGCACAGTTTCCCCCTGTCGCCACAGTGGCGCTGCCGTCTCAGCCGTAGCCGGCGGCGCGCAGCGCGGCCTCGGCGGCGGCGCGCTCGCTCCACGGTCTGGGACCGTCGGGGCCGATCATCGTGGCCTCGTGGCCCTTGCCGAGCAGGGCCACTACGTCGCCGCGGCGTGCGGCCGCCACCGCCCGGGCGATGGCGGTGTGTCGGTCCACCTCCAGAATCAGGTTGCCGCCGCCGATGCGCGCACGGCAGCCGGCGGCGATCTGGTGCAGAATCGCCGCCGGATCCTCACCGCGACAGTCCTCGTCGGTAAGCACGATCAGGTGCGCGTACTGGTCGGCGATCCGTCCCTGCAGTTCCCGTTTGTCGATGTCGCGTTCCCCTGCCGACCCGAACACCGCAATCATCCGCCCGCCGCGGCGGCGCGCCGCCGCGGCGAGCAACGCGAGGGTTGCGCGGAACGCTTCCGGGGTGTGCGCGTAGTCGATCACCAGCCGGAACGGCTGGCCGCATTCCACCTCCTCCAGGTGGCCGGGCGGCAGCCGCAGCGTGGCGATCGGGGCGGCCAGGTCGGCAGCTCGCAAGCCACGCAAACGCGCCACGACCGAGGCCGCGGCCAGACCGTTCTCCAGGTTGAATCTCCCCGCAGCCGCCAGGGTCGCCGGCACCGACTCACCGTCCAGATGCAATCTGAAGCGCAGGCGGTCGCTGCCGACGTCGTCTGCCAGGCGTGCACGGCACGCCCACGGGTTACGGTCCGCGGGCGCGCCGGCGGCGACGCCGAACGCGTATACCGGGTGCGTGGTCACGGCACGCACCCGTTCCACCAGCGCCGGCGGCGCGACTGCACACCCGCCGCCACGCAGCGCGCGAAACAGGTTGAGCTTGGCGGCGAGATAGGCGTGCGGCGTGCCGTGCAGCTCCAGATGGTCGTGGCTGACATTGGTTATCACTGCGCTGTCGAAACCGACGTCGGCCAGACGCTTGCCGCCGCCGGCGAGCGCCCACGAGGATGCCTCCACCACGGCCACTTCCCGCCCGGCGCCGACCATGGCGCGCAGGGCGGCGTGCATCTCCACCGCCAGGGGGGTGGTGACATGTTCGGGGTTGGCCGCCAAGCCGTCACCGTAGTCCACCCCGACGGTCGAGACCAGTCCGGCCGGCACTCCCAGCGCGCCGAGCAGGTGGTAGATCATCCAGGCGGTGGTGCTCTTGCCGTTGGTGCCGGTGACCCCCACCGTGGTCAGTTCCCGACACGGATGGTCGAAGAAGCAGGCAGCGGCCGCGGACAGGGCGGCCACCGGATCGCGGACGAGCAGCCAGGTCACGCCCGGCTGGTAGGCCGCCAGCTCGCGGCCGTGCACTACGGCCACCGCCCCCGCCGCGACGGCGCGATCGATGAACCGGTGGCCGTCGACATGCATGCCCGGTTGCGCGACGAACAGCGCTCCGGGCCGGGTACGCCGGCTGTCGTAGGAGACCTCGGTGACCGACCGATCCAGGCGCCCGCGTATCGCGTCGGGCCGCAACGCCGTCACCAATTGTGCCAGGGGAAGGGGGTTCATCGACCGGATTTCAGGAAGTGCGGCCAGCCGCCGGGTGCGTCCGTTCGACACGCCCGGCGGTCCTGAAGGCGTTCGGCGCCGTCGGAGCGCGTGGCCGCCATGCTGGCCGTGCTGCTGCCCGTGATCGACGATTTTGCGCTAGCGCTAGGGTCCGGAGTACTCCCCCTCCTGGCTGTAGAGATACTTGAAGAACTCGGCGTCGGTGGTAAGGGTCTTGCGGAAGCGCGGCATCAACGTCCGGTACGCCTCGATCGCCTTCCAGAACTGGTAGAACTCCGGATCCTGGGTGTACGCATCCGCGTAGATGTTGGCGGCCTGGGCATCGGCATCGCCCTTGATCTCCTCCGCCTGACGGCGCGCCGCCGACAGAACCACGTTCAGTTCGCGCGAGCGCTGCCCCAGCCAGTCCGCTTTCTGGCCCTCGCCGTCGGAGCGGAACGCCTGAGCGATCTGCTGCCGGTCGGCAATCATGCGCTTGTAGACACTTTCGGTCAGGTCGTCGGAGTACTTGATCTGGCGAATGACGACATCGATCAACTCGATGCCGAACTGCGGGATCAGCCGCCGTGCTTCGCTGAGCACCTCGTCGGACAACTGCGTGCGCCCCTTCTGGATCGTCGGGTAGGTGATCTGGGTGAAGGTGTCGACGATCACGCTGTCGTCGATCTCATTCTCGGCGCCCGCGGTGGCGAATACGTTGCGGCGCTCGATCTCGTTGATCACGTCGGAGTTGCGCACCGCCTCGGTGAGCGGGTTGCGCGAGATGATCTTGCGCACCTCCGAGTCGATGATGTCATCGAGTCGGGAGGCTGCCTGATCGGTGGTCGTCACCGACTCGTAGAACCGTGTCGGGTCGGCGATGCGCCAACGCGCCGTGGTGTCCACCCAGATGAACTGGTTCTCCTCGGTGGGGATGCGTTGCGCGGCCCCATCCCATGACAGAATCTTCTCCGGAAACTTCACCACTCGGTCGATCACCGGGGTCTTGAGCTTCAACCCGGCGTCCTGATGAGAAGCCACGATGCGCCCGAACTGGAGCAGTACGGCCTGCTCGCCCTCCTGCAGCACCCAGAGCGGGCCGAGCATCAGGAACACGATGATGAAAAATATGACGACGACGCCTACGGTTACCCCTTTCTTCATTGGGTAGCTCCTTGGAAGGTGGGAACGAGATTCTTCAGCGGAATGAAGTTGTCGAGGTTGCGGTCGATCAGGTCGGTGCCGTCCGCAGTGAGAAACACGTTCTCGAACATCTCGAAGTAGAGCCATAACCCTCAAAACAGCCGTCAAAAGGGTATTAAACCCACGG
>CAYFXT010000038.1:0-15948 GCA_964346995.1 uncultured Spirochaetaceae bacterium | reverse complement strand
ACCTGCCGGCGCGCAGCGTAATCGTCACCGGGGGTCGCCGTGCTCCGCGGCCGCCCTGTTCCCCTCTCACCTCCACAGGAGCCTGAACGCTTGGCTGCCTGATCCGTCACGCTGACGGAATGCCCCCGGCCATCGCTGCCTTGCGGCCACGGGCATGCGGTGCTATGCTGCATCTTTGGAGGTTGAGTCATGAATCGATCGATTGGCTTGGTCCAGCTTGTGGCAGGGGCGTTGTTCGTGCTGAGCGTTCCTCTCTTTGCGAGTGCTCCGCAGGAGCAGGCGGCCGCTGCGGCGGACCCCGATGAGCCGGTGATCATCAACGTGCTGACCCCGGCGGGAGGCGGAGGCGAGCCGCTGATGCTGGCAATTCAGATGTTCAACGCCGAGTACCAAGGAAAGTACAAGGCGGTGCCGAGCATCTGGGGGAACTCCGTCGAGATCTACGACAAGGGACTCCGCCAGTTCATGTCCGGTGATGCGGTCTTCGACGTGGTTCCGGTCACCGCACTGTGGCCGGCGACCTACGGTCCTTTCGTGGAACCGCTGGATGATTACATCGAACGGTTGGGTCCGGCCGACATCAAGGACATCGTGACCGGACTCGACAGCGTGTTCGTGTACGACGGCAAAATCATTGGGCTGCCGTACCGCGTGGGCGTGATCATCATGGCCTACCGGAAGGACCTGCTGGCCGACGTGGGGCTGTCGGTTCCCGAAACCTATGCGGAGTTCAAGACGGTGGCCGAGAAGCTCACGGCGGGGCCGGAAGGCGACCGCACCAGATGGGGATCGGTGTTCCGCGCCTCCAGTCACCGAGATACGACCCAGTTGCTGTCAGACTGGTTCGTGATGCCGGGGGGCCGCTATCTGACCGAGGACCTCGGCGCGGTCAGCGACGCTCTAACCAGCGACTACGCCGTGGAGCGTCTGGAATGGATCAAGAGCTTCATAGACGAGAGCCTGGTCCCCAACCCGCTGGGCACCAATATCTTCGACGTGTTCCAGCTCATGCAGCAGGGCCAGGTCGGGATCCTCACCTTTCAGAACAGTCACATCGGCCGCATCGAAGACCCGGAAGTGTCAACCACCACCGGTCTGTGGGGCTATGCTCCCCTTCCCCGCGAACAGTTGGGGCCGGCTCCAGCCGCCGTCAATATCAATGGGTGGTCCCTGGGCATCGACAGGAACAGCGACAAGAAAGAGGCTGCCTACGAGCTCATCAGGTACGTAAGCACCAACTTCGACGCGCAGCTTCGAATGGCGCTCGATAAATTCAACGGACCACCGCACTTGGCGGTCATGGCGTCGCACGAGTTCAATGCGTTCAATCCGGGAGGCAAGGCATCACAGGATGCGCTGGCGGTATTGCCCGGCATGACCACTACGCCAATTTTCGAAGGCACCGAGCAACTGAGCATTCTCAATCACGAAGAGGTCCAGGCCTACTTCCTCGGTCGCCAGGATGCCAGGACTACCCTGGAGAACATTGCCCGCCGGCTGGCCGACCTGATCGGTCAGTAGCCGGTCGCCACGCAGGCCACGGCACTTGATCCGTGGCCTGCGCGGGCAACTCGATGGCCGCCACACCGCTCTCCGCGCGTCCCATCTACCCGTTTCTGTGGCTGGCTCCGGCGTTCGCCATTCTCATCGGAGTATTGGTCTATCCGTGGCTCTGGAGCGGTTATCTGTCCGTCTTCGAATGGAATCCGATACGGCAGCAGCCACCAAGTTTCGTCGGCCTGGAGAACTTCATCGAGGTATTCAGCAGCAGACGCTTCCTGCACGCTCTCCGCAGGACCATGATCCTCGCCACGGTACACATCTCGGCCTCCCTGGCGATCGGCTTGCTGGTCTCCATGGTGCTCAACTCGGGTATCCGGTACCAACGCTTGTTTCGCGTGGCCGTGATGTTTCCCCTGGTTCTTACGCCGGTTGCGGTAGGGCTGATGTGGCGCATCATCCTGCACGAGCAATGGGGGATACTCAACTATCTCCTGAACTGGCTCGGTTTTCGCAAGGTAGAGTGGCTCAGCAACCCTTCGCTGACGCTGCCGGTGATCACCGTGGTGCATACCTGGCGCCAGTCACCGTTCATGGTGCTGATTCTGCTCGCCGCACTACAGTCCCTGCCCACCGAGCATATTGAAGCGGCGGTAATCGACGGCGCCACCAGGCGGCAGCAGTTCTGGTACATCATTCTCCCCTGGCTGCGGCCGGCGGCGGTCGTGGGGATTCTCTTCCTGAGCATCTTTGCACTGCGCGTGTTCGCCGTCGTGTTCAGCATCTACGGCGGCCCCGGTCCCGGCAACGCGGGCGAGTTTCTGGGGGTCTACCTGTACGAGCACTTCCGCAAGACCTGGGAGTTCGGTACGACCTCCGCAATCTCCTACTCGTTGCTGCTGCTGACGCTGTTGCTCGGTTTGACCATCGTCAAGACGTTGTACGTGGAGCACAAGGAATGAAGCTGCCACGGGTGTTCTCCTACGTCATCATCATTCTGGTCGCGTTCGTGAATCTCGCCCCGGCGCTGTGGACCGTGCTGACCTCGCTGAAGACCGAGTTGGACGCAATCGCCATCCCTCCCAAGCTGGTGTTCCAACCAACCGTTGCGGCGTATTCCGATTTGCTTCTCGGCAGGGCCTTCGGCGTGGAATTCGGGCGTTTCACGTTGAACAGCATGAAGGCCGCAGGGATTACCACCATCATCACCGTAACGGCCTCGCTGTGCGCCGCATACAGCCTGGCGAGAATGCGTTTCCGGGGTCGTAATGCTGCCGGACTGCTGATCCTGGCCACGCGCATGCTGCCACCCATTGCGACCATCCTGCCGCTTTACCTGTTCGTCAACATGTTGGGACTGCTGGACACCATCATGTCTCTAGTGCTGGCGTACTCGGCCATCGGCATTCCGCTCGCCGTGTGGCTGCTCCGCGGCTACATACTGGACGTGCCGATGGAGGTTGAAGAGTCCGCTCTGATCGACGGCTGCAACCGGCTGCAGACGATTGTACGAATCGTCATACCGCTGATACTCCCCGGCTTGTTGACCGTTGCCTTTCTCACGTTCCTGCTGGCCTGGAACGACTTCGAGATCATGTCGGTACTGGCCTTCGAGCGTGCCAAGACGCTGCCGGTTGCCGTTACCTTCTTCATTACCCAACAGGGCATAATCTGGCCGTCGATGACCGCCGTCGCCACCGTGATGCTGATCCCGCCGATCATGTTCGTGCTGCTCGCCCAGAAATACTTCGTAACGGGATTGGGCTCGGGGGCAATCCGGTGACCCGCACCACCAGGACGGCGTCCCCCGCCGAGCGCCCTCACCGGCTCATTCTGTGCAACGACGGCGGCACCCTGCAGGGGCTCACCACGGAGGCACCGATAGGAGCTGAGGGACTTGCCGATGCCACCATCGGGCCGCTCATCGATACCCAGGTCGATACGCTCTACTGGCAACTGGGTACCGACCCCGGCGTTGCGACGCCGTCCCATCGGCTGTCCGACGTGTACTCCCATGCCACCAGCATCGGACCACGGTTCGGAGCGGACGGCGCTCCCTTCGACTCCGCCGGGAGTTGGCGCATGTATGAGAACACCAGCAGTCTGTTGGCACAGGGCACCGATCCCGCAGCGGTGGTAATCGAGCACGGACACCGCGCAGGTCTGGAGGTGTTTCTTTCGTTCCGGATGAACGACATCCACGATGGCAGCTTGTCGGGGCCGGAGCATCCGTTGTTTTCGCCACGCAAGCGGAACCATCCCGATTGGCTGCTCGGTCCAGTCAGCCAGCCAGCCGCGGGCAGGATCGCCGGCATCTCCCGGTTCGCCTACGACTTCGGTGTGGAAGCGGTGCGCGGCTACAAGCTGGCCCTGGCATCCGAGGCAATCGAGAACTACGACCTCGACGGGCTGGATCTGGACTTCTGTCGTTTCCCACGGCTGTTCGCCGAGGGCCGGAACGTGCCGGGAGCCGAACTGCTGACCGACCTCCTGAGTCGGATCAGGGCGGCACTGGATCGCAAGAGCGAACGCATCGGCAAGCGTTTGCTGCTATCGGTTCGGGTGCCGCCCACGTTTGCCCTGGCGGGTGCCTTCGGCATCGACGTGGCAGGGTGGCTCGAGCTCGGGTTGCTGGATGTTCTCATTGCCGGCGTGGTGCACACCAGCATGCACCGGGTGCCGGTGGAGGAGTATGTCCAGGCGTGTCGCGGCACTCCCGTCCAGGTGATCGCCCAGAACCTCGGCATGTTCTGGTACGGCAGACCGCACTCGGCACGCGTGCTCTACCATGAGCCGGGTGTTTATCCCGATGCCATGTGCCGTGCCGCGGCCGCCAACTACTGGCGCGCGGGCGTAGACGGCCTGTACCTGTGGAACAACCACGTCATCGAGTACTGGTGGGATGATCGCTACGGGCGGGTTCCCTGGGGAGAAATCGCGGATCCCACGCTCATCGCCGAGCGCGACAAGCACTACGTGGTGGACAATCCCCATGAGTGGGCGGAGTGGGCGCAGGAGTTGGGCGCTCCGCCGGTACCCGCGGGACCACTGCCGGTCGCGCTGCGCGCTGCCGGTGACACGACTGACATCGATATCGACATCGCCGACGACGTCGCCTCCGCTGCCGCTCGCGGCTCCTTCGCGCAAGCGACGCTGCGCCTTCTGGTAGTCAACCTCACCGCGCGCGACGCGTTGGACTACCTCCTGAACGACACGCCGCTGGACGCCGACTCCGCAATTTCGAGGATTCTCTACAACGACTTCTGGTATGAGTTTGCTCTGTCACCCGGAGCGCTGTGGCAGGGCTGGAACCGGCTGCGCATCACGGTCCGACGCCGCAACCCCCAGGTAGCCGCTCCTCTGACAGTGGAGAGCGTAGAGGTCATCCTCCGTTACCGCTAGCGGCTCACGCCCCGCCGCGCTGCCCGCGCTCGCTCGTCGTCACAGCAACTTGCAGGCCGGCAGGTGTCGTGATAGGTTCAAGCGTTCTGATCAGGTGGTTCCTGATTCGCTACCATCTCCCGAGGAGGGACGAAATGCAGAGGACGTTTGGCGTGGTTCTGGCCACGCTCTGGTTCGGCTTCGCGCCGATGCTGGCAATCGCTGCGGCACAGGAAGAAACCGCTGCCCAGGAACAGGAGCCGGTCTCCGTCAATATGTGGATTCTGGCCGGGACCGAGTCCGATTGGTGGCATCAGATCAAGGACAAGTACGAGGCCGAGAACCCCGATGTTTCCTTGAATCTGATCGTTCAGCAGTTCGACAACCTGTACGAGACCACCTATCCGGCGCTGGCGAGTCAGGCCGAGGACGTGGATCTGATCTGGACCATCGGCGGCATGCGTACCGACCGCTTCGGTCAGGAAGGCCTGGTGGTGGACCTGGCGCCGCACTACGAGGAGCGCGGATGGTCCGACAAGTTGTACCCGGGCGTACAGCAGTACCGAACGCCCGGCGGTGGCTTCTACTTCTTCGGCACCGACTGGATCGTCTCACCCGTCTACTACTACAACCAGGACATCTTTGCGGAAGTCGGCGTACGGCCGCCCGCGGAACTCGACGACATCCTCGCGCTGGGTGAGAAATTCAAGGCCGCCGGGTACATTCCGTGGGCGATGGGCTCGAAGCACCCGTCACGGCTCAACAAGATCATCACCAACCTGTTCGCCCGCTATATGACCAAGGAAGAGGCCAATGAGCTTCTGTTCTGGGAACGTGATCCCGACAAGTCGGTGGAGAGCGCCGAAATTTTCAAGCATCCCGGTGTCCGCCAGGCGTACGAGTTCATCGACGCCATGAATCAGCTCGAGATGTTTCCGCGCGGGGCCATATCGATGGATGAAGGGGCGGCACGACTGCTGTTCACCAAGGGCGAGGCGGCGATGCACAATACCGGAACCTGGGGCATCGGCATCATCTCCAAGGAGGCTCCCGACCTGAACTTCTCCCACTTCGTGCTGCCGCCCCACAACGGCAACACCGCCATGCTCACCGGCTTCGCCAATGGACTCACGGTTCCGTCCTGGATCACCGGGCAGAAGCTGGACATCGTGCTCGACATCATGGACAAGCTGACGGAGCGAGAGTACGCCCTGCTTTCCTACAACGCCAGCCTCATGAGTAGCTGTCTGTGCGTGACGCCCAGTGATATCGAGCAGGTGGCCAACCCGATGCTCGCCTCGGTGGTCGAGGCGGTGCAGATGAATGGCTCGGTGGACGTGTTCGATCCATGGGCCAGCCCACAGCGCAACAAGGACTTCAACCACGCCAACGCGTCGCTCATAGCTGGCCAGATGAGCGTCGACGAGGTGGTCGACTTCTTCCACGAAGCCGCAGTGGCCGTACTCGAGTAACGGGCGATCGGTAGCAGTATCTGCCGACTGTGCAGGGCCCGGAGAGCGTTCCGACGCGCTCTCCGGGCCGCTCCTCGCCGATGTCCAGGATCGCGCCCAACCGGCGTTCCAGGAACGACCTCTCCGAGCATCTCACCGGCTACCTGTTCGTACTGCCGGTGGTCTTCTTCATACTCGCGTTCATAGCCTATCCGCTCATTCAATCGCTGCTGTTGTCGTTCTACGAGTGGGACGGGATCGGTCCCTGGGAGTTCGTCGGTGTGGACAACTACGTGCGCATGTTCAGCAGGGACCGGTACTTCTGGACCGCTCTGAGCAACTCCTTCAAGTACTCGCTCGGCGCCTCGCTGGGCTTGCTCACGGTGGGTTTCGCGCTGGCCGTCATCATTGATCTGCGGGTCCGCTTCTGGCGCCTGTACCGATTCCTGTTCTTCCTGCCGATTACCGTGTCCACTGCGGTCGTGGCGCTGCTCTGGCTGCGTATCGTAGATTCCTACGGAGTCCTCAATACGCTGTTCGAGATCGCCCATGTGGAGTTCCTGCAACAAGACTGGCTGGCTGATCCGAGCCTCGCGATGAGCGTGATCGTCGGCATTGTGATCTGGCAGCACAGTGGATTCCCGATGGTGATCTTCCTGGCCG
The DNA here is from genome assembly GCA_964346995.1 of uncultured Spirochaetaceae bacterium. GTDB lineage: Bacteria > Spirochaetota > Spirochaetia > SZUA-6 > Bin103 > Bin103. Next base: position 8,953 of record CAYFXT010000038.1, on the reverse strand, counting down.
CGATGCAGGCCATCGACGAGGACATCTACGAGGCCGCGGAAATCGATGGAGCGACCACCATCCGCCGTATTTTTTCGATTACCATACCGATCCTGAAGAACGCGTTCTCCATCGTTGCCCTGCTGCTGCTGATCAGCACGTTCAAAGTGTTCGACATCATCTGGATCATGACGCGCGGCGGTCCCGCCGGTGCCACCGAGGTATTGGGCACACACCTGTATCAAACCGGCATCTGGTCGAACCGCTACGGGTACAGCTCCGTGATCGCCATTGTGATACTGGTCGTGTCCCTGATTCTGTCCGTGTTCTACACGCGCATCTCCGGCTATCGAGACAGCCCGCGATCGGAGTGATGGGTATCCGGCGTGACTAAGAAACACCTCGGCGCGCTCCATATCGTCCTGATACTGTGGGGATTGTTCCAGCTTTCCCCGCTGGTCTGGCTCCTCTACTCGTCGTTCAAGCCGTCGCTGGATATCCAGACCAAACTGTTCGCTCTGCCAACCAGGTGGTACTTCGAGAACTACGATTTCGGACGTTTCCGTCAGCAGGGCATCACGCTGGGCATCTATCTGAAGAACAGCATCGTGATAACCTCATCGTCGCTGATTCTGGTAACGGTCATATCACTGCTCGCCGGATACTCCATCGCCAAACTCCGTTTCCATGGCAAGAATCTGCTTACCATCGCGCTCATCGGGTTGATCGGCATCCCGATACATTCGTTTCTGATTCCACTGTACTTCTTCGTCATAGAACTCGGGTTGTTGGCAAAACCGCTCGGTTTGATACTACCCTACGTTGCATTCCGGGCGCCCTTCACGACGCTGTTGCTGCAGACCTACTTCCGCGCCTTTCCCGACGAGATCATCGAGGCGGCGAAGATCGACGGGTGCAGTCACTTGACCACCTTCTATCGTATCGTGATGCCGGTGTCGTTGGGCGGGATATCTACCGTATTGATATTCAACTTTCTCTACTTCTGGGACGAATTCCTGTTCGCACTGGTGGTCATGAAGCCGAATGAGGCGAAGACGCTGCCCATTGGGCTGACCAATTTCATCGGCCGCTACAGCACCGACTGGGGACCGCTCCTGGCCGGCCTGGTGGTTGCCACCATACCCACCATTCTGTTCTACTTCGTGTTCCATCGCAACCTGATAAGGGGAGCCACGATAGGCTCCATCAAGGGCTGAAGGACTGCGCCTCATGAAAGACCACTATCGGCTGTTGTACAACCACGACGGCGGGGCCATGGTAGCTCCATTCCGGCCGTTCTTCGATCTGCCGTTCAGCATCGACAACTTCGTTGCCAAGACGGTCGGTCACCTGGCCGACACCCAGGTCGACGCGGTCACCTGGACGCTGGGTACCGACAATCAGCGCATCGCCGCGCAACAGGGCCCGGGACGGGCCTCCAACCTCTACTCGCACGCCACCGACGTGGGGGAGCGGTTCTACGAACTCGAGCCGCCGTTCAAGTCGAAGTTCTGGCTGCTGCACGCCGAGCGGGCGCGGCAGATGATCGAGGCGGGGGCCGATCCACCGCAAGTGGTGGTGGCGGAGGGGCATCGCCGCGGGCTCGACGTGCTGGTCGGATTTCGGATGAATGATCTGCACGACAGCCGGTTGCTGTGGCGCGGCAATCCGGAGCTGATGTGGCTCAACCGGCCACTGCGCCATCCGGTGCTTCAGGACGGGCGGCTCATCGAGAAGAACATCGTCGGATATATCTGTCGGATGAAGCGCGATCATCCCGAACTGTTGATCGGCGAGCACCCGGGCCTCGGCAAACGCTTTGCGCTGGCGTTCGACTACGCGCGTCGAGAGGTGCGCGACTTCCGCCTCGCGCTGATTCGGGAAGCCTGCACCAAGTATGACCTGGACGGCGTCGAGCTCGATTTCATGCGGACCTTCATCTTCTTCAAGCCCGGTGCGGAGCAGACTCAGATGCCGCGCATGAGCGAGTTCATGGCACAGGTACGGGCAGCGCTCGACGAGATCGGGAGCGCCCGCGGCAGGCGGCTGGGACTGGTAGTCCGAACCCTGGCGCCGTTGTCGGCCTCCAGAGAGCTGGGACTGGATGTTGCCACGTGGCTGCAGCAGGGCTGGATCGACGGTCTGATTCTGGGAATCGACGACCGCAGCAACCTCCCGATCGGTGACGACGTAAAGACTGGTCACCGCCACGGCTGTCCGGTGTACGCATCGATCAAGGTGGACGCCTATCAGAGGAAGGGCGGCACCCCCGAGATCTTTCGCGCCATTGCGGCCAACCACTACCGCCTCGGGGTGGACGGCATCCAGTTGTTCAACATGAACGCGTTGCGGGATGACCGGGGCTACAACCCCGACGGGTATGGGTTGGGGCCGCACTACGACTTTCAGCCGCTGCGCGAGATCGGGTCCGCGGCGGCGCTCCGGTTCCAGGACAAGCACTACCTGCTGGACAATCTCGGCACGGCGCAACACGCCAACGGCATCGACGGGACCGTGTTCGCGGAGTGGACCGACACCGAGCAGGAGCTGTTCCTGCGTGCCGAGTTCGGCACCGCGGCCGCGCGCACCCAGGTGCCGGTGCGACTGGCCGAGGAGCGCCCGGTCGTGCTTCAGGTGGCCGTCGCCGACGACTGCGCGGCGACGCAAGGCGAGGACCGCGCGGTAGCGGTGACCCTGAGACTCTCCTTCCGCGATCTGACCGGTGGAGATCATCGTATCGGGGTCCGGATCAACGGCAGCGCGCTGCCGGCGTTCATCCTCCGGGATGACTATCCGATCACCTATACGCGTGAGATAGGCGTCCCACCGCACCTGCTCAAGCTTGGCGAGAACCTCCTGTCACTCTCCGTGCACCGCGGCGACCCGAGAGTCATTTCGGAGCTGTGGCTGGAGGACGTGGAGCTGATGGTCCGCTACGGCGAGTAGGCAACCGCGGCCCGTCTGCATGCTACGAGTACTCCGGGGCGCCGCCGCCCGCCTGCTACTGACGTAACCGCGGAGAGTTGTGGTTTGCGTCGTGTTGCATCGTCGTTGCCTGCACTACCAGACAACGCCCTCACATCGGCCATGCTTCGAACATGGCTGCAACGGTTCGATCACCGGGAGCGGTGAGGTGACGCGCGAAGTGGCCCAGCAAGGCTTCGAGCAGCCCCTACTTCAGCGGGTCGGCGGAATCACGCAAGCCGTCGCCCATGAAGTTGAACATCAGTACCGCGACCACCACGAACAGGCAGGGCGACAGCAGCCAGGGCCGGTGCGCGATCGCCTGTATGCTCTGGGCGTCCTTCAGCAGCGTACCCCAGCTCACCACCGGCGGCTGCAGCCCCAGGCCCAGGAAGCTCAGCGCCGTCTCACCGAGAATCATCGTCGGTATCGCCAGCGTGAGCGACACGATGATGTAGCTGGAGCAGGAGGGAATGAGGTGCCGGAAGATGATGCTGAGATGGCTGGACCCGGTCACCCGCGCCGCCACCACGAAGTCCTCCTCCCGCACCGACAGCAAGCGGCCGCGCACCACGCGCGCCAGCTCGGTCCAGCCGATGACGGAGAAGATCAGCACGATCCCGAAGTAGATCCTGATCGCCGGCCAGTCGCGCGGCAGTGCAGCCGCGAGCGCCATCCACAGCGGGATCGCGGGAATCGACAGCAGGAGGTCGATCAGGCGCTGGATGATCGTGTCCACGACGCCGCCCAGATAGCCTGATAACCCGCCCAACACGATCCCGATCACGAAGGTGAGGAACACTCCCACCAGACCGACCGACAGGGAGATCCTCGCCCCATGGAGAATGCGCGTGAACAGATCTCGCCCCAACCGGTCCGTGCCGAGCAGGAAAATCGAGGAGCCCTCCACACCGAACAGATGCCGATCGGCATCGAACAGTCCCCACAGCCGATACGGCTCACCGCGCACCAGGAAGCGCACCGCATGCACCTGGGCCCGGTCGATCGGGTAGATGCGGCGAAACGTCTCCGGATCCCTGGTCTTGACGATGCCATACACGAACGGACCGCGCAGCCCTGTGCCCGCCTCGAACAGGCGAACCCGCTGCGGCGGCGCGTCGAGAAACTCCGGGAACCGGGTCAGCGGACCGTAGGGACTCAGGAACTCGCATAGTCCCGCGACCACGTACAGCACCGCCAGCACCGCCACCGCCAGCATCGCCAGCTTGTGCTTGCGGAACTTCCACCAGATGAGCTGCCACTGCGACGCGAAGTAGGTGGCTTGAGCGTCGTCGGAGCTCACGCCCCTACGCCCTCGTACCTGATGCGCGGATCCAGCACCGCCAGCAGTACGTCCGACAACAGAGTGCCGATCACCGTGAGCACACTCAGGATGAGCACGAAGCTGCCGGCGAGATACATGTCCTGGTGCAACAGCGCGCCCAGCAGCATCGGCCCGGTGGTCGGCAGATTGAGCACGATCGCTACCAGCGGCGTGGACGATATGATCCTGGGCAGCAGCCAGCCTACTGTGCTCACGATGGGATTGATCGCCACCCGCACCGGATACTTGAACAGGAGCCTGACCTCGGCGACGCCCTTGGCGCGGGCGGTGATCACGTACTGCTTGCGCAGCTCGTCGAGCAGCACCCCGCGCATGACGCGGATCAGGGATGCGGTGCCGGCCATCCCCACGATGATGATCGGAATCCAGATCCGCTGCAGCATGTTGCCCACCTTGGCCCAGCTCCAGGGAGCGTCGACGTACTCCGGCGAGAACAGACCCGTGACGCTGATCCCGAATTCGGCAAAGGCGATGTACAGAATCACCAGCGCCAGCAGGAACCCGGGCACGGCCAGACCGAAGAAGCCGGCAAACGTGAGCAGGTAGTCCGCGAACGAATACTGGTGGGTGGCGGAGTAGATGCCGATCGGGATGGCCACCGCGTAGGTGAACAGGAGGCTGAACAACGACAGCACCATGGTCAGCATGATGCGTTCTCCGACCACCTCGGTGACCGGCTTGTCGTATTGGAACGAGCGCCCCATGTCACCGCGCGTAACGATGTTCCACATCCACCGCAGGTAGCGCTGCACGAACGGCTTGTCGAGACCGTACACGGCGGTAAGGCTGACGATGGTGTCCTCCGCCACGTCGGTACCGCTCTGCTCGAGCTGCAACACGTACATGGTGAGATAGTCGCCCGGCGGCAGTTCGATCACGATGAAGATGATCATCGACAGCGCTACCAGCAGCGGGATCAACTGCAGCACGCGCTTCCCGACGTAGGTCAACATGGCCGCCTCGGCAAGGGCGGGACCGGCCCACCGCGGCAGCAGCGATGCAGAGTCGCGGCGGCGCCGGTACGGCGGCGGATCAGATCACGACGCGGCACCTTGCGCTACCCGGAGCAGTGCATCGCAGCGTGCCCGCAACCGCTCCAGGTCACCGGCGCGGGCGCGGTCGGAACACAGATTGCGGGCTTCGTCAGGATCCGACGCGAGGTGGTACAGCTCCTCGTAGAGCGGCTCCTGGTCGATGTACCGGATGTACTTCCAGTCCTGCGAGCGAACCCCTTCGCAGCGCGGGATGATCACCTCAGGCGTGGTGAACAGATGCTCACAGAAAAAGTCGTCACGCCACGCGGTCGGTTCGCCGCCCAGCAGCGGCAGGAGGCTGCGGCCCTGCATCATCGCCGGCACCGGCAGCCCGGCCAGCTCCAACATGGTCGGCGCCAGATCGATGTTCAACGCCATCTGCTCCCGCCGGACTCCCCGTTGCGCCACGTCGGCTCGGGGATCGTATACGACCAGCGGCACGCGCATCGAGTTGTCGTAGAGCAGCCAGCAATCGGAGTGGCCGCGCTCGCCGATCAGAAAGCCGTGGTCGGAGGTGTACAGGATGATCGTGTCGTCGGCGACGCCCAGCCGGTGCAACTCGTCGATGAAGCGTCCCACCATGCGGTCCACGCCGCTGATCATGCGCCAATAGCCCTTCGCGGTACGCTGGAAGTTCGCTTCCGTGTCCCACCGGGTATGCCACCGTTTCCGGCTCTCGTTCTCCTGCAGGAACCGGGGAAGAGCAGCGAAAAACGCGGGGCCGGAAGGTGCGGGACGGGGAATGACCTGATCTTCGTAGAGGCGGCTCTCCGCGGCCGGCGGATAGTAGTGCCTGGGGTCTCCATCGCGCGCGTGCGGGGCGTTGAAACTGACCGACAGACAAAACGGCCGATCGCCGGGACGGCCGCGCAGAAACTCCACCACCCGATCGCCGATGATCTCCGTGAGATGCCGGTGCGTGCCATCCTGCTGCGGGATCCAATAGCCTTCCGTGGAGGAGTTCTGATGGTAGTGGTGGAACACGTCGAACATCCTCGTCAGGGTGGAGGCGTTCCCTGCGAGCGCCAGTCGCCCGTCGGTGTCGATGCCCAGCTTGCCGATCATCCCGGTGTAGTAGCCGGCATCACGCAGCAGCCTCGGATAGCTGATGTCGGTGAATTCGGTACGCAGCGGCGGTTCGTGAAAGGTGAATCCGTGGCGCCGCCGGTACAGCCCGGTGAGAATGCTGGCGCGGCTGGCGGCGCAGATCGGCGTGGTCGCGAAGGCATTCGGGAAGTACGTACCCTGGGCCGCCAGCCGATCCACGTTGGGGGTCTGAATGATCGTGTTTCCGGAACAGCCCAGCGCATCCCAGCGCTGGTTGTCGGTCTGGAGAAAAAGAATGTTCGGCGGTCTGCGGCTCACCGGCAGTCCCCGGTGCCGCTGGCGCCCCAAAACGGCCGCCAGGGGCGTCGCTTTCGGCCCAACCCCACCTCCCCGTACGGATTCCTGTCGGATGTGCCGTTGACGTGCCAATTCGACAGACTCCTATCACTCATGGCGCCGCCAACGGTGGCGGCCAGGCACCAGAAATCGGCACCCGACCGACTCGAACGAGGCACGGTCGAGACTCGCGAAAGCCTATCCTTCGCTCCGGAAGAACATCTGCTCCACGCTGTAGTTCACGCCGACCGAATGTCCGTCCGTCGGTACGTTGCCGAGCCGCGCCGACACCAACTGGGTCTTGAGAATCTTCTCCAGCGTAACGAAGTAGTAGACGTTGTCGTAGAGCCGCTGGTAGATCTCGTCGAGCGCCGCCAGCGCTTCCGGCGAATCGGGAATCGCCGTGCCCAGCTCCTCGGACAGCTCGAACAGACGCTTGACGTCGGGCGGCGGCTCCTCGCCGGCCGCGCCGTTGGAGTTGTACCAGGTGCGCCACAGCGGCGCCCAGGTGCCTCCCCGGGGCAGGTAGTCGTGGTGGAATCCGTTGGCCGTCTTCCAGATGTTGGTGTGCAGCGCCTCGATCGTCATCATCAGCTCGTTGGCACTGCCGCGCTGCCCCTGCAGCGTCGTCGCAATGGTCTGCGCCGTCACCTCGATGCCCAACGCTCGCCAGTATTCCACCACCAGTTCTATCGTTGGGACGAAATCGGGGTGTCGGGAAGAGTTCTCGATACTGATGACCAGTCGCTTGCCGTCCGGGCGCAGACGCCAGCCCTCGGCATCGCGCTGCAGGCCCATCTCATCGAGCAGCTCGTTGGCGCGCTCCGGATCGTATTCGCTCGGCACCACCTCCGGAAGCTGCGCGAAACCGTAGCTTACCGCTTCCTTGAGCTCCTCCCGGTTGATTGCCATGTTCAAGGCGCGCCGAAAGCGTACGTCGGCGATCAGCTCGCGCCACACGGGCTCCGCAAAGGTGTGGTTGGGCAGCACTACGTTGGTGCTCACCCACTTGTACATCATGGTGCGGAACCCGCTTCGTTGCTCGTTCTCCTTGTACAGCGGAAGGTTGACCAGCGAGCCGCCTTCCCGGAAGTAGTCCACCTCACCGGCGATTACCTTGAAGTTGGACATCTCGGTGTCCTCGGTCTTGGTGTCACGCAGCCGATCGATGTACGGCAGTTGGTTGCCGGCTTCATCCACCTTGAAGTAGTAGGGGTTGCGCTCGTACAGCACCAGTTCCGGTGAAGTATCCGTCATCACCCACGGCGCGATACTGGGAAAACCGAAGCCTTTCGGCCGAAACAACTCCCACCTGCTCACGTCCTTCGATCGGAACAGGTTCCACCAGGCACCGGCGTCGAAGCCGGCTTCCTTGATCATCGGTTCGAGGTCGTTCAGAGGCGTGTAATCGGCGTGATACTGCTCCAGGTAGTGCTTCGGCTTCAGAATGTATTGGTAGCCTTGCCAGATCACGATTGCGAGCTGCGACAGGAAGCCTCCATAGGGTTCCGAGAACGATATACGGAAGGTCCACGGGTCGACCACATCGAGCGTCATCGGGTCGCCGTCGCGCTTGTTGCCGGCGCGCAGCCAGCCGGGTACGGAGGCGGTGATCCGCTCGTTCCTGAGCACGTCCTCGTAGGCGAACCGCACGTCTTCCATGGTGACCGGCATCCCGTCCGACCACCTGAGCCCCTTGCGCAGACGGAAGGTGAAGACCTTGTTGTCGTCGCTGACCTCGTAGCCGTGCAGGATGTTGCCGCGGATGCCTTTGACGCTGATGTCGCCGGTGGGCGCCGTCACCAGGGGCTCGTTGCCCATGATGAAGACGTCGGGATTCCAGCCGACCCGGTCGTGCACCAGGCGCAGCGTACCTCCGAACTGTCCGATCTCGAAGTCGAGATACTCGTCTTCGATGAGCACTCCCTGGCCGACCACGAACGGTTCCTCGGGGAGTCTCTCGTCGACCGGCGGCAGATCTCCGGAGGCCACCAGCGCCGCCAGCATGGGCGATTCGTGATAGCGTCCGGTACTTGCCACCTGCTGCGTTGTTGCGGAGGCGTCGGATGCCTCCTGTCCGCTGGCCAGCGCCAGCATGCCGGAGATGCAGAACATGACCAGAGTGGAGCCTGCGATCCTGTACGCCATTCTGGTGACCGCCGTGGGGTAATCGTTCGGGAACGCTCGATCGTATGGCGGCCGTTTCCGGGCGTCAAGCGGACGGTACTCGCGGACAGGACCATCCCGT
>CAYFXT010000037.1:12522-16337 GCA_964346995.1 uncultured Spirochaetaceae bacterium | reverse complement strand
TCCGGATCGCGGTGCAGCACCGCTTCGATATCTTCGGGGAACACGTTCTGGCCGGTGGCGAGCACGATCATCTCCTTCACGCGCCCGCGGATGTGCACGTGTCCGGCCTCGTCGATGGAGCCGATGTCCCCGGTCTTGTACCACTCGCCGTCGAACGCCGCGGCAGTCAGCTCCGGTGCCTGCCAGTAACCCTGGGTGATGTTGGGGCCGCGCACCTGGATCTCGCCGGCGTCGGAGATGCGTACGTCGACGCCCGGCACGGGCGGCCCCACCGAATCGAAGCGCGCGTCGGTCAGGGAGTGACAACTGATCACCGGCGATGCCTCGGTGGCGCCGTAGCCCTGCAGCACGCTGACGCCGAGCAGATGCCACTTTTCGCCGAGCGCCTGATCGAGCGCCGCGCCGCCGGAAACGACGATGCGCAGGTGGCCACCGAAACGCGCGTGCACCTGGCGGAACAGAATCCGGCGCAGCGCCACCGGCAGCCGGCGGGCGAGCCGCATCAGAACCTCCCATACGTGCTGCCTGCCGCGGTTCGCCACCTCGCGTTCGATGCTCTTCATGAACAGATCGAGCGCCTGCGGCACCAGCAGCATCATGTTGATCTTGCGCTCCTGCATGGTCTTGAGCAGGATCGCCGGCTGCCGGCTGGTCACGAACGTAATGCTGGCGCCGCAGCCGAGGCCGGCGAACAACGATCCCATCTGTTCGAACATGTGGCTCAGCGGCAGCAGGCTCAACATGCGAAACGAGGGGTCTCCGGGAATCACCTGCTGGACCGAATGCAGATTGGCCATCAGGTTGCCGTGCGTGAGCAGCACCCCCTTGGCATCGCCGGTGGTGCCTGAGGTGAACATGATCTCGGCCAGGTCGGCGTCGCCGAGGGGCTCGGACGGCGCCGGAGACAGGTCGTAGATGAGGCCCTCCAGATCCTCGAACAGGAGTTCCGGCACCGCGAGGGTCGTATCGCGCTGAACGGTGCGCGAGGTGATCGCCAGCACCGGCGCGGTCTTGGCGACCACCTGACCCACGAAGTCGGCGGTGGAGCGCATGTCGAGCGGCACCAGGATCGCGCCGGCGCGCAGGCAGCCGAAGAACGACAGCACCCAGTGCGGCGCGTTGGGTCCCCAGAGAATGACGCGATCGCCCTTGCCGATGCCCCGCTCCCGGAGCAGCGCGGCTACCTGCCCGGCGGCGTCCTGCAACCTGCGGTAGCTCCACACGCGGTAGCGGAACCCCGGCTTGAACAGCAGGGCGGGCCGGTCGGCGAAGCGGCGTGCGCAGTCCTCCAGGAAATGGTCAACGGTCTGATGCATGGTCCACCAGGGCCACCACCGAAGCCACGACGTATTCCCCGGCGTGGGTAATGCTCAAGTCGCAGCTCACGATGTGCGAGCTATCATACTCGGGAACGAACCGGATGACAGGGCGTCCGGCAGGAGTGTGGGCGATCTCCACCACCAGCCAGTCGCCGGCGGGCAGTTCCAGCGCCTTGAAGGCCGCCTCCTTGGCGGCGAAGATCGCCGCCTGCCGTTGCAGGGACGACCCGGCCACCTCCGACGGATGAAACAAGCGGCGGCGGAAGGCGATGCCGCCGCGTTGCAGGGAGCCGGCGAAATCGGCGATCGCGACCAGATCGACTCCGGTCCTGACCTGGAGCATGCCCCATGCTATCACGCCCCGCCGGACGCCCCCGGGCGCCGATTGGAGCTACGCGGACGCGACCGCGGCGCCGGCGGCTCGTGCCCGCCGCAGACCCTCACGAAAACCGACCATCTGGCGGCTGGTTTCGTCGTAGAGGCGCACCGACAGGCAGCGCAGAGTGTCGCGTATGCGCAGCACCGGGACTCCGCGTAGCAACGGCTGCTCGCGGTGGGCGCGTTCGAGATGGTAATTGGGTATGCGCGGATCGAGGTGATGGACGTGGTGGAAGCCGATGTTGCCGGTGAACCACTGCAATACGCGCGGCAACGCCAGATAGGAGGAGCCGCGCAACGCGGCGGTGGCGAAGTCCCAACTCCCATGGCGGCGCCAGTAGACGCCCTCGAACTGATGTTGGACGTAGAACAGCCACGTTCCCACTGCCGACGCCAGCACGAACACCGGCGTGAAGATCACGAGAAAGTTGACGAAGCCGAACGGCAGCGACATGGCTACCACGAACAGCGCCGTGCCGACGTTGGTCCAGATGATGGCGCGCAGCGAGCGCGCGTTGACCCGCTTGCGCGGAAAGCGGTGATTCAACAGAAACCCGACCGGGGCAACGAGAAAGAACAGCACGAACGGATTGCGGAACGCCCGGTATACCAGCCGCAACCGGCGCGGCGCGGCAACGAACTCCTGTACGGTCATGGTCCACACGTCGCCCAGGTCGCGGCGATCGAGATCGCCGGCGGTGGCATGGTGCCTGGCGTGCTCGTGGGTCCAGTGCTGGAACGGCGTGAAGGTGAGGAACCCCGCCAGGTAGCCGATGACGCGATTCCAGCGGCTGCGCCGGAAGAACGACCCATGTCCCGCGTCATGGAAGATGATGAATACGCGAATCAGAAACCCCGCCGTGGGCAGGGCGAGAAGCAGGCTGAGCAGGTAGGACACCTGGGCGATGGCGGCCATCGCGATCAGCCCGCCCACGTACGGAACGAATGACGCGACGATCTGGCCGATGCTGCGACCGGCTGATGGGGTACGGTACTGTTTGAGCGCTCGCTGCAGTGCGCGGGACACGGGCGACGGAGTATTCGCTCCTTCGTTCACGGGCCGGTTCTCCTCCCAGACTCGGGGCCTTTGGGTCGTTGCCCCATTCGGGTCGTTGCCCATTGCGCTTCGGTCGGTGAGGTCCGCCAGCGAACAGGTTACGTTCAGCATGCTGCGTCGCCGGGCCGGGGTCAAGGGGGACAATGCAGCGTGCTTGCGGTGTGCTCGGATGGCGGTGTGGTCTGTCATACGCCCCGAACGTTCGGTACCATGGTGCACAGGCATATGACGGACCCGATTCCACGTACAGTGCCGGCTCCGCAGGCAGCGGCGCCGCGGCGGTGCCGTGCTGCGGCGCGGGTGCGCGGGCCGGCAGCCAGCCGACGCAGCGGCAGGGAGGTGATCCATGAGCGCACCGGTTGTTACGCGCGTCGCACCCGGCGCGGTTGATTACCCGAGTTCGGACGGCAAGCCGATGGCTGAGAGCGACGTCCAGCGAGTCGCCATGATCTACGCCATCGACGCGCTGGAGACCTGGTTCGCAGACCGCGAGGACGTATACGTGTCGGGCGACCTGCTGATCTACTACCAGGAAGGCAACCCGGGGGCGTCGATTGCGCCGGACGTGTTCGTGGTGTTCGGGGCGGCGAAGGGGCGGCGCATGACGTACCTGCTGTGGAACGAAGGCAAGGCGCCGGACTTCGTGCTGGAGGTGGCGTCGCGGAGTACGTGGCGTGAGGATGAGGGGAGAAAGCGCGAGCTGTACGAGCGGCTGGGGGTACGCGAGTACTATCAGTACGACCCGACGGGGGAGTATCTGAGGACGACGCTCAAGGGCGCGCGGCTGACCGCGGGCCGGTACGAGGCGCAGCCGGTAACCCGGAGTGCGGATGGCGGGTTGACGCTGAGCAGCGCAATGCTGGGGCTGGAGCTGCGGGCGAAGCGCGGTGGCGAGTTACGATTCCACGATCCCGTGACGGGCGAGGACCTGCTGAGCCACCGGGAGGAGCATGTCCGCGCCCGGCAGGAACGTGCCCGCGCCGATCAGGAGAGCGCCCGCGCCGACCAGGAGCGTGCCCGCGCCCACCGCGAGGGCACCGCACGCCGCGCGGCTGAAGCGC
>CAYFXT010000037.1:3769-12422 GCA_964346995.1 uncultured Spirochaetaceae bacterium | reverse complement strand
CAGGAGCGTGCCCGCGCCCACCGCGAGGGCACCGCACGCCGCGCGGCTGAAGCGCGGATCGCGGAACTGGAGAGCCTCATCCGTAAGCAGCGGGGCTGAGCTGCCGGCTCAGCTCGGTACGGGACGCGCGGTACTTCCCGAGGACTGCCGCGGCGGTTCCTCCCGCTCCTCCGCAGCCGCAGCGCTCCGGATACTGACGACGGCCATAATTCTACATCAAGGTGACCCTGATTCTCATTTCCTACTCATAGGTAGTCCTTGATTCGATAACTTACGTATCGGTATGCCGGAGGCAGGTCGTCGGAGGCAGGACGGGAGAATGCGGTGCATGGCATGGTTCTCGCATACCGGCGGGCAACCAACTGTTCTTCGGAGGTCCACGATGTCCGCATCTCCCTCTCTGGCGATCACGAAGGCCACGCGTATCGACCTGTTCAACTACCGGAAACCGGCCATGCGCATCTTCCATACGACCTGGTTTGCGTTCTTCCTGTGCTTCTTCGGCTGGTTCGGGATCGCGCCGCTGATGGCGGTGGTGCGCGAGGAACTGGCGCTTACCCAGGCCCAGATCGGCAACACCATCATCGCCTCGGTGGCAATCACGATCGTCGCACGGCTGGTAATCGGCTGGGTGTGCGACCGTTTCGGGCCGCGCATCACCTATACCTGGCTGCTGCTGCTCGGCGCGCTGCCGGTCATGGGCATCGGATTGGCACACAGCTACACCTCGTTCCTGCTGTTCCGGCTGGCGATCGGCGTGATCGGGGCGAGCTTCGTCATCACCCAGTACCACACCTCGGTGGTGTTCGCACCCAATGTGATCGGCACGGCGAACGCCACCACGGCCGGCTGGGGCAACCTCGGCGGCGGCGTTACGCAGATGGCGATGCCGCTGATCTTCGCCCTGTTCGTTACCCTCGGATTCACCGACGCCATCAGTTGGCGCCTGGCGATGGTGGTACCAGGCATCGCCATGCTCGTTACCGGGGTGCTGTACTGGCGCCTGACCACCGACACGGTGGATGGCAACTACCGCGCGCTGCGCGCCGCGCGGCGCATGGGGAGCGCCGGCCAGACGAAAGGGTCTTTCCTGCTGGCCGCGCGTGACCGGCGCGTATGGGCGCTGTTCGTGATCTACGGCGCGTGCTTCGGGATCGAGCTCACGGTCAACAACATCGCTGCCCTGTACTTCAAGGACTACTTCGATCTGGGGCTGAAGGCGGCCGGGATCGTCGCCGGCCTGTTCGGGCTGATGAATATCTTTGCCCGCACCCTGGGCGGCGTATTCGGCGACCGCGCCGGCAGGAAGTGGGGCCTGAAGGGGCGGGTGGCGTTTCTCGGCGTCGTGTTGGTGGGCGAGGGGCTGGCCCTGATCCTGTTCTCGCGCATGGCGGTGCTGCCGGTGGCGATCCTCACCCTGGTGGCATTCAGCCTGTTCGTACAGATGGCGGAGGGAGCTAGCTACTCGGTGGTGCCGTTCATCAACCGCAAGGCGCTCGGCTCGGTGGCCGGAATCGTCGGGGCGGGCGGCAACGCCGGGGCGGTGGCAGCGGGGTTCCTGTTCCGCATGCAGGGACTGCCGTGGCCCCAGGCGCTGCTGATCCTGGGCGTGATCGTGGCCTGCACCGCTTCTCTGACGCTGCTGGTGCGCTTCTCCCCGGCGGCCGAAGTGGAGGCTCGCGAGGAGATGGAGGAACGGCTGCGCCGAGCACGGATCGAACTCGCCCCGCGGGCGGCGTAGCCGTGACCTCGACCGACGGCACCGGTGCGGGTGCTCCCGGTGCGGCCTCTGTTGCCACGTCCCCAGGCTCCCCCGGCGCAGCCGTCTCCGGCGGGGCGCCCCGGGCGCCCGCGGGAGCGCCGTTCAGCGACGAACAGCGCCGCTATCTCGAAGAACTGTTCGCCGGCGCCCTGCGGCGGCGCCCGCAGCCGGGGGAGCAGGCCGCCGCGGAGGTACCGCTGGTACACGGCGTGCCGGTCGACGAACTGTCCCGGGAGGAACGGATCAAGCACGAGCGCAACCCGCTCGACATCTGGGACACCGTGCTGACCAATGCGGCGCACGAGCGGTTCCCGGAAGCGGACGACGTGTTCCGCTACAAGTTCCACGGCCTGTTCCACACTGCCCCGGCGCAGGACGCGTATATGTGCCGGCTGCGCGTGCCGGCGAATCAGATCAGCTCTCGCCAGCTCCGCGGCCTGGCCGTGCTCGCGGCCGAGTACGCCAGCGGTTACGTCGACCTCACCACGCGCGGCAACCTGCAGCTCCGCGAGGTGGGTGCCGGCCACGCCCCCGACCTGCTGATGGGGCTGTACGACCTCGGCCTTACCTCGCGCGGGGCGGGCGCCGACAACATCCGTAACGTCACCGCCACTCCCACCTCCGGCTTCGACCCGCAGGAGCTGTGCGACGTGCGCCCGCAAGCGCGCGCGTTACACCACTACATCCTGCACAGCCGCGACCTGTACGGACTACCGCGCAAGTTCAACGTGGCGTTCGACAGCGGCGGCCAGGTGAGCGTCGCCGGGGCCACCAATGACATCGCCCTGCGCGCCGTGCGGGTCCTGGAGCGGCGTGAGGAGCTGGCGCCCGGCGTGTACTACCGTGTGTTGCTCGGCGGCATTACCGGGCACGGCAGCTTCGGTCGCGACGCCGGAATCGTGGTGCCGTCGGAGGAGTGCGTGGCAGTGGTCGCAGCGATGCTGCGTGTGTTCGCGGCCGCCGGCGACCGCACCAACCGCAAGCGGGCACGGCTCAAGTACGTGCTCGAGCGCTGGGGGATCGAGCGGTTCGTGGCGGAGACCGAGGCGCTGCTCGGCACGGCACTGCGCCGCCTGCCGATCGAGCACTGCACCGCAGCGGCACCGGTGGTGCGGGGCGCGCACGTCGGCGTGCATCGGCAGCGCCAGCCCTGTTGCAACTGGGTGGGGGTTGGCGTGCCGGGCGGCCGGCTGTCGGGCGCCCACATGACGGCGCTGGCGGACCTGGCCGAGCGGTTCGGGGCGGGCAAGTTGCGCCTCACCGTGTTCCAGAATGCGCTGATTCCGCACGTGGCCGACCGAGACACCGCCGCGCTGCTGGCGGCGCTGGATGAGATCGGGCTGAGCGCGTCGCCGTCGAGCTACGCGGCCGGCACGGTGGCGTGCACCGGCAATGCAGGCTGCAAGTATGCCATGACCGACACCAAGAGCACCGCCGTCACACTCGCCCGCCACCTGGAACGCAGTGCTCCGCTCGACGGCCCGATCAACATCCACCTCACCGGTTGCCCCAACTCCTGTGCCCAGCACTACTGCGGCGACATTGGCCTGCTCGGCGTGGGAACCACCCATGACGGCGCGGCGGTGGAGGCCTACGACGTGCTGTTCGGCGGCGGCATGGATCAGGAGCAGGCGCTCGGTGAAGAGGCGTACCGGGCGGTCCCGGCGGCACAACTGCCGGCACTCCTGACCCGGGTCATGCGCGCCTACCAGACTCACCGGCGGGCGGGCGAGAGGTTCAACGAGTTCATCCGCCGCCAAGGCGTCGCCACCGTAACGCGGCTCGCCGGCGCGGCAGGTGCTGCCGGCACCACGGCGGCGCCGGCTACCGGAGCCGCCAGGTGGCTCGGCGGAGAGCCGAACTCCCCCGACCTGGCACCGGCCAGGGATGCCTGCACGGCCAGGCCGCGTGCCGGGTCAGCCGCCACCCCCGCGGCACCGGACGTCCCGGCAGGAGCGCCCATCCATGGCACTTGAGAACGCGACGCTCGATCATGTGTCGGAGCAGGCGCCGTTCAATGTCGCGCAGCGGATCTGGCTGGACGGCTACCTGGCGGGCATGCTCAGCGGGGCGGAACTCGCTCCTGCCGAGCAGGAGCCGTCCGCGGCGGTGCCGACCCGTTCGCTGGCGGTGGTGTTCGCGACCCAGACCGGCACCGCGGAGTCGCTGGCGCGCAAGACCGCCAAACATGCGCGCACGCGCGGCTTCGCAGCGAGCGTGATCGACGCCGCCGAGGCGTCGCCGACTGCGCTGGCTGGTGCCGGCACGCTGCTGGTGATCGCCAGCACCTATGGCGACGGCGATCCCCCGGATGCCGCACAGCCGTTGTGGGCGGAGCTGAACGGTGCGGATGCGCCGCGCTTCGACGACGTGAGCTTCGCGGTGCTGGCGCTCGGCGATTCCAGCTACCGGCACTTCTGCGCCTTCGGTCACGCATTCGATGCACGTCTGGCCGCCCTTGGCGGCACCCGGCTGTGCGCATGCACCGACTGCGACGTGGATCTGGATTCGTTTTCCGGCTGGCAGGAGCGCTGGCCGGAGGCGGCCGGCGCCGCCGGCGCAGCCAATGGCACCGGCAACGGGGCCGCGCATGGTTCCGGTCTCGCCGCGGCGCTGTCCGGGGCGGAGGCGGACGACGCGGAGCCGGACCCCGGCGCCGGCTACGACGCTGCCCATCCGTTCCGGGCGTCGCTACGGGAGAGCCGCGCACTCACGGGGGCGGACTCGGTGAAGGACATCCGCCACGTGGTTGTCGACATCGGCGGGTCGCAGATCGCCTATCGGCCGGGCGACGCCCTTGGCGTGCTGCCATGCAACGACCCGGCATTGGTGGACGCGGTACTCGCCGCCGCCGGTTGCGCCACCGACGAGCCGGTGGAGAGTGGAGGCAGCCTGCGGCCGTTGCGCGAGGCGTTGCTGGGTCGTTGCGACCTGACCCGGCCGCGCGCGGCCCTGGCCGCGCGGCTGGGCATGCCGGCCACGTGCATCGGCGGCGGGGTGGACGTGCTCGACCTGTTGCGCGACACCGCTCCCGGTGTCCTGACGGCCCAGGAGCTGGTGGCGGCTTTGGCACCGCTGCGGCCGCGGCTGTACTCGATCGCCTCCAGCCCGCTTGCCGCCGCGGATGCCATTCACCTGACCGTCGCCATGGTGCACTGGGTCGCCGCCGGGCGCGCGCGCGACGGCGTGTGCTCCACCTACCTCGGCGTGCGCGCGGCCGCGGCCGTCCAGGTCTACCTGCACGTCAACCGCAACTTCCGCCTGCCGGACGACGATCAGGCACCCATCGTGATGATCGGCCCCGGCACCGGTATCGCGCCGTTCCGCGCCTTCCTGCAGGAGCGGCAGGCGCGTGCCGCCGCCGGAGCGCGGAGCTGGCTGTTCTTCGGCAACCCGAACCGCGCCACCGATTTTCTCTATCGGGCCGAGCTGGAGGCATGGTTGCACGCCGGAACCCTCACCCGCCTCAGCACCGCCTTCTCGCGCGATCAGGAGCACAAGGTGTATGTCCAGCACCGGATTGCGGAGCATGGCGCCGAGCTGTTCCGCTGGCTGGAGGAGGGCGCCCACCTGTACGTGTGCGGGGATGCCGAGCGGATGGCACCGGAGGTGGACGACACGCTGCGCCAAGTGATCTCTGTCCACGGCGGTCGCTCTCCGGACGATGCCGCCGACTACCTGCTGGGCCTGAAGCGGGCGCGCCGCTATCAGCGGGACGTGTACTAAAGGCATCCGTGGATCGCACCGTCAAGACCACCTGCTCGTACTGCGGCGTAGGTTGCGGCATCGAGGTGACGCGCCACGGCAACGGCCGCCTGACCTTGCGCGGCGACGCCGGGCACCCGGCCAACCGGGGCCGGCTGTGCGCCAAGGGACGCACCCTCCATCACACGGTCACCGACACCGACGACCGCCTGCTGTTTCCCCTGCTGCGCGGCAGCCGCGCCCAACCGCTGCTGCGCACCACCTGGGACCGCGCCCTGGATCGGGTCGCCGCCACCTTTCGTGCCCTGATCGACCGCCACGGCCCCGAATCGGTGGCGTTCTACGTCTCCGGCCAGCTCCTCACCGAGGAGTACTACGTCGCCAACAAGCTGATGAAGGGCTTCATCGGCAGCAACAACATCGACACCAACTCGCGGCTGTGCATGAGCACCGCGGTCACCGCCTACAAGCTGGCTCTGGGCGAGGACAGCGTGCCGGTAGCCTACGCCGACATCGAACGCTCGAGCTGCTTCCTGATCGCCGGCGCCAACCCGGCCTGGTGCCATCCGATCCTGTTCCAGCGCATCGAGGCACGCCGGCACAGCGACCCGAACACGCGCGTGATCGTGGTCGATCCGCGCCGCACCCAGAGCTGCTCGGTTGCCGACCTGCACCTGCAGATCAACCCCGGCAGCGACGTCACCTGCTACCTGGCGCTGGCACGCTGCCTGCTGGACGGCGGCTTCGTCGATCGCCGGTTCCTGGCACGCCACACCGAAGGCTGGGACGACGTGGCGCGCCAGCTCGCCGGCGTCGACCTGGACCGGTCCGCCGCGACGTGCGGGGTGGCGCGCGCCGACCTGGAGCGGGCGGCGCAGATGATCGGCTCCGCGCCCACCTTTCTGTCGCTGTGGGCGATGGGCCTGAACCAGAGTGCTGCCGGCGTCGACAAGAACCTGGCGCTGCTGAATCTGTCGCTGATGACCGGCCAGATCGGCAGGCCCGGCTGCGGACCGTTCTCGCTCACCGGCCAGCCCAACGCCATGGGCGGGCGCGAAGTGGGCGGCCTGGCCACCATGCTGCCTGCGCACCGCGACCTCGCCAACCCGGCCCACCGGCGGGAGGTGGCTGCGCTGTGGGGAGTGGAGCAGGTGCCGGCCAAGCCGGGCCTGACCGCCACCGAGATGTTCAGCGCTCTGCAGGCGGGCACGCTCAAGGCGATCTGGATCATGTGCACCAACCCGCTGGTGAGCATGCCGGACGTGCGCCGCGTCGAGGAGGCGCTGCGGCGCGCCCGGTTCGTAGTGGTGCAGGACATCTCCACCCGTTCCCATTCGTTGCGCTGGGCCGATGTGGTGCTGCCGGCAGCCGGCTGGCTGGAGAAGCAGGGCACCATGACCAACTCGGAGCGCCGCGTGACCCATCTTCCCAAGGTGGTGGAGCCGCCGGGGGTGGCGCGGCCCGATGTGTGGATTCTGTGCGACTTCGCCCGCCGCATGGGTTGGGGGGAAGCGTTCGCCTACCGCTCGGAAGCGGAGATCTTCGCCGAGCACACCCGGCTCACCGCCGGCACGGCGCTCGACATGACCGGGATCGACTACCCCCGGCTGCGCCAGATCGGCAGCATCCAGTGGCCGTGTCCCGCCGCGGGCCATCCTGGTACCGAGCGGCTGTTCACCGATCGGCGGTTCGCGACCACCAACGGCCGCGCCCGGCTGCACGCGGTGGCGGAGCGGGATCCGGGCGAGCCCCCGTGCGCGGACTATCCCTTCGTGCTCACCACCGGCCGCCTGCGCGACCAGTGGCACACCATGACCCGCACCGGCAAGGTGGCCAGGCTCGGCCAGCACGAGCGGCGCCCGTTCGCCGAGTTGCACCCGGACGACGCGGCCCGCCTGGGCGTCCGGGAGGGCCGTACCGTGGAGATCGCCAGCCGTTACGGGATGGTGCGGGTGCCGGCGCGGTTGTCCGCCGCGATCAAGCCGGGGGTGGTGTTTCTGCCGATGCACTGGGGACGCACGGGTACGCCGCGCGGTGACGCCGGGCGCGCCAACAACGTGACCAGCCCGCGCGTCGATCCGCGCTCCAAGGAGCCCGACTTCAAGTACACCGCGGTCGCCGTCCGGCCCGTGGTCCCGACGCCGCGGTGCGTCTGCGTGGTGGGCGCAGGGCCGGCCGCGCTGGCCTTCGTGCGTGAATACCGCACGCACAACCGGAACGATCAGATCCGGGTGCTGAGCGCCGAGCGCGAGCTGTTCTACAACCGCGTGCTGCTGGTCGAGTACCTGGTCGGCAAACGGTGCTGGCCGGAGCTGCAGTTGACCACGCCCACGGAGCTCGCCGAGCTGGGCCTGGACCTGCATCCCGGCACCCCGGTAACCGCCATCGACCGTGACCGGCAATGCGTACGCGTAGCCTCCGGGCAGGAGTACCGCTACGACCGGCTGGTGCTGGCCACCGGCAGCCGCGCCCGCCGTCTGCCCGACCTGCCGGCGCAACGTGAGGGCGTGGTGACGCTGCGCAACCGGGAGGACGCGCATGCGGCGATGACGCTGGTCTCCGCTGACTCGCGGGTGCTGATCGTCGGCGGCGGGCTGCTCGGGCTGGAGCTCGCCGCCGCCCTGGCCGGGCAGGTGACAGCGGTCACCGTCCTGCAGAACCGATCCCTGCTGCTCGGCCGGCAACTCGACGCCACCGGCAGCGAAGTGCTGCGCGACGCCCTGATCGAAAGGGGCGTGCGGCTGGTGTTCAACGACCGCGTGGCCAGCTACACCGGCGCCCCGCGCCTCAACGGCGTGCGCACCGAGGGCGGCCTGATCCTGGACTGCGACCTGCTGCTGATGGCCGTCGGCACGGTTCCCAACCGGGAACTCGGCACGGCCGCCGGGCTGCACACGCGCCGTGCGCTGGTGGTCAACTCCCATCTGCAGACCAGCGACCCGAAGATCTACGCCTTGGGCGATATCGCCGAGCACAACGGCCGCCTCTACGGCACCACCGAGCACGCGCAGGAACAGGCGCGCGTGGCCGCCCGCCACGCCACCGGCGACGAGTGGGCGGCGTATGCCGACGCGCCGCCCTACAACGTGCTGAAGATCCCCGGGACCTCCGTGTCCACGGTCGGCCGCACCGCCCCCCGCCGCGCCGGCCGGGCGGGGGCCCCCCTCGCGGGGGTGGCCCACGAGC
>CAYFXT010000037.1:0-3759 GCA_964346995.1 uncultured Spirochaetaceae bacterium | reverse complement strand
GGGCGAGGTGGGGGCCGGGGGGGGCCGCCGGGGGGCCGGGTGGGGGGGCGGGGGGGCCCGACGACTTCGAGGAGGTGACCCTGCTCGACCGCCGTATGGGCTACTACAAGAAGTGCGTGGTGCGCCACGACCGGTTGGTGGGGGCCGTGCTGATCGGCGACAATGCGGAGTTTGCGGCGTTCCGGCGGCTCATCGAGACCGGTTCGGAGCTGGACGAACAGCGCGAACAGCTCCTGCGGCCCGCCGCGGCGGGACTGCCCGGCACCCCGCGCGGCCGCCTGGTGTGCTCCTGCCACGGCGTAGGCGCGGACGACCTGCGCGCCGCGGTGGCGGCCGGCAGCGCCACCCTGTCGGAGCTGTGCGCCGCCACGCGCGCCGGCACCGGCTGCGGCACCTGTCGCCCCGAGGTGGCCGCGGTACTGGCGGACTCCGCCAGCGCGCCGCGGCAGCCGGCGGAGTCGTCCGCCGGCGCGGGCGCTTCGCCGCCGGAACCATCCGAGCCGACAGCCTCGGCGGTCAACCTGGCAGGCGCGTTGCCGGCGCTGGCCGGGCCATCAGGAAGCGCGGGCGCTGCCGCGCCGACGTCGGCCGATGCGCCGCGGGCCACGCCGGCTTCGACGGCGAAGTCGGTACGCACGCTCGAACCACAGCCGCGCGGGGAGCCGGCGGAGCGGCCCGAAGAGGCTGCGGTGTGAACGGGCGCGTGGATCTGCGCGTGGCGTGCCCCGGTGGGATCATCAGCACCGGGGCGCTGCGTACGGTCGCGGAACTGTCCGGCGCCTGGGGCATCGACCGGCTGACCATCGGCCATCGTCAAGACCTGGTCGTGGCCGGCATCCCGGATTCGTACGTCACCCGCTTCCGCGCCGCCGTGGCGCCGCTGGAAGTGGACCGGGCGGATGCATCCGGCCATCCCAACGTCACCAGTTCGGCCGCGGCCTGTGGCATCACGCATGGCGCACGCTGGTTGGACGCCGGCATCATCCAGTCGATCCTGACCGGCATCCGGTTGCGGCCCTCGATCGCGATCAACGTTGCCGACCCGCACCAGGATCTGCTGCCGCTGACCTCGGGCCTGCTCAACCTCCTGGCGGCGGACGAGGTCGACTCGTGGCGGATCGCCATCGCCGCCGACCATCACCCGCGGCGCGGCGCCCGTGCGCCCGTCCGCCACGACCGCGTCACGCTTCCCTACCTGGTGCCATCGGAGTACGTGGCCGAAGCAGTACGCGCGGCCGAGGAGACGGTGGTCGCCGCCGGCGCGGAATCATCGCACCTGTCGGAGGATCTGGCGCACGCGATCCGCGTCCGTCTGGGCAGCAGGCTGGTGCGGGCGGACGGCGGTCAACGCCTGCCGCCGCCGGAGTACGGCGACTACGAAGGCGTACATCCCATGCAGTCCGGTTCCGGTTACTGGATAGGCATGAGCGCCGGCACGCGGCCGTTCCGACACCGGTTCCTGGAGCAGATGTGCATGCGCGCCGCGCAGCAGGGCATTGGCGCAGTGTTCACCACCTGCTGGCGCTCGTTCGTACTCAAGAACGTGGCGCAGGTGCATCTCCCGGAGTGGCGCATGCTGTTCGGCCGCCACGGGGTGCGCGTGCGCCACGTGGATGCCGCCCTGCATTGGCAGGTCTCCGATCGGCTGCCCGAAGCGCGGGAGTTGGCCGGCACGATGATCGCCCGTCTGTCGCGGCGCTCCATCGTGACCGCGGGCCTCAGTTTCGCGGTGACCGACGATCCGACCCGGCACGAGGTGGCGGTGGCGATCCAGCCCCTGGCGGAGAAGCGGTTGCCCTTGTCTCGCCTGCGTCGTCGCTACGCCGTGCGCCATCGAGAGGGATTCGACCGGCGCAATCCCGGTTGGCTGACGTTCGCTCGCCGGCTGCGCGAGCGCGATCTCGCGGCCGCCCTGGCGGCTCTGACGCACCGCTTCTACGGCGACCAAGGAGAGCCGCCGACCTCAGCGGCGTTGCCGCCGGAGCCGCCGGTCGAGGAGCGTTGCGGAATCCATTCGTGCGCCACCTGCGGCAACGAGTACGACCCCGCGTACGGCGACCCGCTCGGGGAGGTGGCGCCCGGCACCGCGTTCACGGCGCTGCCCTCCGGCTGGCGCTGCCCGGTATGCGACGGCCCGCCGGCCGACTACCAACCGTTGCCGCGCGGCACGGCACAGACCCCGGAACCGACGTCTTTATCCGACACTTGATGAATGACAGGACACTATTCGCTTTCGCCGGAAGCTTGACCGGCGGGCGATGCACCGAGGGCGTACAGATCGTCGAGGGAGTACCAAGCTCCCGCTTCGCTCCTTGCAGCCGGCTTACGACGGGCGAAGTAGCGGCGGCCGAGCGTGGCGCCGCGGCTGTTGGGGTACTGCTGCAGCCTGCGCTCCAGTTCGCTCTCCAGGGCGTACGGAGAGCGCACCGTGCCCCACTTGCACTCGCCGAGGTCGGTCCAGTTGTCGTCGCGCATGCCGACTACGTCGATCTGCATCGTCGCACTCCAGTATTCGCCGATCTCGAAGCCCGCTGCTACCCCTTCCTGTGCGTAGATGAGTGGCAACGCCTCGCGGCACAGCCGTTCGAAGCAGCCGCCGAACCAGGAGTCGAGTGAGGGCGCAATGCGGTCGGCAAAGGCGCGCGCCGCGCCGCCGCTGCGGATCACGCTCACGTTGGGGAACACGAAACGGAACCAGAATCGCAACAGCGGGTCATCGATCTCGAATCGTACCTGACGAGGATTCGGACGCCGGCTCGCCAGCGGATAACGGCGGCGCAGGTAGCCGAGCCCGGTCAGTTGCTGCAGATAGTAGTGCAGGCTGCGCTCCGGCAACCCGGTCTCGGCCGCGATCGCGCGTGAGTTGACGTGGCCGGAAGCGACGGCGTGAAGCACCGCCTGGTACGGAGCGATTTCACGCAGCTCTTCTCGCAGCAGGAAGACAGGTTCGTGAAACAGCGGTGCGAACTCGGCGAGCAGATGCTGCCGGATGTTGATGTCTATGGAACGGCTGTCGTCGAGGCACAGCAGGTACTGGGGCAGCCCGCCGACCAGGAAGTAGGCACGGGCTTGGTCCGCCAGCGACCAGCGCGGATGGAACCGGGCCGCATCTCGGTAGCCGAACGGCTGCAGATGGATCTGGGCGGTGCGCCGGCCGAACAGCGGGCTCTTGCTGCCCAGCACGTCCCGCTCCATGAAGCCCAGGTAGGACCCGCACAGCACCAGCAGCACGTTGCCGCCATCACGCCACCACCGGTCCCAGCAATGCTGCAATTCCGAGAGCAGGCTTGGGCTGGCAGCGGCGATCCACTGAAACTCGTCGAGGGCCAGCACCAGCTTCCTTCCCGGGTTGGCACGCCCCCATTGCTCCGTGACCGCGCGCAGCGCCTGCTGCCAGCCGGCGATGCGCAGTTGCGCCAGCAGCGGCATGCCCA
Organism: uncultured Spirochaetaceae bacterium; assembly: GCA_964346995.1. Lineage (GTDB taxonomy): Bacteria > Spirochaetota > Spirochaetia > SZUA-6 > Bin103 > Bin103. Next base: position 325 of record CAYFXT010000037.1, on the reverse strand, counting down.
ATGCGCCGGCGGCCTCGGCCAGGAACTCCCGCACCTGCAGCGCGGTCGAAGATTGCTGGCCCAGATAGTAGACACCGGGCTCGTCCGCCATGAACTGCAGAATCAGCTCGCTCTTGCCCACGCGGCGACGCCCATAGATCGGAATGAGCTCCGATCTGGGCGAGCGGAGGGCTTGTCGCAACAGGCCCAATTCCGCTGCGCGACCGATAAACTCCACAGTTAGCAGCATGATGGGGGATTGGCCCCACATTGTCAAGTCGTGCCTCGACAAGTTATAGCTCGACGAGTCATGACTTGTCTTATGCCTCACCACCCGCGCGATGCC
>CAYFXT010000036.1:0-16395 GCA_964346995.1 uncultured Spirochaetaceae bacterium | reverse complement strand
CGGCGGGAAACGCCCGGATCGCCTTCCTGCCGCCGATGTCTGGGCTGGCCGCCACGGAGACGCGTCTCGACAGTGGCGCCGTGAACGTCCGCATCGGCGAAGGCCGTACCGCGGAGGTGCTGCGCAACCTCTGCCTGGAGGTTCACAACCAGGATCCGTCGCCATGGAACCGACTGGTGGCGCAGATTCGCAGCTTGTTCGGCGCTGAGCTCGATCCCCCGCGGTACGTCGACGTTCGCGGCGAGATCGTGATGACCTATCGCGAGCGGGGCATCCGGCTCGACCTGTCGTCAGCCGGACGCGGCCTGCAGCAGACCCTGCTCTTGCTGGCGTACATGTACGCAAATCCGGGCGCGGTCCTGCTGTTGGACGAACCGGACGCGCACCTGGAGATTCTCCGTCAACGCCAGATCTACGGTCTGCTGACCGACGTGGCGCGCGCTAGCCGCAGCCAGATCATCGCCGCCAGTCACTCCGAGGTGCTGCTCAACCAAGCAGCCGGCCGCGACATGGTAGTAGCCTTCGTCGGCCGTCCGCACCGCATCGACGACCGTGGCAGCCAGGTTCTGAAGTCGCTCCGGGAAATCTCGTTCGATCAATACTATCAGGCCGAGCAGACCGGCTGGGTGCTCTATATCGAAGGCTCCACCGATCTGAGCATCCTGCAAGCCTTTGCCCGACGGCTGCGCCACCGAGGTGCCCTCAGGGCGCTCGAGCGGCCGTTCGTCCACGTCGTGGCAAATCAGCCGGCGACCGTGCGGAGCCACTTTCACGGACTGCAGGAGGCGCTGCCCGCCCTGCGTGGCATTGCTCTTTTCGATCGCATCCGGCCACCTGACCTCGTTCCGGTTGATTGTCAGATATGGCACCGCCGGGAGATCGAGAACTATCTGTGCTCGCCGGCCACGCTCGAGGCGTATGCCACGGCATCGGCCGCGCAGGCCGCGCCGGGGCCGCTGTTCACGGAAGCCGAAGCAGGCCGACGGCTGTGCGCGATGCGCAGCGCGATCGCGGAGATCGAGTCGGCGCTGGCGACACTCGGCAAGGGTTCTCCCTGGGACGCCGACATCAAGGCCAGCGATGAGTTTCTGGCACCGCTCTTCAAGTCCTACTTCGCCAAGCTGGACGTACCGAACCTGATGGCCAAGAAGAGCTTCTACGAGTTGGCCGACTACGTGCCCGACAGCGAGATCGACCCGGAAATCGGCGACAAGCTGGATGCAATCGCGCGCGTTGCGGAGAGCGCCACGGCGATGCCGGCGCCGGATCGGCCTACCGCGCCCGTGGAGTAGGCAGTGACCTGCGACGCTCCTGCGTCGGCGCATGAGCGGTTGCACCGGGATTCACCCGGGAATCGTCTGGCGACGCCATGATATGGGCCGCCGCGCGGGCTATGCGCATCGGCTCACGATCCGCACGGACCGATAGAGCGCCCGGACCACGTCAGATGCGGGCGCCGATGCGGTTGCCGGACTCGTAGCGGCGCAGGCCGAGGGCGAACACGGCCCAGGCGGCGGCCATGAGCGCGGCGTCGCCGGCCGCGATGGCGGCCAGCAGCCCCCAGTCCAACCCGGCGCCGTGTCGGAGCGCCTGAAACAGCTTCGCCGGCAGGTGGGCAACCAGCGCCGCCGGGATCAGGGTGTGCAGGACCACGGTCACCACCGGCCCGTCGAAGATCGTGCCCGGATAGAGGGAGAAGGTGATGATCTGCTCCGAGCTGACGCCGGCCAGGTCCTCGGCATTGCCGAGCAGGAAGGTCAGGCTGTGGTAGAGCACGCGCACCGCGACCAGCACGCCGGCGGCGAGCACCACGAACAGCAGGTAGAGGCCGATGCCAGCCGGGGTGAGCGGCTGGCTGATGGCGAACAGGGCCAGCCCGAAGAGCAGATCGCCCCAGCTCGACACCGACATGCGCGAGGCCAGCAGGTTGGGCAGCACCGGCTTCGGCTGCGTCAGGTACACGTCGAGATCGCCCTGGTAGATGATGCGCGACAGGTAGGCGGCGTTGCCGCACCCGATGGTGCCGAGGCCGAAGCCGGCGGCCGCCACCGCCCACAGGAACATCACGTCGGTGAACCCGTAGCCGCGGATCGGCGCGCCGATCGCCTCGAACAGGATCGCCCAGAACGCCACGAACATGGCGTTGTTAGCGGCCATGGCGACCACCTGGATGGCGAACGGAACCGGATAGGCGGTGTTGGCGGCCAGGTTGACGCGGAAGTATCGGCCCAGCAGGCGGAGCGTCCGGCCCCGGCGCCGCCGACGTTCTGCACGGCTACCCGCCATTGACCTGCACCCGGCGCATGCCGAGCCGGAACAGCCCGACCGCAAGCAACCCCAGCACCACGGTATACAGCCCGGTGCCGAGCAGCGCAGCGCGGAACAGCTCGGGAGCGGGATCCACCAGCATCCGTGCCGGCCAGTAGGCCTGGAACGCGAACGGCAGGCGCGCCGCCAGCCCGGCCAGCCACGGCGGCAGCAGGTCCAGCGGAAAGAACATCCCGCCAACGATGAACACCAGCTTCTGGTGGATCCACTGGAACGGCAGCACCGACTCGAACCAGAACGCGCTCAGGCCGATGATCAGCATCCACAGACAGTTGAGCAGCAGCGCGCCGGCAAGCAGAGGCAGGCCACCGGGCAGCGCCGCCGCCAGTCCCGGCAGCGGTCCCACCAGCGCCAGGGCGACCGTCGCTCCCACCACGCCGATCGGCACCGTCTTGGTGAGCGCCTGCCCCAGGCCGCGGGCGAGGGTGAACAGGGGGTAGGAGTAGGGGCGCACCAGACCGTAGGCGATGCTGCCATCCTGCACCTGCTCCTGGATCTCCGCCATGATCGTGGGACGGGCCAGCTCGACCATCTCGGTGAACACCAGGTACCAGGTGAGTTGCACTACCGTGAGGCCGCGGAGCTGGCCGTCGTCGCCGGCGATCGCCCGCCACAGGGTGTTGAACACGAACACGAAGATCACCAGCAGGAGGCCGCGCGTCAGGAGCGCGGCGGGGTAGGCGAGTTGATCGCGGCCGGCGTAGGTGACGGCGCGCGCATAGCGGCGCAGCCACGGGCCGCAACGGGAGACCGCGGCGATCATGGCTCTCCCGCCAACCTGGCCCGCGGTCGGCCGCGGTGAGGGCGGCCTCTCTCGCCCCTCGCTACCCGCCGGCTTGGCGCCCGGAATCGGTCGCCTACGGCGTCCCATTTCGCCCATCCCGGCCCGGCTCCACGAGTCGTTTGCTGTTGCCCGCCGACTCGTAGAGTGAGCCGATTACCTCTTCCAGGGGCGGGTCGGAGATGGTGATGTCCAGCACCGTATTGCGTTCCAGGATGGCGCGCACCACCGCCTCGATCCGCGTGCGGGCCGTGTCCACCTCCAGCTTGGCGGAATAGCGGTCCGCGTGGCGGATGGTAACCTCCGGCTGATCGAGCGCCAGCGGGCCGGCCAGCTTGAGGTCCATGATCTTGGTAGACAGCACGGAGCGCTTCAATTCGTCGACCGCCCCGTCCCAGACGATGCGTCCCTGATTGATCACGATGGCGCGCCGGCACACCTGCTCCACGTCGCCGGTATCGTGCGAGGTGAGGAACACCGTGACGCCGCGCGTGCGGTTCACGCCGGTGATCAGATCGCGAATGCGCTGCCGAATCACCACGTCCAGACCGATGGTCGGCTCGTCCAGGAGCAGCAGCTCCGGATCGTGGATCAGCGACGCGGCGATCTCGCACCGGATGCGTTCGCCGAGTGAAAGCTTGCGCACCGGCGTGTTCAGATGGCGTCCGATGTCGAAGACTTCGGTCAGGGACGCGATGCGCGCGCGCGCCTGGCGCGGCTCCAGGTCGTAGATGTCGGCCAGCAGCCTGAAGGTGTCGAGCGGCGGCAGGTGGAACCAGAGCTGCGACTTCTGCCCGAACACCGTACCGATGCGGTAGGCCAGTCGGCGGCGCAGCCGCTGCGGATCGAGGCCGAGCACCGACAGGGTGCCGGCGTCGCGCTGCAGGATCCCGGTCAGCAGCTTGATCGTGGTCGACTTGCCGGCGCCGTTGGGACCGATGAAGGCAATCGACTCGCCCGGCGCGACGTCGAGGTCGATGTCGTCGACCGCGGTCACCGCCCGCCAGCGCGGCCGCACCATGCCGCGCAGGGCGCCCGCCGCGCCGGACGTACGTGACCGCACGCGGAACCGTTTCCGCAAGTTGCGTGCCTGGATGATCATCAGCGTTGCCTTCCGGGCCTCGAGGCCCAAGGGTCGAGCCGCCGCTCGCTTGCGCGATTGAAGCGCACCAATGAAAAAGACCCTGCGCAATGGCAGGGCCTTTCGGTTGCCGCGATGGCGACGGTTACCCTGCCAGATGGACCTCCCCCGCAACGAGGACGCACCACGTCGGATGTGCAATCAGCATGGTGAAAAGTGTGGTGACCGGTGCGCCGCTCATCAGAGTGGGGTGCTTTCTACACGTAAACGAAGAAACGCGTCAACCGTACGATTACGCCCATCAGCAATTCTCGGTGAGCGGCAGCGCGGTCCGAATCAGTGCACGACGGCCGTCGTTTCGAGCCATATCTCCACCGCCTCTTCTGCCAGGAGCGACCGGCCTGATCACTCCAGATAGCGGGCCACCGCGCTGGCGGTCATGCGCCCCTGGCGGATGCAGTCGGGAATGCCGACTCCGTCGTAGGGCGCGCCGGCGAGCCACAGACCGGGCGTCGCCTTGCATGCGGCGGTGATCTTGGCCAGCCACTCGCGGTGGCCGACGCGATACAGGGGGGTGCCGTCCGCCCAGCGCGCGACATGGCTCACCGCCGGTTCGCCACGGGCGAACACGCCGCCGATGAGCTGCGCCAGCTCACGCTGCACCAGCTTGAGCAGTTCGTCGTCCTCCCGCTCCAGAATGTTCGGATCACGCCAGCCACCGAGAAAGCCGCGCACCAGGATGCCGCCCTCCGGGGCGCGGCCGTCGAACTTGTTGGAACTCCAGGTGCAGGCGAGGAGTTGGCTGCCCTCGTCGCGCGGCACCAGGAAGCCTGATCCGGCGGTCGGCAGGGTCGTTCCGGCGCTGCGGTAGCCCAGGCTGACGATTGCGGACGAAGTGGTCTGCGCGGCGCCAAGAAGCTTGGCCAGGGAGGGATTCACCTCACGCACCAGGCGTTCAGCCGCCGCCACGGGCGTGGTCACCACGACGGCGGCGGCCGGCAGCTCGAAGTGGCCGCTCAGGCCGGGAGGCCCCTGCAATCCGAGTCGGTAGGCGCCGTCCGCGGGAATGATGGCGTTCACCGTAGTGTTGGTGCTCAGGGAACTTCCCAGCGCTTCGATCAGCGCATCGCCGAGCTGCGCCATGCCGCCGGCCAAGCTGGCGAACGGACTGCCGAGCAGGTGCGCCAGCTCTTGCGCGTGCGGAATGGGACCGGCACCGGGGCGCTGGGGTGGCGGGGAGTGCAGCGCCGGGAAGGTTGCGGCCAGGCTGAGTTGCCACGGGTCGGCGAGGTGGATGCCGGCAAGCAGCGGTTCGCCGAGGATGCGCAGCATCTCGGCTCCGTAGCGGCGCTGCACGTAGGAGCCGACGCTTTCGTCGCCGGTTTCCCTCCGCGGCCGGACAAATGGGTGCGCCAGCGCGCGCAGGCGGCCGGAAACCGACAGCAGTGGGGAGCGCAGGAATCGCCACGGGCGGACGGGATGGACCAGACGCATGCCGGACGGGATCGCGATCAGCCGCCCGCGCCGCAGCACGTAGGCGCCGGTCGGCAGCCGCTGCGGAATCAGCTCGCCGGCAAGCCCCAGGTCGCGACACATCACCAGCGCGGCCGGTTTGCTGGTCAGGAACGAGTCCGGCCCGGCCTCGACCACGAAGCCGTCCTGGCGTATCGTGCGCAGCTTGCCGCCGGCCCGCGCGCTCGCTTCCAGGACCACCACCTCGATGCGGTCGCGCGGCCGGACGGCGCGCCTCAGGTAGTAGGCGGTAGCCAGCCCGGTGATGCCGCCGCCCACGATCACCACGCGGCGAGTTGCGGCTTCCGGTTCGCGCTGGTCGGTCATGGCTGCGTGGCGGCCGCGCGGGCATCCAGCACCCGGTCGGCGAGCACGGCGATCAGATCGGGGTCACTGCCGGGGGAGCGGGTACGGCTGACGGCGACGCCGAGCGAGTCGCCGAGCTCGCACAGCTCGATGTCGATGTCGTACAGGATCTCCACGTGGTCCGCCACGAACCCGAACGGCGCGACCACCACCTCGCGTACACCATCGGCCGCGGCCATCCGCACTTCCTCGTCAAGGGAGGGCCCCAACCAGGCGCCTGGGCGTGCGCCGGCCGACTGAAAGCACTGCCGCCACTGACCCGGGCGCAGGTTCGCCGCTGCCGCCACCGCCGCCGCCGAGGTGCGGAGCTGCTTCGGGTAGGGGTCGCCGTTGCCCACCCATGCCACCGGCAGGCTGTGCGCGGAAAACAGCACCCGCGCGCCGGCACGGTCCAAAAGGGCGTCGAGGGCGTGGCGCAGGTCGCGCGCCACCGCGGCGACGAACCGTGGATGATCGCAGAATTGGCAGACGAAGGTGAACCTCGGCGCCGCCGCGGTGGCGTCCGCGGCGGCGCGCACCTGCTCCTGATAGGCACCCACACTGCGCCGCGAGTAGTGCGGCGCCAGGGTGACACCCACCGCCTCGGTCGCGCCCTGCTCGGCGAGCCGGCGCACGGCCGGTGCGATACGCGGCTCCCAGTGCCGCATCCCGACCGCGACCGCCGCCGCCACCCCGCGCCCGGCGAGCGCTTCGCGCAGGGCATCCGCCTGGCGTTCCGTGATCTCCCGCAACGGTGACTTGCCACCGATCCTGCGGTATCGTTCGCGGACCTCCTCCACCAGTTCCGGCGGGGTCGGCCGCCCGCCGCGGATATCCAGCAGGTAGGGCTCGATGTCGTCCAGCGAGTCGGGCCCGCCGTAGGCCATCACCAGCACGCCGAGTCGACTCATCGCCCGTCATCCTGCGCGGCGCCCGCCGCTGCCGGCGCGTAGCGGTGTACCACGTCGACCAGCCGGGCCACCGACCCGGGCGGGGTCTGCGGCAGGATCCCGTGGCCGAGGTTGAAGATGAATCCCGGAGTGCCGGCCATCACCGACAGCACGGCGCGGGCGCGCTCCTCGAGTACCTCGGCCGGGGCGAACAGCAGCGCCGGCTCCAGGTTGCCCTGCAGCGCCATGGCGGGCGGTAGCACGCGCCGCGCCACGGCCATGTCCACGCGCCAGTCCACGCTCAGCACCTGGCACGGCAGTTCGGCCAGCAGATCGAGCAGGCCCCCGGTGCCGGTGCTGAAGTAGATCAGCGGTACGCCGGTAGCCAGCACGCCGGCGCACACCTGCTGCACGAACGGCAGCACCTGGTCGCGGTAATCGGTGCGCCCGAGGACCCCGGCCCAGCTATCGAAGATCTGCAGCGCCTGCGCTCCCGCGTCGACCTGGGCGGTCAGATAGTCGATCACCAGACGGGTGAGGCGCTCCATCAACGCCCGCCACGCCGCCGGCTGCTCGAACATCAGCCGCTTGGTCAGGGTGAACTGGCGCGACGTACCGCCTTCGACGGCGTAGGTGGCCAGGGTGAACGGAGCACCGGAGAAACCGAGCAGAGCGACCTGCGGAGGCAGCTCGCGGCGTACCAGGCGCAAGGCATCCATGGTGGCGGCGGCGTCGCGGCGCGGGTCGCTCACGCGCAGCCTGGCGATGTCGTGCGCGCCGCGGATCGGGTTGTGGATGCGCGGACCGGTGCCGTTGCCGAACGAAAGCTGCAGCCCGATGCCGACCAGCGGCGGCAGTATGTCGGCGAAGATGATGGCGCCGTCGAAATCGAACCGCCGCAGCGGTTGCAGGGTGACCCGGGCCGCCAGTTCCGCACTGCCGAGGATGTCGAGCATACCGTACCGCGAGCGCAGCTCGCGGTACTCCGGCAGATAGCGTCCGGCCTGTCGCATAAGCCAGATCGGCACACGCGGCACCGGCTCGCTCCGGCAGGCGGCAATCAGCGGCGGGGTTGCGGCGTCGTTCACGCAGCCGTTGCACCACTGTCGGCACGGCTGGTCCGGCAAGCATCCCGACGGCCGCCGCGAACCTGGCACCCGGCTGCCGATGCCTGGGCATCGGTTTTCCTGGTCTTGCGCGGCACGGAGTGACCGCGCCGACTCACCCCGGAGCCCGACGACGACGGCCAGCCCACGGCGTATGGCGGGCCGAAGCTGCGGCACTGCCGGCCAACCCGCGATACCTGTTCAGCGCCTTGCGTCGTCTTGCGGGCCGCGGAATGACGCTGCCGACGCATCAGAACAGCTCCAACGCTGCGCCGTCCGGGTGGTAGAGCGCGGTGGTCAACGGCGTGTCCCGCTCGGTATAGGCGCGCGCCTCGGTGCTGCGCAGTTGTGTGACGAGATCGGAAAAGCGGGTCAGGTCGGCGGTCTCGTAGACCACCACGAACTCCTGATCCTGCACGCCGGTCGAGTAGAGCAGGAGTTGCGTAATGTCGGGGTACTCCTTGCCGACCCGAATGTGCCCGTTCATCATGCCCTGCCGGGTTTCGCGGCTCAGCGCGTACCAGCCGGTGGTCTTGACGAACGGATAGATCACCAGAAAGGGCTGGCGGGCGGCGGTGAAGGGATCCATCTCCTGCGTGGACCTCACCTTGGTGTAGGTGGACGGGCGCGTAAAGCCCCACAGTGGCGCGCACGTCATCAGCCGGCGAAACGGTGCCAGCCGCGCAGCGTAGCCGCGAAAGAACGCGTGTACCGCCTCCGGCGGCGCTTCCTGCAGCGCCGACCACACCAACAGATCGGCGTGGTCGTGGGCGGGAAACACCTGGTAGAGGTGCCGGGCATCGCCCAGGCCGGTGAACGCCTGCCAGAGCGCCTCGCGCGCGCTGCGGCGTTCCTCGTCCGCGAGCTGCCAATACGCCGCCCCGAAGCGCAGCAACGCGAAGTGGGATAGGGTGCGCGGCGTCTGCCGCTGCTCATGCCTGCTCAATCGTAGCTCCTGATGCAGGTGGATATGGCCTCATACGCCCCAAAATCGTCGCCTGCCGGCGCCGCTTGGCCGACCCCGCCTTCTACTGCACAGGGTCGCAATCGGACAGACTCCTATGCCGGGGGCGGTGGCCGGTCGGCGAACAGCTCCTCCAGCGTACCACGATAGTCCCGTGCTTGGGGGCTTCCCGCTGCTTCCCGGAGGCGCAGCATCGGCTGCCGCAGCAGGCGGCGCGCAACATTGTGGGCGAGTGACTCGACGATACGCCGTTCGCGGTCGCTGAGGCCGGGCAGACGCCGCCACACCTTCTCCAGCTCGGCGTCGCGCGTGGTGGCGGCCAGCTCGCCGAGCATGCGCAACGCGGGCCTGACCTCGCGCTGCTGCCACCAGGAGCGAAAACGACTCAGCTCCTGGTCGATCACCGCTTCGGCACGCGGCATTTCGGCGGCACGCGCCGCGTGGCTGGCGCGGGTGGCCTCCTCCAGGACGGAGTAGTCGTAGTAGTGGAATCCGGGCAGCGGCGCCGCGCCGCGTTGTACGTTCTGCGGCAGGGCGAGATCGACCAGATGCAACGGGCGGCGGCCGCGTTCGGCAGTAACGGCGCCGAGTAGCGCGTCGTCGATGAACGGCTCCGGTGCCGCGGTGGCGGTGATGGCGACATCCGCGCCGCGCAGAGCAGCGGCGGCGGCGCCCCACGGGATCGCCTGACCGCCGACGTGATCGGCCAACCGCGCGGCGCGTTCGAAGGTGCGGTTGGTGACGGCAATCGCGCCCGCGCCAAGGTCGTGCAACCGTTCGCACGCACGCTGCGCCATGGTACCGGCGCCGAACACCACCGCCCGCGCCGCCCTGATCGAACCGAGGCGGGCGGCGACCAGATCGACCGCAGCCGGAGCGAGGGAGGTGGCGTGCCGCCCGATGGAGGTTTCTGTGCGCACCCGTTTGCCGGCGTGAATGGCGGCGCGAAACAGGGCGTCGAGGACCGGACCGGCGCCGCCACAGTGGATGGCGTCCCGCCATGCATCCACTACCTGATGCTGAACGTCGGTTTCGCCGAGCAGCATCGAATCGAGGCCGGCGGCCACCCGCATCAGGTGACGAACGGCGTCATCCGAGGTCGTCTCGACCATGGTCCGGCGCGCCGAGCGCGGAAGCTGCTCGTCCAGCACCGCCACGATCATCGCGGCACTCGCTCGATGCGCGTATACTTCGTAGCGGTGACAGGTCGCGAGCACGGCCCACTCCGGACGCTGGCCATTGACATGCGCCACGGCGCCGGCAAGCCGCTCCGGAACGGCCGCTGCCGCGGCCGCGGCCGCGCTTGCCTGATCCCGGTCGAGGGGCCGATAATCGAGGAGCCAAGCGTGAATCATGGAAAACGCGATCGTAGATAGGATATATACGATTTTATGCGATTCGCAAGTCGGGCGGAGCGCCCCTTGAACCCTTCCTCCGGCGCGTTCGAGAACCGTCTGCTTACCATCGGTCAGGCCGCCGAGCTGCTTGGCGTGCACCCCCTCACCGTACGTAACTGGAGCGAGAAGGGCACGATCCGCTGCCTGCGGACGCCGGGCGGCCACCGCCGCTACCGGAGCGAGGATCTGGAGCGTGTGCTCGCCGCGCCGCAGGATGATCCGGCGACCGCCACCGCCGTCGTCGAATTGGTGCGCGGCGCGGTACGCGAGGCGCTCGCGCAGGAGCCGCGCCCGGCAGCCTCACCCGCGCTTTCCGGCGGCGCCGTGTTGCGCGGACTGCGCGCCGGGTTGAGTCGCAACCAGCGCCGCTCGCTGACCCACCTCGGACGCGAGCTACTGGGCCTGTTGATCCGCTACGCCGTCCCTGCCGGCAACAGCGCCGGCGGCGACCTTGCCGCCGGCTCCGCGCCAGCGCCCGAGGATCTGTTGCGCCGCGCGCGCGGTGTCGGGGGCAGCTATGGCCAGGCGGCGCGCCGGCTCGGGCTGTCGCCGGCGGGCGTGGTCGCCACCTTCAACTTCTTTCAGGAGACCGTCGTGCAGGCGCTCGTCGAATGTGACGCACTTGACTATTCGCGGCTGAACCGTCTGTTCGGGGTGGCGCTGTTGGCGGCGGTCACCGCCGTCGAGCCCGCTCCCGTGGCAACCACCCGGGAAGGTTGCCACTCCTTAACCTGCGATTAACGGGCCGGCATCGTCCGCGCGGTACGCCTTCCGGTACCATTGTTTCATGCTTCGCTCCACCGAGGATTTCGCCGCTATGACGGACCGATCGAGGGTCACCACAACGCACCGGGGTACGGCGGTTGTGGTGACGATGCTCCTGTGCGGTGCGGGACTCGCTACCGCATCCGGGATTTTCGCCGAGGCGGACACCGGCAGCGCAGCGGAACTGCCGCCAATCGGTGCCGCGCGGGCGGGGCCGCCCCCGGCAACGGTGCCGTCGTTCGAACGGCCGACGGGCCTCGCTCTGCTTCAGGAGTTGCAGGCGTCGTACCGCGCGGTCGCCGCCGGGGTGATGCCGGTGGTGGTGAAGATCAATACCACCATGATGGTCAGTAACCGCCGCTTGAGCTTCTCCCCGAATCAGACACCGCGCCAGTTCGAACAGCCGGGCGGCACCGGATCCGGCATCATCGTGAGCGAGGAGAATGGCCGCTACTATGTGTTGACCAACAACCACGTCATCGAGAACCGCAACGCCATTCAGGTCACCCTTGATGACGGGCGCGATTTCGATGCCGAGCTGGTCGGGCGCGATCCGCGGCAGGATATCGCGGTGCTTTCGTTCGACGGGCCACGCGGTTTGCCGGTGGCTCGCCTGGGTGACTCCAGCCAACTGGTGGTCGGCGATCTGGTGCTGGCGGTGGGAAGCCCGTTCGGCCTGCAGTCCACCGTGACCGCCGGCATCGTCAGCGCGCTCGGTCGCGAGACCACCGGCAGCGCCGGCGTCAATATCGCCGAATACATCCAGACCGATGCCGCCATCAACCCCGGCAACTCGGGGGGCGCGCTGGTCAACCTGAGCGGCGAGGTGATCGGCGTCAACACCTGGATCGCTTCGCGGAGCGGCGGCAACGTCGGCATAGGATTCGCCCTGCCGATCAACGCCGCCAAGAAGGCGATTCGCGATTTTCTCGAAACCGGAGCCGTGCGGTACGGCTATCTCGGCGTGTTCGTGACCTCGGCCAGCGACGCCACCCGCGCGGCTTTGGGAGTGGAGGAGGTGCCGGGTGCGCTGGCGTGGAGCGTGATCCTCGATTCGCCGGCGGCACTCGGCGACCTGCGTCCCGGCGACTGGATCACCCACGTGGACGGCCATCCGGTTGGCGACAGCGGCGAGTTGGTGCGCGCCGTGGGCGCGCTGGAACCGGGGCAGCAGAGCACGTTCCGTCTGGTGCGTAACGGCAAGCCGCTGCAGGTGACGGTGCGGGTTGCGCAGCGCGACGACTACGACGGATGGGCGGTACGCGACTGGCCCGGTATTTTCCCCGTCCATCTCACCGACCGGGTACGCGCCGAGTTCAACGTCGCCGACAACCAGCGCGGGGTGCTGGTAGCGAGGGTAAACGAGTCGAGCGCGGCGTCGTCCGCCGGGCTGCGCACCGCCGACGTCATTACCCACATCAACGGCAGCGCGGTGCGCGACGCCGCCGACTTCTACCGCGTCATCGGCGCGGGGGAGAGCGGCAGGTACACCTTTCGCATCGTGCGCGGCGGCTCGCGGGTCACCATCGACGTCAACCTGTAGTCCCTCGCCCCGTGCCGGAGCCTGCTGGAGCGGATCAGTCGCCGCCACTGCGTAACGCCGAAGATCGGGAAACCGTTGCACACGGTTCCCGGACTGATCCCACCCTGCGCAAATCGCGGTCGGTCATTCACCAAGGGGCGCGATCCGGGGACCGGTTTCGGTACCGGATCGCTCCGGCCCCGCGTCAGCGTCGCGGTTGCGCCCATGGCCGTAAGCGTAGGATCGCCATGACACGGTCCGTCCCACGTTGACAGCCGGCGACGGTACCGATTGGATAGCACACGATGAGCGTAACGTGGAACCCGCAGCGGGTCAGCGCATTCGCCGACGAGATCGGTGACGAGTTGGAGACGCAACTGGAGGTGCTGGCCGCCAACGACGTGGGCAACATCGAACTGCGCGGGGTGTGGGGCAGGAACGTCCTGGATCTGTCGCCGCCGGAAGTGCGGCGCGTGCAGGAGGCGGCGCGCCAGGCGGGCATCGGTTTCTCCGCCGTAGGCTCGCCGATCGGCAAGGTTCCGCTCGCCGGCGACTTCGACGAGGAACGCGAGCGCATGCGGCGCGCCCTGGATTACGCCTCACTGCTGGAGGCGCCGTTCGTGCGCATCTTCTCCTACTACGTTCCCGCCGCCGACGATGCCGCACGGTATCGCGGCCAGGTGCTGGACCGGCTCGGCGAGCTGGTGGCGCTGGCGGAACCCACCGGCGTGCGGCTGGCGCACGAGAACGAGCGCGAGATCTACGGCGATACCGGCGACCGGGTGCGTGATCTCCTGGAGAGCATCGGCTCGCCCGCATTCACCGGCATCTTCGACTTCGCCAACTTCGTGATGTGTGGCGAAGACGTATACCGGTGCTGGCAGCGGGTGCGGCCCTACATCACCTACTTCCACGTCAAGGACGCGGTGGCCGCCACCGCAACGGTGGTCCCCGCCGGTGCGGGCGACGGCGCGGTGGCGCGCATCCTTGGCGAGGCGTATGCCGCCGGCTTCGACAGCTTTCTGACCCTGGAACCGCACCTGAGCGTGGCCGCCGCCAATTTCGGCAGGACCTCGCCGGCGCGCTTCAAGGTCGCCGTCGACGCACTCCAGCGGCTGCTGGCGTCGATCGGCGCGGAGATGCCGTGAAGCTGCACGAGTATCAGGCCAAGGAACTGCTGGCGGAATACGGCGTTGCCGTGCCGCGCGGCCGGCGGGCGGTCAGCGCCCCCGCGGTGCTGGCCGCTGCAGCGGAGTTGGGCGGCGCCGTCGTGGTCAAGGCCCAGGCGCACACCGGCGCGCGCGGCAAGGCGGGCGGCATCAAGCTGGTCGACGGGGCCGCACAGGCTGCGGCGGCTGCCGGACAGATGCTCGGCAGCCGCCTGGTGACCAACCAGACCGGACCCACCGGCCTGCCGGTCGCGGCGGTGCTGGTGGAGGAGCGCATTGCGATAGCGCGCGAGCTCTACCTGAGCGTGGTGATCGACAACGCCGCCGGCATGCCGATGGTGATCGCGTCCGCGGCCGGCGGCATGGATATCGAACAGGTGGCGGCGGAGCGTCCGCAGGAGATCCACCGCGTGCACGTCGATCCCACCTGCGGGCTGCAGCCGTTCCAGGCACGCACGCTGGCCTTCGCTGTCGGCCTTGGCGGCGACCTGCTGGCGCCGGCGGTGGAGCTGATCGGCGCGTTGGTCAAGGCGTTCGAGGGCAGCGACGCCCGGCTGATCGAAATCAATCCGCTGGTGGTGACCGAAGAGGGACGCCTGCTCGCCGGCGACGCCAAGATCGACGTGGATGACAACGCGCTGTTCCGGCAGCCCGCTCTGGCACGCTTGCGCGACCGCAGCCAGGAGGCGGAGCGCGAACGCGAGGCGTACGACGCCGGCATCGACAACTACGTCAAGCTCGATGGCGACATCGGCTGCCTGGTCAACGGCGCCGGGCTGGCCATGGCGACCATGGACGCGATCAAGCTGGCCGGCGGCGAACCGGCCAACTTCCTCGACATCGGCACCGCCAATCGCCGCGAAACGGTGGTGGCCGCGCTGCGGATCATCGGCGCCGATCCCGCCGTGCGGGCGGTGCTGGTCAACATCTTCGGCGGGCTGGCGCGCACCGACATCATCGCCGCCGGTGTCGTGGAGGCGAGGTCGGCAGGCGCGTTGCCGCAGCCCGCCGTGGTACGGCTGGCGGGCACCAACGTCACGCAGGGGTTGGAGATTCTCGACCGCGCCGGGGTCGAGTTGATCCGCGCCGACGGATTTGCCGAAGCGGCCCGCTGTGCGGTGCGCGCGGCGCAGCAGGGAGGCACCTGATGGCGGTGCTGCTGAATGCCGCCAGCCGCATTCTGGTGCAGGGATTCGGGCGCGCCGGCCGGTTGCAGGCGCGGATCAGCCGCGCCTACGGCAGCATGGTGGTGGCCGGGGTGACGCCGGGACGCGGCGGCCAGCGGCTGGAGGATACGCCAGTGTATGATACCGTGCGTGCCGCCGTGGACGAACAGGGCGCCAACGTATCGGTGATCTTCGTGCCCGCGCCATTTGCGGCGGATGCGATCCTGGAGGCCGCCGACGCCGGCATCCCGGTGGTGATCTGCATTACCGAATTCATACCCACGCGCGACATGGTGCAGGTGAAGCGCTGTCTGCGTGGTTCGGGAACGCGGCTGATCGGTCCCAACTGTCCCGGCGTGATCGCTCCGGAGCACCGGGCGCGCGCCGGCATCATGCCGGTGGACGTGTACCGGCCCGGCTACGTGGGGGTGATTTCGCGCTCCGGGACCCTGGTGTATGAAGCGGTGGACCAGTTGTCGCGACTCGGGCTCGGCCAGTCGGGCAGCGTCGGCGTCGGCGGCGATCCGGTGATCGGAACCTCGCAGCGCGAGGCATTGGAGCTGTTCGAAACCGATCCCGCGACCCGGGCAGTGGTGCTGATCGGCGAAATCGGCGGTACCGCGGAGCAGGAAGCGGCCGAGTACGTGGCATCGATGACCAAGCCGGTCGTGGCGTTCATTGCCGGGGCCACCGCACCGCCGGGGCGACGCATGGGGCACGCAGGCGCGATCATCGCCGGCACCGCCGGCACCGCCCGCGCCAAGCAGGCGGCGCTGCGCGCGGCCGGCGCGACCGTCGTAGACTCGCCGTCGATGATCGGCCACACCATGCGCGAGGTACTCGGCGGCCGCAATAATGAACCAGGAGTCGAAACGGCGCCGTGAGGCGTCTGCCCATGGCCAACAACCCACCGAGCAAAGCCTACGAGAACCTGCCGTTCCTGCGCAGCAGGGACGCCCGCACCCTGCGCATCCTCGCCGAGTACCAGGAGCCGCATGCCCGCCTGCGCCGTCGCCGTATCCGCAGCGCCATCGTGTTCTTCGGGTCGAGCAGCACGCTCGACCGGGAACAGGCCCGCAAGCGCTACGGAGCACTTGCCGAGGGCCGGGTGAGCGACGCCTCCGAAGCGGACATTCGCCGCGCCCGCCATCAACTGCGCCTCGCCGAGTACTACGAAGATGCGCGTGCGCTGGCGCGTCGGCTCACCGAGTGGGCCCGGGAGTCGGGTGCCGAGGGCGAGCTGGTGGTGTGTTCCGGCGGCGGTCCCGGCATGATGGAGGCGGCCAACCGCGGCGCCGCCGACGCCGGCGGCCAGCGCGTCGGCCTCACGATCACTCTGCCGAACGCGCCGCGTCCCAATCGCTACATC
>CAYFXT010000035.1:15497-16686 GCA_964346995.1 uncultured Spirochaetaceae bacterium | reverse complement strand
GTTCGAAGCCACTCACGGCACCGCGCCCAAGTACGCCGGCAAGAACGTGATCAACCCCTCCTCGGTGATCCTGTCCGGGGTGATGATGTTCGAATATCTCGGCTGGACCGAGGCGGCACGTCTGATCGACGGCGCGCTGACGCGGACGATCGGCGAGCGCTTCGTGACCTACGACTTCGCGCGCCTCATGGACGACGCTACCGAAGTCGGCACCAGCGCGTTCGCGGACCGCATCATTGCCCATCTGCGCGAACCCGGCGACGGCTTACGGCGCTGACGCAATCCAGCTACACGAAGAACACGAGCGGGCGCAGGGCCATGGCGCGTTCGATCGCCGGCGCCGTGCTGTTGGTGGCGCTAGCCGCGGCTGCGCCGCCCGCGCTGGCCGAAACCGACCTCGAGCAGGTGATCGTCGCGGGCGAGTACCGGTACGCGCGCGGCCGGCGGTCGGGCGTGCACGTCTCCTTCGACCAGGGACACACCTGGCAAGCACGCGGCGAGGGTCTGCCGCGCCGCATCACCTATCCGTTCCCCGAGACACCCGACTTCGCCGCGGTCACCCACTTGGCGGCCGATCCCGGCAATCCTCGGCGGCTCGCGGCCACCACCGCAACCGGCCTGTACCTGACCACCAACGGCGGCTTGTCGTGGCAGGAGATCACGGTCGAGCAGGTACCGTTCAATACCTACTTCACCAGCGTGGCGCTGTCGCCGCACGACCCCGCCGGGATGCTCCTCGGCACCTCCTTCCACGGCATCTTCGAGACCGCCGACGGCGGCGCAACCTGGTGGCATCTCCGCCCCGTGATCGGCTTCCTGACTGAGCAAGCGCTGTTCTACGAGGAGGTGGCGGGGCTGAGCTACGATCCCGCGGCTGCGCGCGCCATGGCCGTGCTGGCGGGATTCGACGGCGGCGTGTACTACGTTGCCGACCGTTCCGGGGCCGGGTATGGGGAGTCGGTCACCCCGTTGCGGCGCTACCCGGTACCGGCGGCCGGGACGATCCAGTTGGCGTACGCGCCCTCGGACGAGGGCTGGGAGCTGCAGGCCGGGACCATCGACGCGCGCTGGCGGCTGACCGCGTCCGGCCGCTGGTCGCCGGTGGACGCGCGGGCGCAGGAGCTGCACGGTGCCACACCGCAGTCCCTTGCGCCGCCACCCGTACCTCCACAGCAGGCCGAGCCTGCTC
>CAYFXT010000035.1:0-15397 GCA_964346995.1 uncultured Spirochaetaceae bacterium | reverse complement strand
CCGAGTCGCCTGCTCCCGAGTCGCCTGCTCCCGAGTCGCCTGCTCCCGAGTCGCCTGCTCCCGAGTCGCCGCAGCCGGCAGCGCCCGCTGCCGACGCTCCACAGCCAGCGTCCGCGACCGGTCTGCCGCAGTCGGCGGCGGACGCTGCCGAATCACCGAAGCGGACGCCGCCTGCCGAATCGCCGCAACCGCAGGGTGCTTCCGAGTCGCGCCCGCCAACGAAGCCCTCGGACTCGCTGCAACCCGGAGCACCTGTTGCGGTCTCGCCACCGGCGGTGCCAGTTCCCGACTCACGACAGCGAGCGCCGTCCGATGCCCCGCAAGCTCCAGCACCCGCTTCCGGCTTGCAGCAGACCGCGCCGTCTTCCAATACGCCACAGCCGCCAGCGCCCGCTGCCGGCGCGCCGCAGCCTTCCGAATCGTCGCAAGCCGCCGCGCACGCCTCCGAACCGCTGCCGGCGCCGCCCGCTCCCGACCCGGCTCTCTCCCAGGCGCCCGCCGCCCAATCGCCGGCTCCCGATGCACTCGCTTCCGACCCGCCAGCTCCCGACACACCAGCTCCCGACACACCGGCGGCCGAACCTGGCGCCGCGGAACAGACCACCGTAGCGGAACCTCACCTGCTGCCTGCCCCGCCTCCCCTGCCCGGTGACGCGGCAGAGTGGGCCCCGCGGGCGGAGGCGGCGCTCCGCAACGGCATCTACCTGAACCCGTACCGGGCCGCTCAGGCACTACCCGAGTACCTGGAGTTCCTGAACCGGCACGGGCTGAACTCGGTGGTGATCGACTTCAAGACCGACGACGGCGCGCTCAGCTACGACTCCAACCTGGCGCTGGCGCATGCGACCGGCGCCGCCGGAGGGCCGATCAGGCTGGAGCGCCTGATCACCGAGGCGCATGCGGCCGGCATCTACGTGATCGCCCGTCTGGTAGTGTTCAAGGATCGCTATCTGTACGACTGGCAGGAGCACCGGCTCGCCATCTGGGATTCCGAACTCGACGCGCCGTGGCGGCACCTGGTCGCGGGCGACGATCCCGGAACCAGGGTGCAGCGCGAATACTGGGTCGATCCGTTCGCACCGGAGGTGTGGGAATACAACGTCGCGGTGGCCACCGAGCTGGCGGCGCGCGGCGTGGACGAGATTCAGTTCGACTACGTCCGCTTCCCCTCCGACGGTCCGGTGGAGCGTAGCCGGCATCGCCATCGGCGCCCCGGCATGAGCCGCATCGACGCAATCGAGTCGTTTCTGGCGCTGGCGCGCGAACGGCTCGAGGTGCCGATCAGCACCGATCTGTTCGGGTTCAACTCCTGGTATCGCGCCGGCAACTGGCTCGGCCAGGACATCGCCGTGCTCTCCGAGTACGCTGACATCATCAGCCCGATGTTCTATCCCTCCCACTTCCCCGCTCGCTTTCTGGACGACCGCAGCTACAACGAACGCGCCTACGCCATCTACGAGGCGGGAGTGCGCCGTGCGCAGCGCATGGTGCAGGGTCGCAGCTACATCCGACCCTACGTGCAGGCATTTCTGATCGGCCGGGAACTGCGCATGGAGGAAGAGGAATTCACCGACTACCTGACCCGTCAACTGGACGGCAATAGAGCGGCAGCCGGCTCGGGGTTCACCCTGTGGAACGCCTCGAATCGGTACTATATGGTCACCGAGCCGTTGCAACCCTACTTCGACGCCCGAGGAGACGAGATGCCATGAAACAAGGAATGATTGGCGCGCTGTCGGCGTGGACGCGCGTCGCTCTGATCCTCGGCGGCGCCATGCTGCTGGCGAGTTGCGCGAGCAGTCCCGACGAACTGACCGGGGAGATCACGCCCGGAGAGTACTTCCAACGCGGCCAGGAGGCTGCGGCGAACCAGGATTATGCGGGCGCTATGGAGTGGTACGTGGCGTTCCGCGAACTCCATGACGACGACGAATCACCGGGCCGGAGAGATCTGCTGTTGTGGGCCGACTACGAGGTGGCGTTTCTGCACCACAAGATGGGCGACGACCGGACTGCTCTCCGGTTGCTCCGCGAGCTCGTCGACCGCTACGACACGCCGGAAGCCGTGACCTACGACCCGGCACCGCGCATTCTCGCGCTGCGCGTGATCAGGGAACTGGATCCGCAAGCGCAAGCACGTAATTGAAGCGGCGCGGCGGCGCGCCCCGTTGATAGGGGCATGACTCGGCGAGATCACTCCGTGACACGCAAGACGAAGATCGATGCACAGGCACCGGAGCCTGGTCGTCATTTCCGGGTCCGGCAACCGGAACGCGCCGCCCGTCGCCTGCGGGTGCTGACGATGGCCGCCGTCATGCTGGTGTGCCTGGGATGCGAGCCGATCAACTTCGCGCTCGCCGAACAGGTCGATCTGCTGCCGCCGACGTTCGATCGGATCGTCACCGGCGATGCCAACACGGTCACCATCTACTTCGACGAGGCGGTCACCATGGCGCCCGACGCGGTAGGCTTCGACCCGCCGGTCGCGGTGCGCGACATCGCCGACGGTGAGACGGTGACCATCACCACCGGGGATCCGCTGGTCGCCGGGACGCACTACACCCTGCACGCCACCGTCCGCGACGCACTCGGCAACACCACCACCTTCGTGGCCCGGTTCTGGGGCTTCAATCCACGGCCGCCGGCACTGGTGATCAACGAATTCACGCCTCAGGGGAGCAGGAAGCGGCGCGACGCCATCGAACTGTACGTGACCACGGGGGGCAACCTGGGCGGCGTGGCGCTCTACGACGGGGTGGCCGGCGACTACCGCGACCATGTGGTGCTACCGGCGATCGAAGTGGCCACCGGCGACTACATCGTCATCCACGCCACCGTCGACGGCCTCGGCGAGGACGAGGTGAATGGTCCCGACTCGTCCAGCCACGAACAGGCGGTTGCCGGGGCATGGGACTTCTGGCTGACCGAGGGCGGCGGGCTGTCGGGCAACAACGGGGTGATCACCGTGTACGCAGCGCCGGACGGGCCGCTGATCGACGGCGTGCTGTACAGCAACCGCACCTCCGATTCGGATGAACGCTACCGCGGCTTCGGAAGCAAGGCGACCATGGCGCGCGCAGACCGGCTGGCAGAACTCGGCGGCTGGCAGTTCGAGGGCGAGCGAATCGCCCCCGAAGACGCGATCAGCTCAGCCTCCACCACCTCGACGCGCTCGCTGTGCCGGGACAGCTCCAGCACCGATAGCGACAGCGCCGCCGATTGGCACACCGTACCGACCAGGGGAGCTACCTTCGGCGCCCCCAACAGGGACGACGTACACGAAAGTTAGCGCCCCGGAACCGC
Organism: uncultured Spirochaetaceae bacterium; assembly: GCA_964346995.1. Lineage (GTDB taxonomy): Bacteria > Spirochaetota > Spirochaetia > SZUA-6 > Bin103 > Bin103. The sequence continues at coordinate 12,094 of CAYFXT010000035.1, read as the reverse complement.
CCTAAAGATGATCCTTGAACAGGCCCTCGATGGTCTCGCGCGGGACGGCGCCGACCTGCTGGCCCACCACGTTGCCATCCTTGAACAGCAATAGCGTGGGGATGCTGACGATGTTGTACTTCTGCGCGATCGCGCCGTTGTCGTCCACGTTGACCTTGGCAATCTTCAGCCGGCCGTCGTAGTCCCGGGAGATCTGGTCGAGCACCGGCGCGACCATCTTGCACGGCATGCACCATTCGGCCCAGAAGTCCACCACCACGGGGGTGTCGGACTGGATGACCTCGGTGGTGAAGTTGTCCTGATCGATCGTTACTGCGGCTGACATGGTGCAGAATATACTGCCGCCGGACCCGCCTAGGAAGCGAGCAGCTCAGCCATCGCCGCGCTCATCACGCCGCGCGGGTCGGCGCCCCGGTTGCGGCGCAGCAGTTCCACGAACCAGGTGCCCACCACCACGTACGCGACGTAGGGGGTGAGGGCGTCCACCTGGGCGCGGCTGCGGATCCCGAACCCGGCCATCGGCTTGCCGCCGAGCTCGCCGATGCGGCGCAGGAACGTCAGGTTGTCGGCACCGATCGCGGTGTAGCTGCCGGTGATGCCCCTGCGCAGCGCCGCGTACACCCAGTCGGTTTCGCTACCGGCGACGATCATCTCCAGGCGTTCCGGCAGCGTGCTCGGCACCACCACCGGAATCACCCCCACCCCGGCCGCCTTGCCGGCGGCATGCAGGCCCTCGTCGTAGTCGGGCGGCAGGTCGGGGGCGATGATGGCGTCGGCGCCGGCGTCGCGGCAGCGCTGCACGAAGCGGGCGACGCCGTTCTGAAAGATCGGATTGGCGTAGCTCATCACGGCGATTGGAATCCTGGTGTACTTCCGCAGCGCCTCCACCAGGGCGAAGCCGCGCCGCTGGGTGAAGCCGGCGCTGAGCGCCTCGTCACAGGCGACCTGAATGTGTGGCCCGTCGGCGGTGGGATCGCTGAACGGGAACTGCACCTCCAGAAACGCCGCTCCGCCGTCCACCAGTCCCTTGCCCACTTGCAGCGACGCCTCCCAGTTCGGGAACGAAGCCACCAGGTGAGTCATGACGCGCGGCCCGGAATCGCTCACGATGACGCACCCGACGATGCCGGTCCACCGATGCCCGAGCCTTGGCTCGCACCGCCTTCCGCGTCACGGGGAACGCCTGCCGACACCTGCCCGGGGGCCAGCGACGCCGCCTCCCGCTCCAGGAAGGCGCGCCAGCGCTCCGGGTCCAGCTCGCGCGCCAGGATGAACAGGTCCTTGTCGCCGCGGCCGGACATGTTCACTACCAGATGCTGGCCGGCTGGCCGGCGGCGCGCCTCGGCCAGCACCACCGCACCGGCGTGCGCCGACTCCAGGGCCATCACGATGCCCTCGTTGCGGGCGAACTGCTGCACCGCGTCCAGCGCCTCGGCGTCGGAGGCGGTGGTGAACCGGACCCGGCCGGTGCGCCCCAGCGCGGCGAGCTGCGGACCCACCCCGGGGTAGTCCAGGCCGGCGGACACCGAGTGGGTGTCCGCGATCTGGCCGTCGGCGGTGGTCAGGAACAGCGACTTGTAGCCGTGCGCGATCGCCGGCACGCCGTGTCCGCTCATACGCGCGGCGTGCTCGCCCGGCTCCAGGCGCCGACCGCCCGCCTCCACGCCGATCAGCTCCGGCGCATCCGCCTCCAGGTGGGGAGCGAACATGCCCAGAGCGTTGGAGCCGCCGCCGACGCAGGCGATCAGCGCCGCCGGCTCCAGTCCCGCCGCGGCACACTGGCTCACCAGTTCGCGTCCCACCACCGCCTGGAACTCGCGCACCATGGCGGGATAGGGGGACGGCCCGAGCGCCGAGCCGATCACGTAGCAGGTGTCGCCGAAGGAGCCCGCCCAGTCACGCAGCGCCTCGTTGACGGCGTCCTTGAGGGTACGCGAGCCGCTGTCCACCTGCGCCACTTCGGCGCCGAACAGCTCCATCCAGAACACGTTGGGCTTCTGGCGGCGCATGTCCACCGCGCCCATGTAGACGCGGCACGGCAGGCCGAGCTTGGCGCACATCGCCGCCGTGGCCAGGCCGTGCTGGCCGGCGCCGGTCTCGGCGATCACGCGCTTCTTGCCCATGCGTTTGGCGAGCAGGCACTGGCCCACCACGTGATTGATCTTGTGGGCGCCGGTGTTGGCCAGCCCCTCCAGCTTGACGTGGATCTGCGCCCCGCCGCAGGCCGCGCTCAGGTTGGCGGCGTGCATCAGCGGCGTGGGGCGGCCGGTGTAGGTGGCGGCAACCCGGTCGAGCTCGACGCGAAACTCGGGGTCGGCGATCGCTCCCCGATAGGCGGCCTCCAGCTCGTCGAGCGGGGTGCGCAGCACCTCGGCGGCGTAGCGGCCCCCGAACGGTCCGAAGTAGTCCTGGTAGGTGTTCATGCGGTGCTCCGTGCGGGAGAAAATTCGGCTGCCGCGCCGGCGTCCGAAGCGGTCCGTACCTGACCGAAGAAGGCGCGCAGCTTGTCGTGGTCCTTGCGCCCCGGTTCCGCCTCCAGCCGGCTGGAGACGTCGATCAGCTCCGGCGCATGGTCGCGGATCACGGCGGCGACGTTGTCGGGGCCGATGCCGCCGGCCAGCCATAGCGGAGGCACGACAGCGCCGGCGGCGCGCTGCGCCAGCAGGTCGTCCGGAACGCGCTGCCCGGTACCGCCGCGGGCGGCGGGCGAATAGGCGTCCAGCAGCACGCGCGGGCAGCGGTAGCTACGCTCGCCGGATAGGTCGGCGGAGTCGCCGACGCGCAGCGCCTTGTAGTAGGGGAAGGCGATTTCGTAGCACTCGTCGGGCGGCTCGTCGCCGTGCAACTGCACGGCATCGAGGTATCCGCAGCGCAGCAGGGGCAGCGCCTGCGAGACGTCGTTCACCACCACCCCCACCTTCAGCGCCGGCAGGTCGGCGAGCTCCGCGATCGCTTCGGGACGGGCGCGGCGCGGCGCCGGGGCGAGGATGAAGCCGAGCAGGTCGGCGCCCAGCACCACGGCGGCCTCGGCGTCGGCGCGGTTGGTGATGCCGCATACCTTTATCAAGGGGCGCCCGCTGCCGCACAGCCGGTGGCGGGCGGCGAACACCCGCTCCCAGAACGGCGCCCGCCCGCCCGCTGGCGGCGCAGCGCTCAGCACGGCGTGCAACTCCGCCACCAGTTCCGGGCGGCGCACCACCGCCTCCCCCACCAGCACGCCGTCGAAGCCCGCCGCGCGCGCGAACGCGGCGTCCTCGGAGCAGTGGATGCCCGACTCGAACAGCAGCGTGGTGGGCCAATCGACGGCCGGACGCAGCCGCGCCGGCAGCGTGGTATCGACCTCGAAGGTGGTCAGGTCGCGGCTGTTGATGCCGGTCAACAGCGGTCGCACGCTGCGCGCCTTGGCCAGGTCGGCGGCGTCGTGCACCTCCACCAGCGGCGTCATGCCGAGCGCCAGCGCGCGCCGGTACAGGCGGCCCAGCTCCGCAGCCGTGAGGCAGGCGGCGAGCAACAGCACGGCGTCCGCGCCGGCGCGGTGGGACACCTCCAGGTCACGCTCGTCGAGCAGGAAGTCCTTGCGCAGCACGCTCAGGCCCGGGCATGTCTCCTTGACCGCCATCAGGTCGGCCAGCGCGCCGCCGAAGTGGTCCGTCTCGGTGAGCACCGACACCGCGCGCACGCCGGCGGCGGCATAGCGGCGCGCCTGCCGCACCGCATCCAGGCCGAGGGCAATCGCCCCCCGCGACGGCGACCGGCGCTTGATCTCACAGATCAGCAGCGGCCCCGCGCCGGCGTCCTCGCCCAGCAGCGGAACCAGCGGCTGCCGCCGGCTTGCCGGCACCGCCTCGCCCAGCTCCGCACCCTCGGCCGCCACGCGCCGCCGGCGTCCGGCCACGATCTCGCTCAGATAGGCCACTCTGCCCCCATTACCCGGCTGTCGCCGCATCTTCGGCCGCCACGTAAGCTAACAGCCACCCGTGGCGCGTTCGCTCCGATATACCGCATCCACCCCTCGGTGCGCCCGCAGCCGCGCCTTTCGCCTGCCGAGCGCCGCCGGCGCTCGCCAAACCGTCTCGTTCCGAAACGCCACGTGCGCCTCGTCAGCCCGGCACTCGCGCTTGCGCCGCGGCGGATGCTTCAGTAGCCGAGCCGTGCACGGGAGGCGGCGCGATCACGGCGGCCGATACGCCGGCACCGCCAGGTTCCTGTTCGGCAGCGGCCCGGGGGCCCGCGGTGGCGGACTCCGGTTCGGCGCCGGCGGGACCGGTAGCCCGTTCGAGCCTGGCGAGCAGGGCGTCGGCGGCGGACTGCACCTCCTCCAGCTCGGCGGCCGAGCTCCCGTCCGCCAGGGCGTCGCAGGTACGCCGGTAGTCGGCGGCGCAGCCTTGCATGCTCAGCGCCACCAGGAGCGCGGCGAGCTGGCCCGACGCCAGCCGGCCGCCGGCGATCTCGTCCATCAGCTCGTCAGCCTGCTCCTGCCCGAGCGGGCCGCCGCCCATCACCTGGTCCAGCAACGGCCGGAACGCGAACGGCTCACGCCGGTAATCGAGGAAATTGGCCAGGATGCGCATACCGGCCTCCGAGGCTATCGACTCGGGGTGGAATTGCACCCCCTCCACCACCCACTCGCGGTGGCGGATGCCCATCACCTCCCCGTCCGGCGACTCGGCGGTCACCTCGAACTCCGCCGGCAGCGTGTCGCGCTGCACCACCAGCGAGTGGTAGCGGGTGAACACCGAGGGTGAAGGCACGCCGCGGAACAGGCCGCGTCCGTCCAGGCTGATGCGGTCGGTCTTGCCGTGCACGATGTTGCCGGCGCCGGTGATGGCGCCGCCGAACGCGTAGCCGATCGCCTGATGGCCCAGGCATACCCCCAGCAGCGGGGTGCGCCCGGCGAAGTGGCGCACCGTCTCGACCGACACCCCGGCATCCTCCGGCCGCCCCGGCCCCGGGGAGACGATGATCCCCGTCGGCTGCATGGCGTCCAGCTCGGCCACGGTCACGCGGTCGTTGCGGAACACGCGCACCTCCTCGTCGGTAAGCGCCGATACGTACTGGAACAGGTTGTAGGTGAACGAATCGTAGTTGTCGATGATGACGTACACGGAACAATACCCCCTACAGTTGCACGCCGACCGCGGCGGCAAGCGCACGCAGCTTGTTCTGCGTCTCCTCGAACTCGCGCTCCGGCACCGAGTCGTACACCACGCCGGCGCCGGCGTGCAGCACCAGCCGGTTGCCCTTCTTGACCGCCGAGCGGATCGAAATACAGGAATCGAGCGTCCCGCCCGGCTCCACGTAGGCCACGATGCCGGCGTAGAAGCCGCGCGTTTCGCTCTCCAGCGCGTCCAGGGTTTCCATCGCCTGGATCTTGGGCGCGCCTGACACCGTGCCGGCGGGAAAGGTGGCCCGTACCGCGTCCGCGCCGGTCAGACCGGGTCGCAGATCCGCCTCCACCTGGGAGACGATGTGCATTACGTGCGAGTAGTGCTCGATCACGTTGCGCTCGGTCACCTCCACGCTGCCCGCCTCGGCCACCCGGCCCAGGTCGTTGCGCGCCAGGTCGACCAGCATCAGGTGCTCGGCCAGCTCCTTCTCGTCCGACAGCAGATCCTCCTGCAACGCGACATCCTCACGGTGGTCCTTGCCGCGCCGCCTGGTCCCCGCGATGGGACGCATCGCCGCCTGCCCGTCGGCCACCTTCACGTGCACCTCGGGCGACGCTCCGAAGAGCTGAAAGTCACCGTAGTCGAGGTAGAACATGTAGGGCGACGGATTGGTGGAGCGCAGGCTGCGGTACGCCTCCAGCGCCGGCAGCTCGGTTTCGATCACCAGCCGCCGCGACAGCACCGCCTGGAACAGGTTGCCCTTGATGATCTCGTCGCGCAGGTACTCCACGCCGTCCAGGTACCACTCTTCATCGCCGGAACCGCACACCTTCGCTTCGGGCCGCGTTCGGGAGGTGGCCATGAAGTTGAAGTCGAGATCGTCGATACGCCGCTCGGTCTCGTCGAGCGCCTGTTGCAGATCGATACGGTGCTCGCGGTAGTTGATGCCCACCAGCGTGAGCGAGTCGGTGTAGTGGTCGAACACCACGAACACATGGCCGAACACGAAGTATGCGTCGGGCAGGCCGAGCGAGTCCGCTTTCCGCCCCAGCCGCACGGTGTCGAACTTCGCCGCGTACTCGTAGGAGAGGTAGCCGATCCCCCCGGCCGGGAACGGGAACGGGTGGCTCTCCGTGCCGTGCTGATCGGCGAAGTAGCGCAGCACGTCGAGGATGTCGCGCCCGCTGCTGCGTAGCCGGTAGCGCCGCCCGGCTCGCAACATCGTCACCGTGCCGCCCTGCTCCTGGATGGTGAACGCCGGCTGCAGCAGCAGGATGCTGTAGCGCTCGCGGCCGCGGTGGAACGAGGCGGATTCCAGCAGCACCGCGGCGTTCAGCTTGCGCGCCAGCGTGTAGGGCGTGAATCGCTCGCCCGGAATGGTCCGTAACAGGATGTCTGTCGTCTTCATGATGCTCCTCGTCGGCTTCCGTACGCCGGCCGGGCTGCTGGGTGGCTGCCGGGAGAGCGGACTCGACAGGACGACGGCTGACCCGAAGTGTCGCCCGCCGGGCGCCGCCTCATGCAGAGTGACACCGGCAGGCTGAACAAAAAGAGCCGCCGGCCCTGGTCACCCCTGCAACCAGAACCCGCGGCTCCCGGACGCAACGCGCCCGTTGACGTGGCGGCCCCCGGTTACCCCGAGACCCACCACCAAAGACGGCTCACCGTCGCCGTAGTCATACTCGAACCTTAACCCGCTCCCGACCATCCGTCAAGCCCCTGGGCCGGCGCTACTCGGCGGACCTGCAACAGCAACCGCTGCCCGCATCATCCCAACGACGAAAAGAGCCGCCGAGGGGCAATTCCCTCGGCGGCTCGGAAGAACGTGTCCCGATGACGGGACGGGTGGCTAGTTCACCGTTACGGTGAACTCCATGGTCACTTCTTGCCAAAGACCCGCTGCTGGACTCTGCGCCTTCACCGTGACCGTTGCCGTACCTCTGGCAACAGCGGTCACTTTCAGAGCTCCTGGTGCGGGTCCGGCCGACGGTATGGTGGTGTCGAAATAGGGGGCCGCAAGCCCGCTGGACGAGTCGACCTCTATAAGACGCGAATTCCCTTCAGGGTCAGTAAAGAGGATGTGCGAATCCAGCGTAATGATGAAGGCTTCTCCGACCTCCATCTCCACCAGGCGTGGTATCCCTGCCGCGACCTCGGATAGCGTCGGAGGCGCGTTGACGTTGACGAGCACGCTGGTCTGCGTGGACATGCCCCTCCTGTCGGTGGCCTCCAACGTCACGGTGATGGGCTTGTAGGCCATGGAATCCGCGTCCCATGTGGAAGCCATGCCGATCAGCTTGATAGCGCCGTCGTCGTCGCGCTCCCAGTGCACCTTCTCGTTGTCCTCCACATCTTCACGCGTCATCGACACGACTCTCAGCGTCATCTCGTCGTCAGCCATGTCGTAGTCGTCTGTGAAGATGTCGAGCACGCAGTTGTTGATCAATTCGCATTCCTTGTGGAACCCGGGCACTTCCCCCCGTCGTCTGTCGGCAGTATCCCGGAGATTTCGATGCTTGATCTCCTGCACGCCGAGCGTGAGAGCGGCCTCGCCACTACCCATACTGGTCTCACTCTCGTCGAGGAGCCCATCCATATCAGCATCTGTTCCTTTGAGCCTCGGTGCTCTGTTCAACCTGATCGTGACGGAGGCCTCATCCTCGATGCCGTTGTCGGTCCCTCGCACCGTAGCCTTGAAGCCGTACCAGTAGAGGTGCCGGTTACCGCCCACCTTGGATCCGTCCCAGCCACCGTCGGGAATCCTGAGTGTGTACTCCAGCAGGTTGCCGTCGACCCCGGCGTCGATCACTTCGCGGAGTGCCGTCTCTTCGGCCGAGCCGGACGTGATGCTATCGGGGTCGAAGGTCCATTCCCCGATTTCATACACACGGTCCCCGGAACCACCTATGAAGTAGTCGTCCAGGTCGATCTGAAATGCGACGGTCTTGCGGCTACCGGGCGAGTTCGGATCGTCATCCACCGTGCGGCCTCTGTCGTCCACCAGCTCGTCGGGGTTGATGAGCACCGACGCAACGCTGGATTTGGCCTGGAACGCGTCTATGCCTGGAATACCTGGAGCACCAGGAGCACCTGGTTCGCCCTCTTCTCCAGCTCCTCCTGTCGTACCGGCAGGCCCCCCCGGACAGGCGACGAGCGCCACCAGGACCAGAGCCATCAGCGGATATGCGGCTACCTTCGCCGCACGAGTGATTCTCATGTTCTTGTTCTCCTTAATCCATAGAACATTAGATTACGGCGCAGGAAACCCGCGCCCCCTCGGGTCCGAAGCGACTATGAGGTGTCGCGGCATTCACGATTGAGCATGGGCCCCCCTTCTACCTCCTGCCGGCGAACAGCCGGTCTGTGTGCAAGAATCGCGGTCCTGCTGCCGGCCCGCAACACTGCTCTCGCCCGCACGCGAGTCGGGCTTCTTCCACGGCAGAGAAGCCTACCCATCTCCTGTGCAGACGGTCAACACGTCGCAATGCCTCGGGTGCATTCCGTCAGCGTGACGGCTCAGGCGGCCAAGCGTTCAGGCTCCTGTGGAGGTGAGAGGGGGAACAGCCGTTCGTGATCGCTGTCGAAGCGGCGGCTCTTGAGGGAAGCACGGAGGTTGCAGCATGCCGGTCGCTCCCGGCATGCTGCCACATCATGCTGCTCTGCTTCATCCGCGCCGCGACCAGCCCCGCCCCCGCGGCGGCCAGTCGAACACCTCACGAGCCAGCGGCGGATACTGGGCCTGCTTGCCGGTTTCGACCAGACTCGTCAGTTCCTCCCGTTCTTCAGCACTCAAACGGACCACGTAGCGTTTCTTCACTATCCACCCCTCCCGGCAGCTTGACTGTGTTGCTGGGAGCCATGTTAGCACGCAGTCGTATCAGGTTGACAGGGTATTGGCCTGCGTCTGCTCAACGGTGATCACGAAGCGTCCGGTGGCAAGCCGCTCCAGCGCCGTGCCGAGCCGGGCTCGGCTCTCGCCTGACGAAACGTGAGCCCCTGATCGAGGCGTCACGCTCAATTGGTGAGTTCCCGCAAGAACATCTCGAAGCTCCCCTCGGCCCGTTCGATCGACTGTTGGACGGCACGCAGCGATACACCGAGCCGATAGCGGCGCTGCTGTCCGGCCCCCTTGTAGTCGACCTCCTCGACAACCGAGTGGCTCTCCAGCTTCGGCAGGACCTCCTTGAAGAACAGGCCGGCGTCCGTTCCCATGCGCTGTCTGAACGTGTTCTCGTTCACGCCGGTCGAGCGAGAAAACACTCGGCACATATGCTCCGTGAGGATCAACTTCCTTTCCGGCGCCAACTCCTGAACGGGCTCTGGAGGACCCTGCTGTTCTCGCGCCGCGACCTCGAAGCCCTTCTCCTGGACGATCCTGTCGATTATACTTGGCACAAAGATCGCCCGCTCGTCCGCAGACCGAACGACGGCGTAGATCTCACAGTCGTGCAACGTGGATCCACGAATATGGTCCACGTCGGACAGGTCGATCTGAGCGAACTGACAGCGATCGAAGCGGCAATTCCGAATGGTCGTCTGCTCAAGACCGGTTCGCTGAAAATAGCAGTCTCGAAACTCCACGTTATCGATCTGTCGCTTGCGCAACGAATCGATCGGAAACGACATCCGCTTGATCACGACACGTTTTGTACCGCCATCACGGTCAATCAGCCCCACCGCCAAGCTCCCCGCGTTGTCCTTGACGAAGGATGCATGAGGCTCGGTTGCGCACGCGGCATTGAGCGTGGCGACCACGTCGGAGACGGCGGGCGCTGCGCACCGTACCCCGCGCGTAGCAACGGCGACCCCAAGATCGGGAAGCCGCGCTCTACGGAACGCACGACGAACGTCCGTCACGTCCCCACTGACAATCGTGCGCGCCATTGCTCGTCCGAGAAAGTAGCGGTAGAACTCCTCATGATCGAATCGAAACGTGTCGCGCACATCGGCAGGTACGATAAGCGCGTGCTGTCGTACCCGCTCGCGCATCTGACCGGTGACGCCCGCGTCCATTCCGCACGATTCGGTATACAGATCGACCACCAAGTCGAACGCATCGGACTTCAATACCTCGGTCTCGCTGACCCACATCTCCAGAGCGATTTCCGCCAACAGATCGTGATGCTGCTCGACGGTAAGCAGCGGGCGAACGGGTTGCCCGGAACGATCGATCCACTTCTCGGCCTCACGCCCGACGATGGACTCCACGAAACGTTCGAACACTCTGTCGTGGTCGGCGGTGATGTGTGCGATCAGACCATCGCGGCCGGCTCCGTCGGATGCGATGTCCATCAAGCGCTGTACCAGCACAGCGCGCGTCAGCAGGGGATGTTCTGGATCGTTGAGCTTGTCCGCAACCTCGGCGAACAGAGCGGGGCCGTCCTGGACGTTCCGTTTGCCGGCGTACGCGATGAACCGTTCGCGGTCCCATCTGTACAAGTGAACGCGCGCGAAGTCGGCGCTCTGTTCCCGAAACGAATCGATCAGCAACGCCTGCGTCGGGAGGCTCTTGTATTCGAAGTACGCACGCCTGGCGGCGATGAGAATCGTCCCTCGAGAGTCGAGAAGCTGCATGAGATTGCCGAGTGCGGACACGGCGTCGCCCGCCTGGCCCTCGACGAACATCTCCTCGAATCCATCCAGGGCAGGTACGATCACCCCCATCCGGACGAGCCATACGAACGCCTCGTAGTAAAGGAACGGAAACCGAAGCGTGTTTGTGAGCGTACCGATGATAACGTCATCGAAACGGAGAAAGGGGCGTCCACCGAGCGCAATGGGAACGAGCAGCCAGTCGGTCTTTTTCTCCTTGTACTGCTGCGCTTGTCGGTGAGCCAGATGCCGGATCAGCGTCGTCTTCCCTTCCCCGGCGTCGGAGGTCAGGTACACGCCGGTGGACACTCCCTCCGGCCGTTCATTCAACAGATCGAGGATCGGGCCTGTGACCCCGGTCAGCTTCATCTCGGAATCATCCGGCGCACGTTCGATCCGCGGCAACAGCCTCCCGGCAGGTTCGATGAAGTGCGGCTCATGCGGGACGTTCGTGAGAATCCTGTCGGCAAGGATGGGCAGCCGCGCGATTCGCTTGACAATCCAATCGAAGCCACGATCCTGTACGCCGTTTTCCTCTACCTGGACATCACCGTCTCGGAAAAACAGTCTCGCCTCGATGAGATCGTCTCTGACTTCGACGATCAGCTTGCCGCGCTCCATGTCGACGGGACTATCGGCGAAGGCGGTAAGAATGTTCCGAAATGCATCGTAGTCCATTATCCGTCCCCTTTCAGAAGATTGACCTGTACGTAGCCGGCGCTCTGGCCGCGCACGTAGCTCTGCCTCGTCGCATACCCGCTCTCCGTATGGATGTGAACGACGCGTACGCCGAACTGCAGCGCCGTTCTGATCGCCGGCCACAGATCGTCGTCCGACGACACAACTGCGATCTGGCGCTCATTCGAGTACACGTCGAAGAAGACGTCGGCGGCCAGCATCGTGTCGACGAGCTTCTGTTCTCGGCGCCGGAGGACGAGCGGACCGGTCAAGCGGCAGTCCGGCTCCGGGCAGTGCCCGCGGACGAAGAAATCGTAGCCCGGACGCAGTGGGCAACGATCGGCGAATCTGCATCCGGCCGACGAAGGATCCAGGAATTCCACACCGCGGGGTGCTGTTTTCGACCTCAGCGTATACCACAAGTGACGTGATGGATCACACTTCATGCTATAGGCAAGTTGCACGTTGACGATGACGCGTCGATCAGGTTCGCCGGAGATCGCCATAGGATAGTGTTCGCGCAGCGTTGCACTGAGCGACTGTGCGTCGCGTGTCGGTGTCCGATCTTCGTACCAGCCACCGTACAGGCGCAGTTCAATGTGCCCTGATGAGTTGCACCACTGTCGACAGCGACACCTTGTGCACCGACGACATGCATGTAGATACGCATGCTCACCCGGCACGGGTTCCTCGCCGAAGTGCAAGCAGCAGCGCGC
>CAYFXT010000034.1:2411-16872 GCA_964346995.1 uncultured Spirochaetaceae bacterium | reverse complement strand
AGAACGTCGACGTGCCGCTGCGCATCGCTGGTACCAGCCCGCGCGCCGCCGGCAAGCGCGCCCTGGAGTACCTCGACATGGTGGGACTCGCCCCGCGCGCCCACCACCGCATCTACGAGTTGAGCGGCGGCGAGCAGCAGCGGGTGGCGGTCGCCCGGGCGCTGGTCAAGGAACCGGAAGTGCTGCTCGCCGACGAGCCAACCGGTGAGCTGGACCAGACTACCGGCCATCGTGTGCTGGCGCTTCTGCGCAGCCTGGCGCACGAACGCGGCATCGCGATCTGTCTGACCAGCCACGACCCCACCGCCGCCGACTTCGCCGACGAGGTGTACTCCATGAAGGACGGCGAGCTCAAGCTCGAACGGAGTGCCGCGTGCTAGCGCATCGAGTCATTTGCCATTCGATTCGCGCCCCGCTGACCGGGGTGCTGCTCATCACCGTGCTGCTGGGCTGCAGCGCACTCCCGGACGACGAGGAGGATCTGCCACGCGAGCTGCCGCCCATTCCGCTGCGCTCGCGAGCGGTCACCTATCCGGTGGAGCAGATTGATCTGGCGGTGGAGGTGCGGGGCACCGCAGTGGTCACCCCCACGCGCGAGGTGGAGCTGTACTTCCGGGAACCAGGCCGCCTGACCGTGCTCAACGTCTCGGTACGCGACGAGGTGCAGGCGAACCAGGTTCTGGCGCGGCTGGAGAGCGCCGATCTGGAGCAGGAATTGCGCCTCGCGGAGATGGATCTGCAAATCGCCCGGCTCCGCCATCAGGCGATGGCCGCCGGCAACCTGACGCGCGCCGATCTCGCCATCAATGAGCTGGAGCTTACCAAGCAGGAGATCCGCACCGACTACCTGCGCGACCGCGTCGGCGCCTACGTGATCCGCTCGCCCTACGACGGCGTGGTCAAGACGGTGCGCGGCAAAGTGGGGGAGCTGCTCCAGGAGTACAGGACGATCATCGAGGTGTCCGATCCCACCGAGCTGGAACTGCAGATGCGGGTCAATGTCGATGAATTCGAACGCGTCGTTCCCGGACAGCCGGTGCTGGTCGAGGTCAGCCGCGGATCCTGGTCGCCCGGCGAGGTGATGGCGGTGACCAGCCGCAACCAGGCCACCGACCCGACCCTGCGCCGCGACGAGTACATCGCCCACCTCGCCCTGGAGGATTCCTCCATCGAACTGCGCGCCCAGGCGAGGCTCACTGCCCGCATCATCGTGGAGAGCCGGCCGCAGACGCTGGTGATACCGGCCGCCGGGTTGCGCGAATTCCGCGAGCGCACCTACGTGCGCGTGCTCGAAGGCGAGTTGCGCCGCGAGGTCGACGTTCGCGTCGGCGTCCGCACCGACACCCAGGTGGAGATTCTGACCGGCCTGGAGTCCGGCCAACTGGTAATCGGCAAGTGAGCGGCGCCGCCGGCGGCGGTTACGAGAGCGGTTCCCCACCCGTGCCCACGGACTCGCCAACGCTGAGCTACGGGCGCGTCAAGTCGCGGCGTGAGCGCGGCCTCGCCCCGGCTGCGGTGATCCTCTATCCCCTGGCCGTCCTGTGGATCACACTGCAGCGGATGGCGCGCAACTGGCGCCTGCTCGGCGCACTGCTCACCGGTCTGGTTTTTTTTTTATTTTTGGCCGCGGCCGTGCCGATCTACACCGCCGCCGGTCTGCAGCGCAGCTTCATCCAGCACTGGCGCCAGCAGGACGAGTTTCGCCCGCCGTTCGCGGTGATCATGGCGCACCGCAACAGCCGACGCAAAGAGCCAGTGACCGCGGATCAGCTCATCCGGCTGCAACGCTACCTCGACGGCGAGCTGCCCGGACGGGTCGGCCATGCCGCCATCGCCACTTCATTCTACGGCAGCTTCGGCAGCGACTTCGTTCTGCTCAACGACGAAGCGGATCCCTCCGGGCGCGCCACGCGGGCGGAACTCTCCTTCATGAGCAACCTCGCGGCGCACGCCGACATCAGTCTCGGGCGCTGGTACGAGGCCCGCGACGACGACGTGGTGGAAGTGGTCGCCGACGAGAAGACGCTCGACGATCTGGAGCTGATCGTCGGCCAGCGCTACGTCTGGGCCTACCAGTTGCTCCCGGACGAAGAGATTGCCGACCTGCGGGTGGAGAGTTACCAGCGGCAGCGCTTTGCCCTGGTGCCGATCGAGGTGGTGGGCATGTTCCGGCCGCAAACGGAACCCCGCGTCACCACCCGCGAGTGGGTCTACCCGCCGCTGCCGGGACGGCTGTTCATGCCGCCGGAGGTGTTCGCGCGCATGCAGGCTGTCGGCCTGCGCACGTCCACCTACGACCTGCAGTGGGTGTTCGACGACCGCCTGGTGCGGGTCGATCAGCTCGGCGGCCTGATCACCGATCTGACGGCGGCGGAGGAGCGCGCGGCGCGGATCGCACCCGGCACCAAGTATTGGCTGGCACCGCTGGAGTTCTTCGGCAGGTTCAAGACCACGCTCGATCAAGTGGCGCTGTTCCTGTTCTCCCTGGCCGCCCCGACCATCGGCATGATCCTGGTGTACGTGATGCTGATTGCCGCGCTGGCGGTCGAGCGCCGGGTGACCGAGATCTCGGTGCTGCACAGCCGCGGCGCCGGGCGCATGCAGGTGCTGGCCAGCTTCGCATTGGAGTGGCTGATCCTGGCCGCGGTCGCCGCCCTGGTCGGCCCCTACCTCGGCGTGGTGATCGGCCGCCTGGTGGCCAACGTCCAGGGATTCCTCGAATTCAGCGCTGCCGGTGACGCGGCCGTGCAGGCTGCGGCGGCGGTGCCAGAGCAGGCCGCGGCCGCCACGGCGGCGGCCGACCCGGCGGCGCCGGTGGCGAGCGGCGTACGGCCGCTTCCGGTGGTGGTGACCGAGCAGTCGCGTCGGTTTGCGCTGCTGGCCACCGCAGTGGCGGTGCTGGCCGCGGTTGCGCCGGTGATCGCCAGCTCCCGGTTCTCGGTGGTCACCCTGCGCCAGGTGCAGGCACGCGGCTTGCGGCGCTCATTCTGGCACCGCTACTTCCTCGACCTGATCGTGCTCGGGCTCGCGTTCTACGGCTACAGCGCCCTGCGCTGGCAACAGGTGCGCCTCGCCACCGAGGCCACGGTCGACGCTGACCCGATTCTGTTCCTGGTGCCGGTGGCGTTCTTCATCGGCGGCGGTCTGGTGGCGCTACGCCTCTACCCCCTCGCCATGGCCGGCCTCGGCTGGCTGAGCAACCGGTTCCGCGGCATCGTCCTGCAGCTCACCTTTCGCCGCCTGAGCCGCAGCTCGGGGCAGTACGTGTCGCTCCTGGTGCTGCTCATCCTCACCGTTGCCATGGGCATCTACAACGGCTCGGCGGCGCGTACGCTGCTGGTCAACTTCGAA
Organism: uncultured Spirochaetaceae bacterium; assembly: GCA_964346995.1. Classification (GTDB taxonomy): domain Bacteria; phylum Spirochaetota; class Spirochaetia; order SZUA-6; family Bin103; genus Bin103. Next base: position 13,521 of record CAYFXT010000034.1, on the reverse strand, counting down.
GACCGCGTGCGCTATCTGAACGGCGCCGAGCTGGTGATTCGCGAGGCGTGGGAACCGCCGGACGAGCAGCAGGCGGCCGGGATGGCGGGCGCGGTGCAGCCCACCTCGTACGACCAGCCGCGCCCCACCGCGGCCGCGGAACCACCGTTCTTCAAGCGCCTCGATATCGAGGGCGTGGAAGCCGCTGCGCGGGTGCTGGTACGCCGCGCCGAGGCGCGCAACGCCTCCCTGCACGCCGGCTCGGTTACCATGATGGCCATCGTGCCGCACGAGTTTGCTCCCGTTGCCTGGTATCGGTCCGACCTGTTCGATCCGCACTTCTACGACTACCTCACACAACTGAGCAACCATCGCCAGGGCGCTCTGGTCAGCGCCGAGCTGAAGCGCCGCGGCAACCTCAAGCCGGGCGACGCGATCACCATCAACTACAACAATCAGCGGATCGACGCCTACGTCGTGGGCGTCGTACCGTACTGGCCATCGCTCAACCCGGAACACCGTCCGTTCGTGATCATGAACCTCGACCACGTCCAGGACTTCATCGCGCTGGAGCCCTACGATTCGTGGTACGACATCACCTCGGCGGAGGCGATTCCGCACATCGTGCAGCGGCTCGCCACCATCGGCGTGTGGGAGTGGCAACGGCTCGATACCGAACAGATCCTGCGCGACCTGCACCGCGAACCCTACCGGCGCGGTTTCTTCGGCATCCTCACCATCGGCTTCCTGGCCGCGGCGGCAGTGGCGGTGCTGGCGTTCGTGGTATACACCATCTACTCGACGCGCCAGCGGTTGATTCAGTTCGGTGCGCTGCGCGCCAACGGCCTGTCGCTGCTGCAGACCCTGGGCGTGGTCGGTCTGGAGCAACTCCTGACGGTCGGCATCGGCCTGGTGATCGGCATCGTCGGCGGCAACGTCGCCACCAGCCTGTTCCTGCCGTTCCTGCGCGACCGCGCCAGCGAGGTACAACCGGTGCCGCCGTTCCTGATCGTCACCAATCTCGATGATCTGACGCGCATCGTCGCCATCATCGGGGCCGCGTTCGTGGTCGGGGTGGTCGCCCTGGCCTTGTTCCTGGTGCGCGCCCGACTGGCGAGTGCGCTACGGCTCGGCGAGGAGGGTTAGACGGCATGGCCGGCGACGATTTCATCCGCTGTGAAGGGTTGGTCAAGATCTACAAGATCGAAGACGTGGAGGTAGTGGCTCTGCAGGGACTGGACCTGACCATCCGGCGCGGCGAGGTAATGGGCATCATCGGCCCCAGCGGCAGCGGCAAGACCACGTTGATGAACGTCCTCGGCGGACTCGATGCGCCGTCGGCGGGCAAGGCGGTGGTCGACGGCACCGATCTGATTCGCATCTCGGAGCGGCAGCGGCTGCGCTACCGTCGCCGCAACGTCGGATTCGTATGGCAGAATGTGGGCCGCAACCTGATTCCCTACCTGACCGCAACCGAGAACGTGCAACTGCCGATGATTCTCTCGGGGCGCTTCGATCACACACGCGCCGAACGGCTGCTCACACTGGTCGGACTCGGGCACCGCCTGCACCACCGCCCGGTTACCATGTCGGGGGGCGAACAACAGCGTGTCGCGATCGCCATCGGACTGGCCAACCAGCCGCCGGTGCTGCTCGCCGACGAGCCGACCGGCTCCCTGGACACCGAGAACACGATCCGGCTGCTGGAGGTGTTCGACACGGTACGCCGCGAGCTGGGCGTAACCGTGGTGATCGTTACTCACGATACCTCGATGGCGCGCGCCCTGGACCGCTACGTGCAGATTCGCGACGGCAAGACCAGCACGGAGTCGATCCGCCGCTCTCCGGTCACCTACACGGAGCAGGGCACCGCCGAAGCGATCGCCGCGCTGCAGAGCGCGGCGATCGGCCCCGATGCCACCAGCGAGGATGGCGACGACGCCGGTCCGGCGGCTCGATCCCGAGCCGCCGCCGAAGGCGACGCCAGCCACGAGCACTTCACCCTGCTCGACTCCGCAGGACGGCTGCAGATTCCGGCCGACATGCGCGACGCCTACCGCATCGGCGGACGCGTGAAGCTGGTGGAGGAGGATGGCCGCATCCTCATCGTGCCCGGCGAGGAACGGTAGCGACAGCGCAGGCCGGCCATGAGGCGGTTTCCCGACCACTTTCTGTGGGGTGTCGCCACCTCCGCCTACCAGATCGAGGGCGGCGCCACCGAGGCCGGACGCGGCGACTCGATCTGGGACACCTTCGCGCGCCGCCCCGGAAAGATTGCCGGCGGCGTCAGCGCGGCCACCACCTGCGACCACTACCACCGGTATCGGGAAGACACGGCACTGATGGCGCGCTTCGGCATCGCAGCCTACCGCTTCTCGGTCGCCTGGCCGCGGGTCTATCCACGCGGCTACGGCGTGGTCAACCGAGCCGGGCTCGACTTCTACGACAGTCTCACCGATACCCTGTTGGAGAACGCCGTCACGCCGGTGGTCACGCTGTACCACTGGGATCTGCCGCAGGGGCTGCAGGCACGCGGCGGCTGGCCGGCGCGCGACACCGCGCGCTACTTCGCCGACTTCACCGAGCAGGTGGCGCTCCGCCTCGGCGACCGGGTGCCGCTCTGGGTCACCATCAACGAACCGCAGGTCGCCGCCCATCTCGGCCATGAGTTCGGCGTTCACGCCCCCGGTATGCGCGACCTCGGCACCGCTCTGCAGGCAGCCCATCATCTGCTGCTGGCGCACGGCCTGGCGGTCGAGGTGCTGCGCGACCTGGTTCCGCAGGCGCAGGTGGGCATCGCTCTCAATCTGTCGCCGGTGCATCCGGCCGGTGACGGTGACTCCGCTGCCGCGCAGCGCGCCGACGGCTACGGCAACCGCTGGTATCTCGATCCGCTGTTCCGCGCCGCCTATCCCGAGGACCTCAGCGATGCCTACAGGGAGCTGGATCTGCTGCCGCACGGGTACGAACCAGACCTCGCCACGATCGCCGCGCCGCTCGACTTCCTCGGGGTCAATTACTACTTCCGCTCCGTGGTGACTTCGGGCGCAACACCTGCCGGGGGGCGGCGGCAGAAGGAGCTGGGCTTCCGCGTCGTGGACGTCGGCGCCGACGGCGATCGGAAGCGCACGGCGATGGGCTGGGAAGTGTATCCGGACGGGCTCGCCGAGGTGTTGCTGCGCGTACATCGCGAATACACGCCGCCGGCGGTCTACGTGACCGAGAACGGCGCCGCCTACGACGATGCGCCGGGTGCGGTCGAGGTGTTCGACGACCGCGCGCGGCGCGACTTCCTGCGCGCCCACCTCGAGGCGGCCGGCACCGCGTGCGACGCAGGGGTACCGCTGCGCGGCTACTTCGTGTGGTCGCTGCTCGACAACTTCGAGTGGCAGCACGGCTACCGCAAGCGGTTCGGTCTGGTGCATGTCGACTTCCGCACCGGCGCCCGGACGCCCCGACACAGCGCGTTCTGGTACCGCGACGTGGTCGTCGCCGGTGGCGTGGAGTGATACGAAGCTTGCTCGCCGCCTGCCAGCGGCACACCGACCGCCCACGCCTGGCGACCGGCACCGCGGGTGCATTCCCGCCAAGTGGAAGAGCGCTCACGCGCGGGTCGGCTCGTCCGCGTGGCGGCGTCTGCTCGTACTGCTGCCACGGAACGGGAATGCGCACCCGCGGCGCCGCCCTGGCCGCCCGCGCGCGGCGAGCGACGCCGGGCGCACGCGTTGCCGGCACGTGCGGCGCCGCGGGAGACTCCCGATGACACCGAACCGCACGACGCTGGTAGCGCTCTACGAGGCCGGATTGCGCCGGGTCGATCCGCAAGCGATGGTGGTCGACCAGATCACCGTGGACGGGAGCACCCTGACCGCGAGCGGCGATGGCGGACCGGTGCGGCTCGACCTGGACCGATTCCGGGAGGTGCGGCTGATCGGCGTCGGCAAGGCGTCGGCGGCGATGGGCCGCGGGGTGGAGGTGGTGCTCGGGAAGCGCCTCGCCGGCGGGGTGGTGGTGACCAAGCTGGGCCACGCCGGCTCCGGCCTGCGCCGCGCGCGGCTCCTGGAGGCGGATCATCCGGTACCGGGCGGCCAGAGCGTAGCCGCCGGCCACGCCCTGGCCGCCGAGTGCCGGCGCGCGGCTGCGGATACCCTTCTGGTGAGTGTAATCTCCGGGGGCGGCTCGGCGCTCCTGACCGCCCCTGCCGAGGGTCTGACCCTGGCCGACAAGCAGGAGACCACTCGCCTGCTGCTGTCCGCCGGCGCCACCATCGGCGAACTGAACTGCGTGCGCAAGCACCTCTCGGCGCTCAAGGGCGGCCGCATGGCAGCGCTGATGTATCCGGCTACCTCGCTCAACCTGATTCTCTCCGACGTGGTAGGCGACCGCCTCGACACCATCGCCTCCGGCCTCACCGCGCCCGACCCCACCACCTTCGCCGACGCGGCTGCCATCCTGCAGCGTTACCGGCTGTGGCAGGCGGCGCCGGCCGCGGTACGCGCGCTGATCGAAGCGGGCCGGTCCGGCGCGGTCGCCGACACTCCCATGGCCGATCACCGCGCTTTCGCGAACACCAGCAACCTGCTGCTCGGCTCCGGCCGGGCGGCGGTGGCCGCCGCAGCCGGTGCCGCCCGCCGTCGCGGCTACGAAACCCTCGTGCTCTCCACCCAGCTCACCGGCGAGGCACGTGAGATCGCACACGTGTTCTACGCTCTGGCGCGCGATCTGCACAGCTCGCGCCTGGCGCTGCGCCTGCCCGCCTGCATCGTCGCCGGCGGCGAGACCACGGTAACCGTGACCGGCGGCGGGCGCGGCGGGCGCTGCCAGGAGATGGCGCTGGCATTCCTGGCGCAGATGGCGGACGACGCCGACCCGCCGATGCGCGCCACCTTCCTGGCAGCCGGCACCGACGGCAATGACGGCCCCAGCGACGCCGCCGGCGCCTTCGCGGACTACGCAGCCCTTGCCGACGCCGACCACCTCGACCTGCGCTCGGCACTGGCCGACAACGACTCCTACGGCTTCGGGTCCGCGGCCGGGACGCTGTTCACGCCGGGGCCCACGGGCACGAACGTGGCTGACCTGTACCTGCTTACCGTCGACCGCCCGGCGGCTCCCTGAACCGGGTATTCCCGCCAGCGGCGCCGGGTCGCTCGCCGACACAACCGCAAGGAGAGCAGGGCGAACAGCGTCGTCGACGATACAACGACGGCGAACCCGACACCGATCATCCAGGTCGGCGTGGTGCAGCGGTGATCCAGCCTTCCGCCGTGACCGGAAGCGGTTGACAACCACCCACACACGGCCCAAGGTGGGGCGCAAGAGTGCAAAGGCAATGACCGATCCCAAAATCACCAAGATCGAAATTCACCAGTTCCGCCACGAAGTGGCCGACATGGGATACGACGGGGATGGCTTCAACATGGTGTACGAGCCGGGCGGCCGGCTGCAGAGCGGCGGCCAGATCCTGCGTCTGTTCACCGACACCGGCCCGGTGGGCGAGTGCCTGGCGGGACGCGCCTCGGAGCTGTCCACCATCCCGCAGTTCTGGCACTACCTCAAGGGCAAGAGCGCCCTGCACCGGGAGAAGATCTACGACGACATCAAGCGCGCCCTGCGGCAGAGTGCACGCATCGGGGTGGCGCCGATCGACATCGCGCTGTGGGACATCGCCGGCAAGCTGTTCGACGTGCCGATCCATCGCCTGCTCGGCGGCCACAAGGAGTCGGTGCCCTGTTACGCGAGTACCTACCACGGCGACGATGCGGGCGGCCTCGACAGCCCCGAGGCGTACGCCGACTTCGCCGTCCAGTGTCAGGAGATGGGCTACCCGGCGTTCAAGATCCACGGCTGGAGCAAGGCGCCGGTGGCGCGCGAGGTGGCCAACGTGCTGGCGGTGCGCGCGGCGGTGGGTGACGGCATGGACCTGATGCTCGATCCCGCCTGCGAGCTGCGCACCTTCGGCGACGCGGTCAAGGTGGGACGCGCGTGCGACGCGGCACAGTTCTTCTGGTATGAAGATCCGTTCCGCGACGGCGGCATCTCCCAGTTCGCCCACCGCAAGCTGCGCCAGTTGATCAGCACGCCGCTACTGCAGACCGAGCACGTGCGCTCCCTGGAGCCGCACATCGACTTCGTAGTGGCCGACGCCACCGACTACGTACGCGGCGACGTGGGCTACGACGGCATCACCGGAGTGATGAAGCTCGCCCACGCCGCCGAGGCGCTCGGCATCGACATCGAGTTCCACGGCCCGAGTCCGGCGGCGCGCCAGTGCATGGCTGCGATCCGCAACACCAACTACTACGAGATGGGGCTGGTGCACCCCAAGGCGCCTGCATCGCACGGCGCCGAACTGTATCTGGACCACCGCGACGCCCTGGACGCCATCGATGAGCGCGGTCACGTGCCGGTGGGCCAGGTGCCCGGCCTCGGCGCGCAGATCAACTGGGACTGGGTGGCCGCGCACCGCACCGGCATCCGCACCTACGACTGATGGAGTACGGGAGATGAAGAACGACAGTACGGTGGTAAGCGACGCCCAGCGTCAGCAGTTTCGCGAAGAGGGGCTGTGCATTCTGGAAGGCGTGATCGATACGGAGACGGTGACGATGCTGCGCGAGGAGTGTTCCTACTTCCTGGGCTACATCGACGCGGTGATGGATGAGCAGGGCATCTCCTCCATCGGCATCACCCACCGCGGCAGCCGTTACTTCATCGGCAATCGCTACCGCGCGAGCCGGCGCATGCGCAGCTTCATATTCGGGGAACTGATGGCTGAGGTAACGCTGCGCCTGCTCGGCGACGAGGTGTATCTGTTCAACGAGCAATGGGTGGTAAAGGGGCCTGAGCAGGGCATGAAGTTCTCCTGGCACCAGGACTCCGGCTACGTACGTACCCGCGACCCGAGCGCCGAGCATCCGCCCTACCTCACCTGCTGGTGTGCACTCGACGACGTGGACGAAACCAACGGCACCGCCTACGTGCTGCCCCACTCCCGCGGTGGCACGCGCGACACCATCTACGGCCACAGCCGCGAGGAGGGCAGCAACGACTTGGTGGGCTACGCCGGCGACGATCCGGGCGAGCCGGTAATCGCTCCTGCGGGCAGCATCGCGGCGTTCAGCAGCTACAACCTGCATCGCAGCGGCGCCAATACCAGCGACGGCATGCGCCGCGTCTATCTGCCGCAGTACAGCAGCGCTCCGATTCGCGGGCGCTCCGGCGACCTTTGGGGCATGGCGGTGCCGTTCTTGTCCGGCGGGCGCGTGATCTACCGGGCGGACGAGGACACGCGCGAGCGCCACGGCCCACTCCCGCGCGCGTAACATGAATCGGCGCGTACTGGTAGTTGGAGCGATCGCCGGGGCCGTGGTAGTGGTAGCCGTCGGCTGGTACCTGGCGTCGCCGCTGTTCATCAATCGGATGGTCAGCGAGGCGTTTCCGTTCGAGGTGCCGAGCGCGGCGGAAATGAAGGGCATGTCTGCGGAGGAGCTGGACGCCATGGAACGCAAGATCATGGACGCCATCCCCTCCGCAGAGGCGATGGACGAGATGCCGGAACGGGTGCGGGATCGTATTCGCCGCGACGTGGAGCGTTTCGCCGCGGCGATGCCGGACAGGCACACGGTCGAGCCGATGCCCGGCGCGCCGGTGCTGCTGGCCAGCGGCGAGTTCAAGGACGCCGATCGGTTCCACAAGGGCAGCGGCACGGCCAGGCTGTACGACATTCCCGCGCTGGGACGCGTACTGCGCTTCGAGGAATTCCGGGCCACCAACGGCCCCGACCTGCACGTACTGCTGGCCGAAGCACCTCTGCCCACGAATCGCCACGACCTCGGCGAATACATCGACCTGGGATCGCTCAAGGGCAATGTAGGCGACCAGAATTACCAGCTCCCGGACGACACCGATGTGGCCCGTTACGGCAGCGTGGTGATTTACTGCAAGCCGTTCCATGTCGTATTCGCCACGGCGACTCTGAACCACAACTGAACCACAACTCGGGCGGCTGAGTCCCCGCGTCTGCGCGTGGGGCGCCGGGTTCCCGAAGACGGTGGCCCAAGCCGGCGATACGAACTCACTGCGCCGCATTACCACACGCTGGTAGGGAGTTGGTATGATGAGACAAGCGAACCATGGCTACGCAACCATCACCATCCGAGTCGGACGAGCGCTCGGCGCCGCGCCGCTCACCGCGTGAGCGTTTGGCCCGCTTCGTGCGCCAGACGCGGGAGCGAGCCGACAAAGCCAAGTCGAAGCTTACCGTCCACGCCGTTACCTACGCCGTCGTCAACACCCTGCTCCTGCTGACCAACGTCATCACGTCGCCCGGCTTTCTGTGGTTCCTGTTCCCCCTCAGCGGATGGGGAATCGGCCTGCTGCACCACTTCACCGAGGCCCGCCTGCGGGCACGAGAAGCACGCGCCGCCGCTGCCCTGCCGCCACTTGGCAAGCGCACGCTTCAGCAGGTGCGCAGACTGTTTACGATTCGTCGCGGCTTGCGCCACCATCTCAGCTCGGCCGCCAGCCTGTCCGCGTTCCTCATGGGAATCAACATCTTTCTCGCCCCAGGCCCAGGTCCGTGGGCGATCGTCCCGATTGTCTGGGCGCTGGCAGCTCCGCTTGCCATCCACTACGCCGTGGCGCGTTCCCGGCGTCGCCGTCTGCGCCGCCAGTTGGAGGAGGACGGGGTCGATCTCGACGCGGCCGCGGACGTCACCACGCTTGCCGTAGACGAAGGCGAAGTTCTGCTCGCGGACCAACCGTTGCTGGCGGAGGCCGCGGAGTTGCGCGAATCGATTCTCGCCGGTCTGCGCAACGGCGGTGATGAGGCCGCGCGCTGGCGTTCGGAGCTGCAGCCGGAGATCGATACCTACACGCAGCACATCGGCGCTTTGCTCCGGGCGCGCAGAGATCTGGAACGAGCTGGTGCGCGGGTATCGGCGGCCGAGGTGACGCAGGAGCTGGCAGCTCTGCGCGGCAAGCTGGAGCAGGCCGGTTCGACCGATCTACGCCGCGAATATGAGCGGGCGGTAGAACAGTACGAGGGCCAGCTCAAGTCGCTGCAGGATCTGCAGGAACGGATGGAGATGATCGACCTGCGCGCCAAATCCGCCGTGCTGGCGCTGCAGCAGCTCGCGCTCGACGTACCACGCCTGCGCGCGGCGCCGGCGGAGGAACCGGGAGCCCTGCTGTCGCTGCGCGGCAAGTCGCAGGAGTTGACCCAGTACCTCGAAGATCTGCGCGCCGGCCATCAGGAGCTGGAGGGCGCCGTCGTCCGCGCTCGGTAGGCGGCTGCCACGGTGGATCATTCGGCATCCGGCATCGACGGCCGGCTCACCGACTACGGCGACCCCGGCTTCAGTTCATTTCTGCGCCGTGCATTCCTGGCCTCCGCCGGCTACGACGAAGCCGATCTGGCGCGTCCCGTGGTAGCAATCGTCGATACCACCTCCGACTACACCACCTGCCACCGCGACATGCCGGCGCTGGTGGCTGCGGCGCGGCGCGGCGTGCTGCAGGGGGGCGCGCTGCCGCTCACCCTGCCGACCCTCTCGCTGGGCGAGATCCTGATCACGCCCACTTCGATGTTGTACCGCAACCTGCTGGCGATGGAGACCGAGGAGGCGCTCACCGCCTACCCGATGGATGCGGCGGTGTTGCTCGGCGGCTGCGACAAGACCGTACCGGCGCAACTGATGGCCGCGGCATCGGCGAACGTGCCGGCGGTGTCGGTGGTGACCGGCCCAATGCGCACCGGTTCCTGGCGCGGCACCCGGCTCGGCGCCTGCACCGACTGCCGCGCCCACTGGCAGCGGTACCGCGCCGGTGAGCTGGATGACGCGGCGCTCGGCGACGTGCAGCAGGAACTGTGCCCCACCGGTGGCACGTGCATGGTGATGGGGACCGCTTCCACCATGGCCTGCCTGGCCGAAGCGCTGGGCATGATGCTGCCGGGCGGTGCCACCGCGCCGTCCGGTTCCGGGGCGCGCCTGCGGCACGCCACGGCCGCGGGCCGCCGCGCCGCCGCCTTGGCGCAGGCCCCGGTGCGCCCCGGAGACCTGCTTACGCCGGCAGCGTTCGCCAATGCCGTCACCGCCCTGTTGGCGATCGGCGGCTCCACCAACGCCATCATCCATCTGCTCGCAATTTCCCGCCGTGCCGGCGTTCCGCTTACCCTGGCCGCCTTCGAGGCGGCCGCGGGGCGGGTACCGCTGCTGGTCAACTGCAAGCCCAGCGGCGACCTGTGGCTGGAGGACCTGCATCGTGCCGGCGGCATGCCCGCGGTGCTCGCCGAGCTGCGCCCGCTGCTGCGGCTCGACGCCCCGTGTGTGAGCGGCCTGACGCTGGGCGAGCAGCTCGCCGTACGTGGCGGCACGAACCCGAACGCAATCGAGGCGGCAGCGCGCGGCATTGCAGCGGTTGGCGCCTCTGGCGCCGCCAGGCACGCCGGTGCCCCATCCAGCGGCAGCGCGCCCACGTCCGCCACGCAGAGGCAGGGGACCGACGCCGGCACGGCGGGCGGAGCGGCTCCGGTAGTCGGTACGCTCGGTGAGCCGATCGGTCCACCGGGGGCGCTCACCGTACTGCGCGGCTCGCTGGCACCCGACGGGGCGGTCCTCAAGCGCTCGGCCGCCACCCCTGCCCTGCTGCGCCACCGCGGGCCGGCGCTGGTGTTCGAGTCGCCCGCCGATCTGGCGGCACGCATCGACGACCCGGCGCTGCCGGTCACGCCGGACCACGTGCTGGTGCTGCGCAACAGCGGTCCGGCGGCCACCGGCATGCCGGAGACCGGCTCGCTGCCCATTCCCCGCAAGCTGGCGGCCGCCGGGGTGCGCGACATGGTACGGGTATCGGACGCGCGCATGAGTGGCACCGCCGGCGGCACCGTGGTGCTGCACTGCTCGCCGGAGGCAGCGCGCGGCGGTCCGCTGGCATTCGTCGAAGAGGGCGACCTGATCGAACTGGACGCGAACCGGGGACGGGTGGACCTGTTGGTGCCCCGGAAGGAACTGGCCAAGCGGCGAGCCCGGGCCCCTGCACCACCGCCACCGCCGGAGCGCGGCTGGCGGCGCCTGCATGCCGAGCATGTACTGCCCGCCCACCTCGGCGCCGACCTGGATTTTCTCGC
>CAYFXT010000034.1:0-2311 GCA_964346995.1 uncultured Spirochaetaceae bacterium | reverse complement strand
TGCATGCCGAGCATGTACTGCCCGCCCACCTCGGCGCCGACCTGGATTTTCTCGCCCCGGAACCCACCACGCCACAGGAGGCGCCGTAGTCGAGCCTGCACCATGGCGGCTCTGGACGGTACTGCGCGCTCATGCCAACTCTCGACATGAACCGAACACGTGCCGCAGGACGTCCTGCACGGCCTCGAATCGATCCCGGCGCACGGGTACCGCCCACCGGCTGCCAGTCCTGTCGAATCGGCGCTCCGCGTTGCCGGCCCGGTGGCCGGCCTATTCGATGATCTTGTTGAGCGGATACTCGACGATGCCGCTCGCCCCCGCTTCCTTGAGGCGCGGGATGATGTCACGCACCGCCGACTCGTCGATCACCGTATTCACCGCAACCCAGTCCCCGTTCACCAGCCCCGACACGGTCGGCTTCTGCAGCGCCGGCAGGACGGCAACCACGCCATCGAGATTCTCCTGGGGCACGTTCATCATGAGCCCCACCTTGCCCTCCGCCGCCATCGCGCCGCGCAGCATGAGCGTTATGTTCTCGATCTTCCTGCGCTTCCAGTCATCCTGCCACGCCGCCTCGTTAGCGATCAGCCGCGGCGTGCTCTCCACGATCGTGTCGACGATGCGCAGGTTGTTAGCGCGCAACGAGCTGCCGGTCTCGGTGATCTCCACGATGGCGTCGGCCAGGCGCGGCGGCTTCACTTCCGTGGCACCCCAGGAGAACTCCACGTGCGCCTCCACGCCGTGGCGCGTCAGGTAGTCGGTTGTGAGGTTGACCGCCTCGGTGGCGATATGCTTGCCGTGAAGATCGCGCGCGCTCCGGATCGGTGAGTCCTCCGGCACCGCCAGCACCCAGCGCACCGGGCGGCGGCTCACCTTCGAGAACACCAGCTCGGTGACCTCCACAACCTGGGCGCGGTTCTCGACGATCCAGTCGCGCCCGGTCAGGCCCGCGTCCATGACGCCGTCCTGAACGTAGCGCGCCATCTCCTGCGCTCGTATCAGGATACATTCGATCTCCGGGTCGTCGATCTCGGGATAGTAGGAGCGCGACTGGAAGGTGATCCGATACCCCGCCTGCTGGAACAGCTCGGCGGTGGCGGCCTGCAGGCTGCCGGCGGGAATACCGAACTTGAGCACCGGCGAGCTCATGTGCGGTACACCTTCTCGGGATCGAACACCCGCTCGGCGACCACGTGCAGCTCACCGTCGGCGACTTGGCGGAAGAAACAACTGCGATAGCCCGCGTGGCAGGCCGCACCGCCGATTTGCCGCACCCTGACCAGGATCGTATCGGCGTCGCAGTCTACGTAGAGGCCGCGCAACTCCTGGACGTTGCCGCTCTCCTCCCCCTTGCGCCACAATCGATTACGGCTGCGCGAAAAATAGCATACGCGGCCGGTGCGCAAGGTTTCGGCGAGCGCCTCGCGGTTCATGTGCGCCATCATCAGCACCACGCCGTCCTCGTCGTCCTGCGCGATCACCGGCACCATGCCGCCCAGCTTGTCGAAATCGATAACGCCATCCAATGCTGACACGTCGGTTCGTTCCTCCCTTCCGCACGTACAAGCGCACGTACAAGGCCGTGCGCCGGGCATGTTACGAGACAGCCCCGGCTTTGGAAAGGGCATCGACTTCATTCGACGCGTAACGGGCGGCGCCCGCAGTGGACCAGCTCGGCGTGGTATGGTTCGATATCCGGGCACGAAACCGTCCCATGAGGCTGCCGTGCTTGGTGCGGTCGCGTAAAAATGCGGCGGCTCCAGCGACAACCGTGAGCCATGCGCGGGAATCTCCACGCGCGTTCAAGCGGGGGTTCGATCTCGTACGTCCTTGCACGACGACAGGAGGGAGAATGTTACCAATGACCGCGCCTGAGGTCTCGACCAGCCCGGCCATTCCCGGCGTGTTCACTGGTCCCGTGCCGCTGGAAAATGGCGACCGGCTGACGCGCTGCGAGTTCGAGCGACGCTATCTGGCCAGGCCGGACATCAGGAAAGCCGAACTGGTCGAGGGAGTTGTGTACATGCCGTCACCCGTGCGCGCGGAAAGCCACGCCAAACCGACTGCGGCGCTGATCATGTGGTTGAACGTCTATTGCGCTTCCACTCCGCGCGTTTCGGCGTTGGCCGACGCCACCGTGCGCCTGGACCGGGACAATGAGCCGCAGCCGGACGCCCTGCTCCGCATCGACGCCGAGGCCGGCGGCCAATCCCGTGTGAACGCCGACGATTATGTGGAAGGGCCGCCGGAACTGATCGTCGAGATGGCGGCCAGCAGCGTCTCGCGGGACCTGCACGACAAGCTGAACGCC
>CAYFXT010000033.1:0-16976 GCA_964346995.1 uncultured Spirochaetaceae bacterium | reverse complement strand
GGCTACCTGCTGCCGTGGGACCAGCTCGCCATCTGGGCGGTCACCGTAGGCGCCAACATGGCCCGCGCGGCGCCGTTTCTCGGCCACGAGGGTCCCGGCGCGTCACTGCTCTCCATCGGCGACGTGAACTTCGTGCATGCCGGTGCAGACGCCAAGTTCGCCCTGCTCGGCGGACGTTTCCTCGGTGAGGCCACGCTGCTGCGCTTCTACGTACTGCACTGCATCGGGGTGCCGTTCATCGTGATGATCCTGATGATCGTCCACTTCTGGCGCATCCGGAAGGATGGCGGGATCTCCGGACCAACGTAGCGGGAAGGACGCAAGGAACGGTGCTCAAGCAATTCTTCAACTGGGTCTCCAACCCCGCCATCCTGTTCTCGATCTTCATCGTCGTGTTCTTCTTCATCTTCCCTCCCGGCGAGAAGCTCTACCGCCTCAATCGCCGGCTGCGACTCGATCGCATCTGGACGCCCACCGGCGGCATCGTGTTCTTCGCCCTGCTGGCGATCTTCTTCCTGTGGGGGATAACCGACGAGAACTTCCGCCTCATCGTGTTCAAGCCGGACAACATTCCGATCACGGCGCTGCTGTTTCTGGTGCCATTCTTCCTCTGGTACTCGATGAAGCAGGCACGCGACAACGATCTGCGCGCCGAGAAGGGAGAGCCGCCGCGCGAGGCGCTGGACAACGAGAAGGTGCTGGTGTGGCCGGATCTGGTGTACGTGGAGTTCATCTGCCTGATCCTGTCGATGGCGCTGATGATCGTGTGGTCGCTGTTCCTCAAGGCGCCGCTGGAGGAACCGGCCAACCCCACCGTGTCCCCCAACCCGTCCAAGGCGCCGTGGTACTTCCTCGGGCTGCAGGAGATGCTGGTCTACTACGACCCCTGGCTGGCCGGCGTGGTGCTACCGACGCTGATCATCGTCGGCCTGGTCGCCATCCCCTACATGGACATCAATGCGGGCGGCCAGGGATTCTACAGCTATCGCCCGCGCATGAAGGCGGTCAGCATCTTTCTGTTCGGCTTCGTGGTGATGTGGATCTTTCTGATCCTGGTGGGCACGTTCCTGCGCGGTCCCAACTGGAACTTCTTCGGACCGTTCGAGTTCTGGGATGCCAACAAGCGTGAGGTGCTCAACAACGTCAACCTGTCCGAGTACGTCTACATCTTCCTGCTGCGCACCGGCTTGCCGAAGAACATCCTGGTCCGCGAGCTGTTCGGAATCCTGCTGATCGCAGGGTACTTCGCGATCGTGCCCGGGCTGTTGGCGCAGACCGTCTTCAAGCGTCTGTTCCAGCGTCTCGGCGTGGTGCGCTACAGTTTCTTCATCGTGCTGTTGCTGATGGGGTTGGCGCTGCCGATCAAGATGTACACGCGCTGGCTGTTCAACCTGAAGTACATCGTCTCGATCCCGGAATTCTTCCTGAATGTCTGACCGTCGTACCCGATCCCAACTGCCGCAGCCGGAAGAGCGGCACTACAAGACAAGGACCCTCAACAAGTGGTTCGCGATCAGCAGCATCGTGCTGTTGGTCACGATCATTGGCGGATTCGCTCAGGACTTCGGGCGTCCGTGGAAGCGCTGGCAGCGCGAGTTCCGGCGCAGCGACCAGCAGGTTACACGGGCTGCGTACGACGAAATGGCCGCCGAGATGGAGGGCGACGCCGAGCTGGCGCGGGCGCGCGAGCAGATGGCCGCCGCCGAGGAATCGCTGCGCGTGCGGCAGGATGAGGTGGCAGCCGCCGGGCGCGCGGTGGATCGCCTGAAGGCACGCTTCGACATCGTCAACTCGCGGTTCCAGAACGTCAAGGCGGAACTGGAACGGGCGCGCTACCGCGACGAGCAGGCGGCCGCCGGCGTCGAAGGGCTGGCGTTGAACCGCGACCGCACCGCCCGCGAGCTGGCGCGCTGGGAGGGCACATTCACCGGTGCCACTGAGGAACAGGAGGCGGCTCAGCTCGCCCTCGATCGGGCCGAGGCCGACCTGATGGCGTTCGAGGATGAGGTGCGCGCCGCCACCCGGCTGCGCGACCAGCTCTCGCGCGAGGCCGACCTGTTGATGCGGCGGCTGACCCGGATGGACCCGGAGTTTTCGCCCCTGGGCGTGCAGGTCGCCAACGTGATCCGCGACCTGCCGATTCTCGACCTGTCGCAGCCGTCACTGAAGGTGGAGCAGGTCGTCCTGGCTGACATCAAGGAGAACCTGAACTTCGCCCAGGTGCCGCGCGTCGACCGCTGTGTTACCTGTCATCAGGGTGTCGAGCGCGCCGACCTGGAGGGGGTGGAAAATCCGCACGGCGCCCACCCGAGGCTGGCGCTGTTCGTGGCCAGCGACTCGCCGCACCCGCTGGAGGAGTTCGGCTGCACGAGCTGCCACGGCGGGCGCGGCCGCGCCACCGACTTCTACGGCACCGTGCACAGCCCCGACTCGTCGGAGCAGGAACATGATTGGGAAGCGCGGCTGGACTGGAAGGAGTACCACCTGTGGGAAGAGCCGATGCATCCGCTACGCTACGCGGAGGCAGGCTGCTTCCAGTGCCACAGCGGCCAGACACAGGTGCGCGGCGCCGACAAACTCAACTACGGGCTCAGCTTGATCGAGCAGGCGGGCTGCTACTCCTGTCACAAGATCGACAGCTATGCCGAATCGCAGCAGCGCGGTCCCTCGCTGCGCCACGTGGCGTCCAAGCTCTCCCCGGAGTTCGCGTTCCAGTGGATCAAGGACCCGGCCGGCTTCCGCGCACAGACGTGGATGCCCGCCTACTTCGGACAGAGCAACAACAGCGACCCCGACTCGGTGGCGCGCAGCGATCAGGAGGTGCGGGCGATGGTGAGCTATCTGTTTGCCAACAGCACCGCCTATCCGATGGCCTCCATCCCGGTGGCCGGCGACGCGGCGCGCGGCGAGGAACTGGTCGCCTCGGTCGGTTGCATGGCCTGCCATCAGGCGCCCGAAGAGACGGCCGGCAGCGACACGCGCTCGGTCACCAGCATTCAGGAACTGCGCCGCCAGTTCGGGCCCAACTTCCAGGGCCTGGGCAGTAAGACCTCCGCTCAGTGGGTCTACAACTGGCTCAAGGACCCGGGTAGCTACCATCCCGGCACCCGCATGCCGAGCCTGCGGTTGACCGACCAGGAGGCGGCCGACATCACCGCGTACCTGATGGACTCTACCGACGCCGCGTTCGTGGATCGCCCCGTACCGGCCGTAGACGAGGCGATCATCGACGAGATCGCGCTCGATTTCCTTTCCAACACGGCGCCGATGACCACCGCCCGGCAGCAGCTCTCCGGCATGAGCCGGAGCGAGAAGCTGGAATACACCGGCGAACGGCTCATCACCCACTACGGGTGCTACGCCTGTCATGACATCGCCGGCTTCGAAGGGACCCAACCAATCGGAACGGAGCTGACCAACATCGGGCGCAAGGCGCTGCACCAGTTCGATTACGGCTTCCTCGGCGATACGATCGAACACAGCCGCACGTCGTGGTGGACCGCCAAGCTGACCGATCCACGCATCTTCGACATGCATCGCGACCTGGTGCCACTGCAGCAGAGCCGCATGCCGAACTACCGTTTCACGAACGAACAGGTCGAGGCGATCGTCACTGCGCTCGCCGGCTTCGTGGAGGTGGACGCGGACAACACCCTGGTCGTGCCGCGCACCCCGCGCAACCTGCGCGTCGAGCAGGGGCAGCACCTGGTGCGGCAGATGAACTGCCAGGGCTGCCACATCATCGAGGGCGACGGAGGCGCGGTCGTGGACCGGGTGGCCGACTGGCTGGAACGGTTCGAGGGGCGTGATACCGCCGACGCGGCCGCGCTGGCGCCCAGCTTTTCGCCGCCCAACCTGCTCGGCGAGGGCCGCAAGGTGCGGACCGACTGGTTGTTCGCCTTCTTCCATGATCCGTCCCCGATCCGCCCATGGTTGCGGATGCGCATGCCGAGCTACGGGATGACCGCGGAGGAGCGCAACGGGTTGATCGCCTACTTCACCGCACTCGACGACGCCGACTACCCGTTCGCAGAGGCGGTGCAGCCCGATCTGACGCAGGAAGAACTGGACGCGGCGTTGACCATGTTCTCGCCGCAGTACTTCAACTGTACCACCTGTCACATCCAGGGAGACCAGTTTCCGCCGGGTACGCCGGACCGCTGGGCGCCCAACTTCGCGCTGGCCGCCGACCGGCTGCGTCCGGCGTGGATCATCGACTGGCTGGCCGACCCGCAGGCGCTGATGCCGGGCACCCGCATGCCGGCGTTCTACCCGCTCGGCGCGCCGGGAATCCTGGACAGCGACACCGACCACCAGCTCGTGGTACTGCGCGACTACCTGCTGTCCCTCGGTGAAGGCCCTTGACCGTGGCGACCTTCGAGCAGGGATTCGCCGCCGTGGAGAAGGCTGCCGACATGGCGGAGACCGCCGCCCGGAAGCTGGCGGCAACCGCCCGGAGGCTGAGGAAAGCCGCTCAGGAGGGAGCCCTGGCCAAGGTGCGGCGGGAGGGTGAGCAGCTTGCCGAGGCATTGGCGGCGGCGGGCGATACCGTGACCGGGGCGGCGGCGAGCTGGCCGTTTGCCGAGTCGGAGGAGGCGGCCTATCTGGACGAGCGGTACGCGGACGAGCTGCGCGGCGCGGCGGCAGCGATCGGGCTGAACGTGACCGTTCGCGACGAGGCGCTGGTGTGTTCGCCGTCGATCATTCGCCTCCTTCCCGCGGAGCGGGCTCTGACGATCGACGGCAAGAAGCGCGCCGCCATCCGCCCGTCGAAGCTCGCGGCCGACCTGCACGCCAACCAGCAACTCCGGCCGAAGGGCAACCCACAGCGCTTTCTGGAGGCGCTCTACAAGGCCTGCAAGGTAATTCAAGGCAAGCCGCATGACCCCTTGTTCGATAGCGGACGGGTCGTTCCGCTCGCCGAGGTCTACGCGGTGTTCACGTCGTTGCCGGGGAGTAGCCGGCAGTACACGAAGACCGACTTCGCGCGCGACATCTACCTGTTGGACTCCTCCGGGGTGGCGACCACCAGATCAGGGGCCTGCGTGAGCTTTCCCTCTTCGACCGGGGTCAAATCGCAGACCAGAATCTTCTCATTCGTGGACCGCGCCGGCAACCTGCTCTCTTATTACGGAGTACAGTTCACCGAGTAGGCCGATGCACGTCTCACAGTGGCTGGAACAGGTCGAGCGGGACTATCTCACTACCTTCGTCAAGCACGGTGGGGCGGCGGTCAAGTTCGTCGTGGGCAACGACCGGCTGCGCTCGGAGGCGTGGTCCGGGCTCGCCGTCCGCGCGGCGGAACTCGGCTACCTGGTGTTGAGCGCCGATGCCGCGGAGCATCGGTTCCACATGCCGCAGGACATCTTCTTTGCCATCGCGGCTCAGGTGGACTGGCGGTTGACGGCGCGCCGTTTCCTGCTGAAGCTGGCGGAGCGGGAGGGCTACCGAACGGACGGCGTGGAGGCGACCGAGGAGGACGTGCTGCAGACCGTCGCCGAGCGCAACGGCGTGGACAGGGGCTTTCTTTTCACCGGCTTGAATCCGCGGCTGCAGCGGCAGGTCTTCTTCGACGCGAACATGGCCAAGGATTTCCGCATTGCCATGTCGCACCTGTGCCTGACCGAACGCACCGCGGAGCAGCCGTATCCGGGGCAGCCGATCATCGACTGGCTGACCGGCGCCAACACGAGCATTTCGAACGTCAAGCCGTTCTCGATCTACAATCAGATCAACCGCACCACGGCGCGCCACCTGCTGCGCTCCGCCTGCTACTGGTTCCACAAGGTCGGCTATCCAGGGACCGTGCTGTTCCTCGACAATGCCCGGGTTACGGAGCGAAAACGACGGGCCGACGGCTCGCGGTACTACACCAGGGCCATGACCATGGACCACTACGAGATACTGCGGGAATTCATCGACGGCGCCGACCGGCTGGCCGCAACGTTGATCGTGGCCTGCTCCGACGCCGCGTTTCTCGATCAGGAAGCCGATCGGCAGTCACGCGGCGTCGGCATCTATCCGGCCTTGCTGTACCGGATCATCGACGACGTGCGCGACAAGAGAATGGAGAATCCGGCCGCCGCCTTGTGCCGGTTGACGGGTTGACGCCGGTGCAAGAGAACCATCTGCCCGATCAGCTTGCCTGTCGCCGGGCGATCGAAGCGTTGCGCAACGGCGTTCCCAACCGCGAGGCGGTGCGCATTCTCGGCAGCACGCAGCCGCAGGCGGAACAGCAGTTTCAGGCCCGTCTCAGCCAGGAAAGAGGCGAGCATCTGGGCGGCATGCTGATCTCCGGTGACTTCGGCACCGGCAAGTCCCATCTGCTGGAGCATTTCGAGCACCTCGCGCTGGACCGGAACTTCGTCTGCAGCCGGGTCGCGGTCAGCAAGGAGACGCCGTTCTACGACTTGGCGAAGATGTTTCGCGCGGCAGCCGACAACGGGGCGCTCCCCGACGGCAGAGTCGGCACCATGGTGGACGAGATCGGGACCCGGCTGGCGGGACCCCGGGACGACCGCTACGCGCGCTTCTTTCAGTGGGCGGATGCCGCCGACAATGGTCTGCATCGTATCTTTCCGGCAACGCTGCTGGTGCACGAACGGCTGCCGGATCAGGAGATCCTCAACGCCATAAGATGGTTCTGGTCGGGCGACCGCGTGGGGGTGGGCGTCGTGAAACGCGGTCTGCGCCAGATCGGGCAGCAGAGCGCCTATACGTTCCGCGCGCCGAAGCTCCGGGAGTTGCCGCCGCAGCGGCTTCGCTTCGTGCAGGAGATGATCAGAACAGCCGGCTTTCGCGGCTGGGTCGTGCTGATCGACGAGTTGGAACTGATCGGCAGCTACAGCCTGTTGCAGCGGGCACGATCCTATGCTGAACTGGCACGTTGGATGGGTGCAGTGGATGGTGCTTCCTATCCCGGGTTGGTGGTCGTGGCGGCAATCACGGAGGACTTCGTCGAGGCGATACTCGAACAGAAGGGGGACCGCCTCAAGGTCCCGGCGAGGTTGCGTGAGCGAGGCGAGGCACAACTGGCGCGGCAGGCAGAAATCGGCATGCAATGGCTCTCTTCCCATCGTACACGACTGAGTGATGTGACCGACGACGGCGTCGATGCCGCGGTGGAACATATCAGACGTATCTACAGTCGTGCATACGACTGGGCTGCGCCCACAGCCGAGGCTGCCGTCGGTGGAGCCGGCTACCAGAAGCGGATGCGGTACAAGGTTCGTGTCGCAATCACCACCTGGGATCTGCAGCGACTGCGTCCCGACTCCCGTCCCGATATGGAGATCGAGGAATACCACGCGACCTACCACGAAGACCACGACCTTGAGTCCACCGACGACACGACTACCTGAGGCAGCCACTCGACGGTGACGCGGATGCCTACCATCCATCTCGGGCTCCGAGCTGCAGCGGCCCGCACCCGGCTGGCCGCTGACCGCGCAATACCGGTTCGACGAGCTCGGCCACTACGACTACTGCGTAGCGCGCGTCCCGACGAGCGGACGCCGCGAGTGGGTCGAGGACGCGCCGGCAGTGGCAGCAATTCTGCGCCTGCCGCGCCGCTCCCGGTACGAGTGGCCGCGTGGAGCGCGGCTGGGGACGGTAAATTGACGCCATGTGTTGGATATGATCTATCATGAGACGCAAGCACAGGCGGCGTTCACATAATGCCCAGAAAAAAGCAGTTTCTGATTCATGATGCGCTGACCAGCGCGATGCACGAGTTCTGGAGCCGCGGCTACCATCCGACGTCGATGCAGGACTTGGTAGACTGCATGGGTATAGGGCGCGGCAGCATCTACGATACGTTCGGCAGCAAACGTGGCTTGTTCATGCGCACGCTGGACCACTACATGAAGATCTACTCCGCGCGGGTCGGCAAAATGCTCGCCCAATCGTCTTCGCCCTCGGAAGCGATCGTGAGCATATTCGAGAGTGCAATCGCGGAGCTGGTCGTGGATGGTTCGAGCGATGGATGCTTGATCATCAACACTGCCGTCGAGCTGGCAGCCCTCGATGACGAGATCTCGGAGGTCGTTCTGGGAGTCTATCGCCAGACCGAGCAGACGTTCCGTACGCTGATCGAACAGGGGCAGGCAACGGGAGCCATTCCGCGGACGGTCGATTCGGTGCTCACCTCCCAGATCTTGCTCAACATGTTCATAGGGTTGCGCATACTGGCCCGAAGCCGCGCGGACGAGTCGCTATTGCGCGCAATAAGGAATCAGGCCGCAGCCCTCATCTCATGATCGCCGAACTTCGCCGATTCTGACCGGCGCGTTCTTGCCGGGTCGCTGTCCTACGTGGTAATCTGGAACATCCGGTAAACAATGGAGTCGATTCACGGCTCCACAAGCTGGGCGAAGACAAGATGTAAGTGATGCCATGCCAAGGAAGAAGACCTTTACCATAGAGTTCGCGCTCGACAAAGCGATGGAGCTGTTCTGGAATCGCGGCTACCAGCGCACCTCCATGCGGGAAATCGCCGCCCACCTTGGGCTGAGCCGGAGTAGTATCTACGCCACGTTCGGCGACAAGCACAGGCTGTTCATAGAGACGCTGCGCCGCTACGGCAGTACATGCCGAGTACCCGGCTTGAGCGAATTGCGCACCGGGGGTTCGGGGCGCAGCGGCTTGCTGAAGATCTTCGAGTTGGCGATTTCCGGCGCCGGGGACTCTGATGATCGGCCCGACTGTCTTATCATCAACTCCGCCATGGAGCTGATGCACACCGATCCCGAGGTCACCGAGGTGATGAAGCGTGCGTTCCTGGACATGGAGACGAGCTTTCGGGATGCCATCGACCGCGGCAAGAGCGTGGGCGAGATTTCCGCCGGCGTGGACACCGTGCAGGCAGGGCGTTCGCTGCTCGCTCTGTACCTTGGCCTGTCCGTGCTTGGGCGCAGCGGTGCCGGGAAACCCGTGCTGCGCGCGGTCGTGGATCAGGTGGAGGATCTGCTGCCGCAGCCCTGATCCGTCGGCGGCCCGCTTCCGGCCAACCGACCGATCTCTCCGGTGAGCCTGTCGCGATCCGACAGGCTCACCGGCAGCCGACGGCAAGCTCGACGCTGCGGCTCAATTCCCGGTGCACGGACGCGTTGTCGCTCCGCTCAGTGGCCACCTCCAAGAGCGTACTGGTTCCGCGCGCGGCGTGTCCGACCGCAGCGGTGAGCTGGCTCCGTAACTCGGACGGCGTGTCCGGTTGCCCGTACCGCAGAGCGAACCCGGCCGCGACTTGCCCGAATCCGATCGCGTGCGGTGTCGCGAAGTAGCGCTCGAACAGTTCGTCGAAGCCGGGCTCATCGACCTGCGCCAGGGGCAGCAACGAAAAGATGCCGCCGCCACGATTGTTGATTACCACCATCACGACGCCGTGCGGGAGCTCGTCGAGCTGGCTCACGGAAGGCAGGTCGTGCACCAGGGAGAGGTCGCCGAGCAGGGCGACGACCGGTCGCTGGAGCCCGGTGGCGAACCCGGCCGCGCTGGCTACGGCGCCGTCGATTCCGCTGGCGCCGCGGTTGGCGGCGACCGGCACTCCGCGTGGCAGCGGCGTCGCGAAGCTGTCGAGGTCGCGAATCGGCATGCTGCTGGCGGCGAACAGTCCTGTCGGTGGCGGCCCCGCGGCCGCCGCCGCCGCCAGGCGCGCCACGACCGGCTCGCACAGTTCGGGACGCTGATCCGTCCAGGCCGCTGCCGCGGTCAGAGCGCGTGTGCCGGCGCATTCGACTTGCACCCCGTACACGGAGGCGGTCCGAGGTGGACAGGCGGCGAGGAGCGACTTCGCCGCCTGTTCCGGGTCCGCGGCGATGCGCAGCGCCGCGGAGTGGCTGGGATCGATGCGGCGCGGCCCCGGCGCGATCTGTACGAGGCGCGGAGCCGCTTCGGCCAGCAACGTCAGATACTGCTTGGCGACTACGTGGGAGCCGAAGTGCAGCACCGTGTCGGGACTCATGATGGCGCGTCCATTTCCGCTCTGCAGCAGGAGTTGCACGCCCGGCGTGCCGCGCGCGCCGCTGGTCGCGTCGCCGAGGAGGGGCCAGCCGATGTGCCGCGCCAGCGCTTCGACGGCAGCGCCGGCGCCGTGCCGCAGACCGCCCGCGACCAGAAGTCCTCGCCTGCTGTGCGCCATGATCGACCGCAGCTCGGTGGTGGCGACCTCGGCCGGCACGGCGCGATACGTGGTGAGCGGCTCACTGCCCTGCTGCCAGCGCCGCCCGGCGGCATCTTCCAGCAGTGACGAGGGCAGCGGCTGCGGCTCCAACGGCTCGGAAAACAACACGTTGATGTGCACCGGGCCGGCCGGGTCGGCCGTGGCGCGAAACACTCCCTGATCGATCGTGGTGAGGACGACGCGCGGGTTGATGCGCGGTGTGGGAACCGGCAACTCGCCGGACCAGCGCGCGTACCGGTTCAGCATGCCGCGCTGTGAGATGGTCTGGTTGGCTCCGGCGTCGTGCAGTTCCGGAGGCCGGTCGGCGCTCAGTACCAGAAGCGGAATCTGATCCTGGGCGGCCTCCACGACCGCCGGCAGGTGGTTGGCCAGTGCCGTGCCGGAGGTGCACACCAGAACCGCCGGCGAACCGGTCGCGCGCGCGTAGCCCACGGCGTGGAAGCCGGCGCCGCGTTCCTCGATACACACCCGTGCCGTCACCCGCGGGTGGCGCGCGGCCGCGATGACCAGCGGGGTGGAGCGGGAGCCGGGCGAAATGACGAAGTAGCGGCAGCCACAGCGGGTCAGCTCCTCTACGATGAGCTGCGCCCAGTGGCTGTTGCTGCCGCGGGTCACACGACGTCCAGGATCTGGAGAATCTTCTGTTCCATTTCCGCCCACTCTGCGGCGGCGGTCGAGCCACGCACGATGCCATTACCGGCATAGAGGTGAAGCCGGCTGCCGGCCGCGACGCCGGAGCGAATCGCCACGGCGAACTCCGCCGTTGCCGCCCCGACCCAGCCGATGGGGCCGGCATACCAGCCGCGGTCGAACCCTTCGGTTTCCGCAATCAGATCGCTTACCCCGCAGGTGGGGTAGCCGCCGACCGCGGGTGTAGGATGGAGCCAGCGTAGCGCGTCCGCGAGCCCCAGTCCGGAACGCAACGTACCGCTGAACGACGTGTGCAGGTGCTGCACATGGGCGAGCTTGCGCACCCGAACGACGTCCTGGGTCGTGACCGTCGTGCACAGTTCGCGCAGACACTCGGCGATGCGGGTATGCACGAATCCGTGTTCGCGCAGTTCCTTGTCGGAACGCAACAACTCCGCTTCCAGACGCGAGTCGGCGTCCGCATCGGTGCCACGCGGTCGCGTTCCGGCCAGTGCCTCCGTTTCCAAGGTCGTTCCGGTAATGCGCAGCAACCGCTCGGGCGAAGCGCCGAAGAACGTCAGTCCGCGGTATGGCTGGACGGCAAAGTGAAACGCCGCCGGATTGACGACGCGCAACCGTTGCAGCATCGCGAGCGCCGCGACACGTTCGCGGAAGGCGAACGTAGTGCGCCGCGCCAGGACGATCTTCTGCAGCGGCGTGGGGCCTCCGTCGAGACGGTGGTCGAAGCGCTGCAACACCTCTGCGACGATCTGCTGCCAGCGCCGCCGGTCGGGCACGTGGCTGAGCGCTGACATCGGAACCAGACGCCTCGCTTCCCGGTCTGCCGCACCATTCCCCGCCTGTAACGCCGTCCGGCAGCGGGGAGCGAACGCCCGTATCTCGTCCTGCAGGGCGCCGTGCTCGGCCGGCTGGAAGTTGCACGCCAGCGTGGTACCGGAGTCGGTACGCGTCATCTCCAACCGCGGCAGTATGAACCGGTAGCTGCCGAATGGCTCCCAGAGCGGCTCGCGCTCGCCGCTGCCCGCGTCGCCCCGGAAGCGGAAGCCGCCGTACAGCCTCTGCCGCCGGCATCCGATCACGCCAGTCACGCGTCTGCACACGTCGGCGAAGCAGACGCCGTCGTTACCGGTCACCCCGACCGCGACGCCCACGCCGGCGCTCTCCAGTTCGTGGGCGCGATCGGCCCAATAGTGTGCGGCAACGGGCTGCTCGGTGGCAGTGGTGAGGTGACGGAGAAAGACGAGCGGGTCGGTGTCGCTCACCGATAGCTCCGCGCGCTGCCAGGTTCCGGTGCCGGACGGCTCGCCGAGCGCCCACTCACCGGGATGCAGGCACTGCAGTGCCTCATCGAGCATGCGGTCGGGGCGCACGGTCGCGGTGGCCAGTGGCTGCGCCGGCAAAGGCATCGGTCAGGCCGGCTTGCGCGCGTGGTAGATCGACGCGATGCCGAAGGTCAGCGGCAGACGCCGGGAGCGTTCGAATCCCACATCGGCGAGCAGGCGGGAGAATCGGGCGCCGTCCGGGAAAGACTCCACGGAGCGGTTCAGGTAGCGATATGCGTTCGCATTGCCGGAAATGAAGCCGCCGATGAGCGGCAGCAGGTGACGGAAGTAGAGCAGGTAGCCGGCGCGGATCAGAGGATGGCTCGGCAGCGAGAACTCGAGGATGGTGACCGAGCCGGACGGTCGCAGCGCACGATGCATCTCGCGCAGAGCGGCCCGGTAGTCCGCCACGTTACGGATTCCGAAGGCGATGGTGACGGCGTCGACGCTGGCGGCGGCCACCGGTAGATCCAGGGCGTTACCCGCAAGCAGTTCGATCCGCTCGCCACCCGGGCGCCGCTGCGCCTTCACACGTCCACGGGCCAGCATCTCGGTGGCGATATCGATGCCGGTCACACGAACCTGTGGATTGAGCGCGGTGAGCATCAGGGGTAGATCTGCGGTCCCGGTAGCCACATCGAGAACCGTACCGGGACTGCCGGCCAATACCAGCCGCGCTGCCAGTGCGCGCCAGCGCTGATCGCGTTGCAGCGACAGCACCCGGTTCAGGAGGTCGTAGCGACGGGCGATTCCGTCGAACATGGCGCCGATCCGATCTGCGGCGCGTGTGCACACCAGCAATGGCACGCCGGAGGTGCCCGCTACCGGAGCCATTTCCAATCGAGAATCTACCGATTCGGCCATGGATTTGCAACCGGGCGGCGCAACTGGCAGGGCGATCCCATGCTGACGGCCAGAGCAGCGGGGCCGACGCTGGCACGGCTGCCAGCGCCCGTCGCTGCCGCAAAAGTGGCCCCGGATCGCTCCAACGGCGAACGATAGTCCACGATTGCGTAGCGTGGGATAGTCCTGGCAACTGGTGCGCGGGGTGGGCGCTACGAGGAGACCGGAGCGGCGGCGCCCTCGCTCTGGAAGGCAGCCAGATGCGTGGCCAGCCGCCGCGCGCGGGGCGGATCGCGGACCAGCAGCAACCGCTCCAGTTGCCAGCGCTCCTGCTCGGACAGATCCGCGGTGCTGCCGTCCAGGAAACGCACTTCGCCGGCGGCGCGCACGGCCAGCGGCACACCGTCACGGAACAGGATGCGGTTGCCGCGCAAGCCGGCGATGCGTTGCTGCTCGCGTGACGGGTGCACCTTGATGGCCGCGCTGGCGGCCGGATCCACGGCGGTGAGGATGCGCAGTTCCCCCTTGGCGGGTGACCGCCGTACGGCGCGCATCCTGGCGATCGCGTCGGCGAGGGCGAACTGCTCACCGCCGACGCCGCTCACGAAGTAGCCGCCGCGAATGAGCCCGCGTGCCTCCAGGAGGCGGTAGATGGCGAGCAACTCACTCCAGGAGGGCGCCAGGGTCTCCCGGTCCAGCAGGCGCCGGAACACCACGCCGTAGCGTTCCAGCAGGCTCATGGCGAGGCGCTCGGCATCCGCCGCGGCCAAGCCGCCGCGTGGCTCGCCGGGATCGGCGAGGACGCTCCAGCGGCCGGAGCGATCGAGGCGTCGGTGTCCGGCTGTCGCGGTGGCGGCGCCGGCGCGGCGACGTCCAGGGGGAGCCGGCGGGGTAATGCCGAGCCTTCGGCGGGCCGGATCCCCGGCGAAGGCGGGGCCGGCGCGGCGCAGGCGAGCCTCGCGGCGCAACTCCCCCGCGCTCCGTACCGCCGGTTGGATCAACGATCGCAGGCCGGCGAAGCTGTCGCAGGTAACCAGCCCGGCCGCGGCCAGTTCGGCAAGCGCGCCGTCGACCTGGGTGGGCAGCAGGCTGACGGCGCGCTGGATTTCGTCCCGGAACAGGGCGCCGCCGCGGGTCAGGCAGGCCTGCACGGCCGCCGCATCGGCGGAGAGCTGTACCGAGCCGGACGCCGCGCCGCCGGCCGCGCGCCACAGCGACATCTCCTCACGCGCCACCAGGGTGATGGGGCTGCTTGCGAGCGGGCCGCCACGGGAGCCGGCGCCGGCGCGGACCGGCGGCCGCAGGCGAGCCCAGGACACCTCGCCCCCGGCGCACAGCAGATCGAGCCAGGCCGGATCGTAGCCGGGCAGGCGTGCCGGCAGAATCCACTCCTCCCAGGCGGCCGCCGGGGCCTCGTAGCCGGCCAACTGGTGCACCACCGTGAGCAGCTCCTCGGGGCCGTGCGTCCTGCTGTCGCGCTCGCGCTCGGCTGCGGTGATCGGTGGCACCGACTGCCAGACGAACAGAAAGCGCACGAAGTCGTCGAACGAGAGTGGTTCGATCTCGCGCCGCAGACGGGAGATGGTGTAGCGGTGGATGCGTGCCAGCAGGCGCCGCTCGCACCACTCCTCGCCGCCACTGCCAGTGAAGGAGCCGCGCAGCACCGCCCCCTCGGTCTCCAGCGCCAGCAGTGCCGCCTCGATTTCGCTGCGCGCTACGCCGATCTGGCGCGCCAGCGTGGCGGCGCTGACCGGCCCCGCCGCTTCCATGCGCCCGCGCACCACCTCGCGCAACGCTTCGTCGCGCTGCCACACGCGCTCGGTCAGGACCGGCGGCAGGGCCAGTGGCGGGTCGGCGCGCAATGGGGCGGCCAGCGCGTTCCACAGCGGCAGGCGCTCTGCTGCGACCCAACGGACGGACGCCGCGTCGCCGGCCGCAGGGGACGCGCCAATGCGACGATCGCGGGCAGGTTGCGTCCGTGCGCCGGTAACGTGCAGGCGGGTAGCTCGGCCCTGCCCGATCAGCGTTGCCAGCAGTTCGCCCCAACCGGCGGACCGTCCGTCGTCTTCGTCGATGAAGGTGAGTAGCTGCAGGGCATCGTGCAACTCGTCGGCATCCAGCACCCGCGGCAGCGCTTCCGCGCGCACGCGGGCGATAGCGGACGCGTCGAGGGTGCCGAACTCGCGTGCCTCCTCGGGCGTCGTCCAGCGCCGGTTGCGGATCGCCTGGGTGCGCCGCTCCTCCAGCGGCGCGTCATCGAGGAACGCGTGGGGCCGTGCGTTTATGATCTCCTCGGCAAACGGGGACGGCTCGCGCAGGTCACGCGCCACCAGCT
Source organism: uncultured Spirochaetaceae bacterium (assembly GCA_964346995.1). GTDB lineage: Bacteria > Spirochaetota > Spirochaetia > SZUA-6 > Bin103 > Bin103. The sequence goes on along the minus strand of CAYFXT010000033.1, from coordinate 1,645 downwards.
CGATGCCGCCGGTGGCGATCGCCGCCTGCAGTTGCTCCAACTGATCGATGTCCATCGCTTCGTGCAGGCAGTCGGCAATCGCCTGGTCGACCAACGGATGATCGGGTATCTCGCGTTTTCCGGTGATGTTTTCCTGGCAGGCGAGCTGGTCGGGGAACACCAGGGCAAGCAGGTCCTCCGATTGCATGCGCTGCAGGTAGGGGGCCACGCGCCTGCCGCCGCGCTGGCGGAGGATGGCCAGCGCGCAGGCGGCGTTCCAGCGCCAGCGCGTCTGGAACACGGGCGCATCGAGGAGCGCCTGTATCAGCACATCGCGGACGGTGTTCTTGTTCAGATAGCGCCACACGTCGGCGACCGGGAAGCTGTGCGTCTGGCCGAGCGACAGCACCAGCGCATCCTCGTTGGCCGCCGCCTGCAGTTCGAAGTTGAAGGTGCGGCAGAACCGCTTGCGCAACGCCAGCCCCCAAGCGCGGTTGAGGCGGCTACCGCGCGGTGAGTGGATCACCAGATGCATGTCGCCGGCCTCGTCGAAGAACCGTTCCATGACCGCGGTGTCGTGGGTGGGCATCGCTCCCAGCGCGTTCATCCCGGCGTGCAGGTAGCTCACCAACTGGTCGGCGGCAGCGGCGGCGAGGCCCACTTCCCGCACCAGATGTGCGGCCGCCGCGGTGGCGCCGTCGCCTTCGATCAATACGCGCACGCGGCTGCGCAGCGCGGATACCGCCCGCGACAGCTCGTTGCTGCGGCCCGGTGCTTCGCCCAGCCAGAACGGCAGGGTGGGTGGCCGGCCGGCGGCATCGGCCACCCGCACTACCCCGGTCTCGACCTTGAGGATCTCCCACGACTTGTTGCCGAGCAGGAAGATGTCGCCCGGCACGCTCTCCACGGCGAAGTCCTCGTGCACCGTGCCGATGAACAGATCCGCCGGATCGACGCGTACGTGGTAGTCGAAGTTGTCCGGAATCGCGCCGCCGTTGGTGAGTGCCGCGAGCCCAGCCCCGCGCCGCCCGCGCAGGCGCCCGCCGATCAGGTCGTGGTGCAGGTAGGCGGCACGGCGCCCGCGTGTGGTGGAGTACCCGTCGGCCAGCATGGTTACCACGGCATCGAACCGCTCGCGGACGAGGCGCCGGTAAGGCCAGGCGCGGCGGAAGGTGGCGAACAGGGCATCGCTGGTCCACTCGCGGGCGCTTACCTCGGCGACGATCTGTTGCGCGAGCACGTCCAGGGGCTGGTCCGGTACCACGATGCGGTCGAGCTCCCCCTGTTGCGCCGCGGCGAGCAGTGCGCTGCACTCCACCAGTTCGTCGCGACTCAACGGAAACAGGCGCCCCTTGGGAGTGCCGGAGATGTGGTGCCCGGACCGCCCGACACGCTGCAGGAAGGTCATGATCGAGCGTGGCGAGCCGAACTGGCACACCAGATCGACCTCGCCGATGTCGATGCCCAGCTCCAGGGAGGCGGTGGCGACGATCACCCGCAGGACGCCGCTCTTGAGGCGTTGTTCGGCGTCGAGGCGGCGCTCGCGGGACAGGCTGCCGTGGTGGGCTGCCACCTGTTCCTCGCCCAGTGCGGCGCCGAGCGCGTGGCTCATGCGCTCCGCGAGGCGGCGATTGTTGACGAACACCAGCGTCGTGCGGTGCTCGTG
>CAYFXT010000032.1:0-17699 GCA_964346995.1 uncultured Spirochaetaceae bacterium | reverse complement strand
CCGTCGTTATTTAAGTCCGGCCAGCCCTGGGTGGTGTAGTCGATGGTGAAGCCGTTCGGGTAGCCGGCGTCGGCGAGCATCTGCTTCGCCTTCTCCGGGTCGTAGTCGTACAGCATGCGCGTCTCTTCCGGCAGCTCGTCCATCGGCGTGTAGGACGGCATGATCGGGTCGACCGGGAACCAGTGGGTCGGCAACTCCAGGTCGCCCGCCTGGCGCAGCTTCTGGAAGCCGCTCAGGTCGGTGCCGATCATCATGGCGCGGCGCACGTCGCGGTTGTCGAACGGTGGTTCGGTGGTCTTCAGGTATGCCGTCGATCCGAACGAGATCGGAAACCGGTGCGAGAGCAGATCGGGCGCCGTCTCGTCCAGCGTCTGCCAGTGCACGGCGAACACCGAGCTGGCCATGTCGGCCCTGCCGGTGCGCAGCGCGGCGACCATCGACGCCTCGTCGGCGATGATCGGGACGATCACCTTGTCTACGAACGGAAGCTGATACTGCTGCCCGTCGATGGTCGTCTGGTCCCAGTAGTTGGGGTTGCGCTCGTAGGTCATGTGGGAATCAATCTCGTACTCGCTGAACATGAACGGCCCGGTACCGACCTGGTTCTCCCACTTGTCCATGCCCGCCGCCTCCATCTCGGGGGGCGAAATGGCGGTCGTTCCGCCAAGCGTTAGAATGTCCAGCATGCCGACGTCGAGATCGGTGAACTCGATCACCACGGTGTGCTCGTCGGTGGCGTAGATGTCACCGGAAACGCCCTTGAAGCGCGCCCCGGCGGGAGCCTCGCGGTAGTACATCAGATCGGCTACCACGTCCTCGGCGACCATCTCGCGGTTGTCCATGTAGTCGACGTTGTCCGCGGCCCACGTGACTCCCTTGCGCAAATGCCAAGTGAATCGCTCCGGCGTGACGTCCCAGCTCTCCAGCAGCAGCCCGCGCACGTACTTGTCGGGCATCGGGCCGACCAAGGTAAAGGGATACTCGCCCGTGCCCTTGGGGCCGAACTTCTGGTGATCGCCGATGCGCGGCCGCTCCTGGATCAGGGCGAGAAAGAGTGTCGAGTGACCCTGGCCGTCAGCCGGGTCGGGGCTCTCCGGGCCGATCACGAAGGCGGCGCTGACCGCGGTCAGAGTGCCCCCGTACTGCGGGCCGTCGGCGGCCTCCGCCGCCATCTCGCTGTCCTGCTCTCCGGCCGCGGAGAGCAACATCGCCGCGGCGGTGACGAGCACCGCGGCGATTCCATAGGTCTTGTTCATGCAATACCTCCTCATGGATCCCGGCCCGAACGGGCCGTATGGGCAGCAGGGTATCGGCGCGCACGGCTCGTGTCAAACTTGCCGGCGCCGCCCGAAGAGCACGAAGCGGGTGGCCCATCTGGCGTTACGCGCAGCAGTCGGTCGCAATCCGATAGACCGCCTGCGCGTACGTGCTCTGCGCAACGCCTACCAGGACGTGGGCGTGTTCGCCGTGTCGCAATCCGCTAAGCTGGACCGTCGCCACACGCGCCGCAGCGGGACCGAACTACGCACGTTTGCGCTTCTTACGCGTGGCGGCCATGACCGTCTTGACGCCGTAGCGGCCCACGCCGCCGCGCAGCTTGGGGTCGAGAATGTCGCGCGCCGCGTCGCCGAACATGTTGGTCCCGTACACGACGGTGGCGAGGGCAAGACCGGGCCACAGCACCGTCCACGGCGCCACGAACATGAACTCGCGGCTGCGCCCGCTGAGCATGGCGCCCCAACTGGGAAACGGCGGCTGGATCCCGAAGCCGAGGAAACTCAGGCTCGCCTCGGCGAGAATGATCGCCGGAATGCGCAGCGTGAGCAGGATCACCGCGGGCGCCAGGACGTTGGGCAGAATATGGCGCAGCAGAACCCGGCTGGTGCGTCCGCCGATCGCCGACGCCGCGGTCACGTAGGCATCTTCCTTGGTGCTGATCACGGCGCCGCGGATGATGCGCGAGCCGGTAATGCCCCCCTCGACGCCAAGCACGACGATGATCGCCGCCATCCCGCCGCCGATGAACGAAATGATCACCATGAGGACGATCAGGCCGGGCAGCGACATCCAGGCATCGACCAGCCGCTGGATCAGCAGATCGAACGTGCCGCCCAGGTAACCCGATATGAGGCCGATCAGCAGCGAGATCAGCGTGGCCAGGGTGGCTCCGGCCAGCCCCACGATCATCGATACGCGGGCGCCGTAGATGACCCGGCTGAGCACGTCCCGCCCCAGATCGTCGGTGCCCAGCCAGTTGCTGTCTGACGGGGCGGCCAGCGGTTGCTCCATGTTGGTTTCGTTCATCCCGTAGGGCGCGAGCAGGTCGGCGAATATCCCCACCAGCAGCAGCAGCGCGGTGATCGCCGCGCCCACCGTGCCGAGCGGCTTCTCCTTGCCGATGCGCCGGAAGAAGGTGACCACGGCAGACCGGCGCACGGTCTGCGGCAACCCCATGCCACTCATGACGCTCGGATCCTCGGGTCCAGGAAGCCGTAGGTGAGGTCCACCAGCAGGTTGATCAGCATCAGTCCGAAGCTGAAGAACAGCATGATGCCGCTCACCACCGGGTAGTCGCGCACCAGCAGCGACTCCACGATGAGGCGCCCCATGCCGGGCAGCATGAAGATCTGCTCGATGATCACCGTGCCGCCGATCAGGATCGGTATCTGCAGCCCGACGATGGTGATCACCGGGATGAAAGCGTTCTTGAGGGCATGCCGGCTCACCACCAGCGCCTCGGCCAACCCCTTCGCCCACGCCGTTCTGATGTAGTCGTTGCGGATCACCTCCAGGGTCATGGTCCTGGTCATGCGCATGGTGCCGCCGGCCATGGCCAGCGCCAGCACGATCGCCGGTACGACGAACATCTTGAGGTTGCCCATCGGGTCGTCGCCGAACTTGATGAGCCAGATGGAGGGCATGTAGCCCCACCAGATCGACGGGTAGACGATCACCAGCGTCGCCAGCCAGAAGCCGGGCACCGAGATCGACAGGATGGCGAAGCTGCGGCCGACGTAGTCGCCCCAGGTATCCTGCCGCAGGGCCGAATAGACCCCGATCGGAATGGCGATGAGCTGCGCGATCACCAAGCCCATCAGCCCCAGCTCGACGGTCACCGGCATCTTCTTGAACAGCAGCTCGGTCACCATCATGCGCTGCCGCCAGGAGGTGCCGAGGTCGCCCTGAATCACGCCGCTGATACGGCCGTCCACCTGCGGAGCGACGCCAAGAAACCGTGCATACTGGACGATCAGCGGTGCGTCGAGGCCGAACTTGCGCTCCAGCTCTTCGCGGTCGATCTCGATCTCGTCGGCCGATTCGGTCAACTGCGCGATCATCACGTCGATGGTGTCCCCGGGGACGAGGCGCATGAGCAGAAAGACGATCACACTGATCAGAAACGCCGTCGGGATCATCAGCAACAGACGGCGGATTATGTAAGCACGCAACCTTCCATCCTTCGTTCCTCCATCCTTCGTTTCGCGACGGGCAGGGCGATCTTGACAGCGGACATTGCCACACAACCTCGGAGTCGGCAACGCCACCGGCGGAGCAGCCTCACTGAGACAGGATGCTACGGTCCGCCGAATCCTGGTAGGGTGGGTGGCGGCATGATCAGGATCGGCATCGATTCCGGGGGCACGTTCACCGATCTGGTGGCGTTCGATCCCGACGGCGAACGGCTGGCGCTCCACAAGGTGGTTTCCACACCTGACGACCCGGCGCGTGGGATCATTCAGGGCGCCCGTGAAATCGTCGAGCTGATCCGTGCCCGCCCCGAACAGGTCGAGCTGCTGATTCACGGCACCACGGTGGCTACCAACGCGGTGCTGCAGCGCTCCGGGGCGCGGGTCGCGCTGATCACGACCACCGGTTTTCGCGACGTGCTGCAGATCCAGCGTCAGGACCGCCCGCGGCTGTACGACCTGCGCGCGCGCCGCGCCCGTCCGCTGGTGGCGCGCGCATTGCGCTTGGAGTTGCGTGAACGGATGCGCTTCGACGGCAGCGTGCAGACCCCGGTCGACCGCGGCCAGCTCGACGCGCTGATTGACGTACTGCGCCGGGAGCGCGTCGAGGCGGTCGCGGTGGGCCTGCTGCACAGCTACGCCAACCCGGCGCACGAGCTGGAGGTAGGCGGGGTGCTCGCCGAACACCTGCCGGGTACCGCGGTGTGCCTGTCGCATGAGCTGGTGGGCGAGCAGGGCGAGTACGAACGGTTCAGCACCTGTGCGATGAACGCCTTCCTGCAGCCGGTGATCGGCCGCTACCTCGGCCGTCTGGAGAAGGAGCTGGCTGCATACGGCATCGGCGCGCCGCTGTTCGTCATGAAGTCGAGCGGCGGCGTAATGTCGGCGCGCGCCGCCGGCCGCCGCGCGGTCGAGACCGTAATGTCGGGCCCCGCGGGCGGCATCGTGGCCGGAGCCGCCATTGCCCGCTCGGCAACGCGGTTCCGCAACCTGATCACCGCCGACATGGGTGGCACCAGCTTCGACGTCGGCGTGGTGCGGGACGGCGCGGTAGCGTTCGCCCGCGACACGGAGATGGGCGGCTTGGCGATCAGCGTGCCGATGCTGGACATCCACTCGGTAGGCGCCGGCGGCGGCAGCATCGGCTGGATCGACGTGGGTGGGGCACTGCGCGTCGGGCCGCAGTCGGCGGGGGCGCGGCCCGGGCCGGTGTGCTACGGGCTGGGGGGCTGCGAGCCGACCGTGACCGACGCCAACCTGGTGCTGGGGCGGCTGGGCGCGCAGTCGCTGCTCGGCGGCGGCATCGCGGTCGATACGGAGGCGGCGCGGCGGGCGATTCATGACCGGCTGGCCGGACCGTTGGGGATGAGTGTGGAAGATACCGCCGAAGGGATGATCCGGGTGGTCAACGCGGCGATGACCGTGGCCATCCGCAAGCTGACCGTGGAACGGGGGCACGACCCGCGCGAGTTCGCTCTGTGCCCGTTCGGCGGAGCCGGCCCGTTGCACAGCGCCGAACTGGCGGCCGAGCTCGGCATCGAACGTACCGTCGTGCCCCTCGCGCCCGGAGTGAACTCCGCTATCGGCCTGCTGATGACCAACCTGCGCGAGGATCGCGTTGCCACCTTCGGGCGCCGGTTGGACGACACTACCGCGACCGAACTGGAGCAGATGTTCGCCGAGCTGGAGCGGACGGCACGCGAGCGCCTGCGGTTGTCCGCCAACGGCGCCGGCGGCGTGCGCCTGACCCGCGCCCTCGGCCAGCGCTACCTGGGGCAGCGCTACGAACTGCCGGTGGCGGTGGACTCGAGACCGCCGGAGCTGGACCGGATAGCAGAACGCTTCCACGCCGAGCACGAGCGCACCTACGGCTACGCACGCCCGGGGCACCCGGTCGAGGCACACAGCGCCTGGGTGTCGGTCGAGGTCGACCTCGAGCCGTTGCGCCTGCCGCCGGCGCCACCGGCGACCGGAAGCCCCGACCCGGCGGCGTTGCGGCAGGTGTACTTCGCAGGCCGGCGCTACGAGACGCCGATCTTCCGCCGGGACGCATTGGCGGCGGGAGCGGTGCTTGTCGGACCGGCGATCATCGAGCAGTTCGACGCCACCACGGCGCTGTGGCCCGGCCAGCGCCTGGAGGTGGACCATCGCGGCCAGCTCCTGCTCGGTCCGCTGGAGCATGCCTCGTGAGCGTGCGGCACGCGATCGACCCGGTGACCCTGGAGATCATGCGCAACCGCTGGAAGGGGATAGCCGAGGAGTGCTGTGCGGCGCTGGTACGCGCCAGCCACTCGACCAACATCAAGGACCGCCGCGACTGCTCGGCGGCGCTGGCGCTGCCGAACGGCGAGATCGTGGCCCAGGCGGAGGTGGGCACCCCACTGCACCTGGGCGTGATGCCGGGCGTGATCCGTGCCGTCCTGGCGCGCTACCCGCTGGCCCGGATGCGGCCCGGCGATGTCTACGGCACCAATCTGCCTTATCCCGAGGGACCGGGCCATCTGCCCGATCTGTCGCTGGTGTCCCCCATCTTTCACCACGGGCAGCCGGTCGCGCTGGCCGCCTCCACCGCCCACCACGTCGACATGGGTGGTTACGCGCCCGGCAGCATGCCGTTCGGCGTTACCGAGATCTTCCAGGAGGGGTTGCAGATTCCGCCCTTGCCGCTGGTCCGGCAGGACCGCTTCGACGAGAACCTGTTGCGCCTGATCGAGCAGAACGTGCGCACCGAGTACGAGGTGCGCGGCGACCTGATGGCTCAGTACGCGGTGGCCAAGAAGGCCGAGCAGCGCGTGGCGGAGCTCCTGGCGCGCGCAGGCGTCGGTGAACTGGTGCGCTACATGGAAGAGATTCTCGATCACGCCGAGCGCTGCATGCGCGCGGGCATCGCAGGCCTGCCCGACGGCACTTACCGGTTCGAGGACTTCCTCGACGACGACGGCGTGACCGACGAGCCGGTGAAGATCGCCGTGGCGGTCCGCATCGCCGGCGACGAGCTCATCGCCGACTTCACCGGCAGCAGCCGCCAGGTGCTCGGCCCGCTCAACGCGCGCATCAGCGCCGCGCAGGCCGCGGTCTACTACACCTGCAAGGCGGTGATCGATCCCGACCTGCCCACCTGCGCCGGTTCCTACCGTCCCATTCACGTCCACGCCCCCGAGGGCAGCATCCTGCAGGCGGCCTACCCGGCTGCCATCGGGCAGGCCAACATCCTCACCGACCAGCGTGTGGTGGACGTGCTGATGGGCGCGCTCGCCCAGTGCGTGCCGGAGCGGGTATGCGCCGCCTGCAGCGGCGAGATGAACCTGGTCAACATCGGCGGCATCGATTCCCGCCCCGGTCCCACCGAGGGGGTCTACTACAACTACGTCGAGACCTATGCCGGCGGCCAGGGCGCCTGTCACGACCTGGACGGCGACGACGGCGTGCACACCCACCTCACCAATACCCGCAACGCCGCCGTCGAGGTGATCGAGAGCACCTACCCGCTGCAAGTGGTGCGCTACGGCCTGCTGCCCGACACCGAGGGAGCCGGCAAGCACCGCGGTGGCTGCGGCATGATGCGCGAGCTGCGCTGCCTGGCGGAGCGCACCGTGGTCAGCATGGGCTCCGACCGACGCCGTTTCACGCCCTGGGGCCTGGAGGGTGGCCGGCCCGCCACCGGGGCGCACGCCTACGTGACCTCGCCCGACGGCAGCGTGCGCGAGGTACCGACCAAGGTGGTGGTAGAGCTGGGCAAGGGCGACCTGTTTTGCGTGCAGACCCCCGGCGGCGGCGGTTGGGGCGACCCGAAGCAGCGCTTGGCCATGGCGGTGCAGCGCGACGTGGATGAGGGCCTGGTCAGCGAGCGGCGTGCCCACGACATCTACGGACCCGATCGGGAGGTGCCGTAGGGCACGATTCGCCGCCATGGGCCGGCCGCAGATGCCGGCACTCGCGTGGGCGTGCACTACAGCGGAACGCTTCCGCAAAGGCATCTGCGCGCTCCCGGCCGGGTGCATTCCCGCCAAGTGGTAAAGGAGCGCTCGCACCCCGGCCGTCTCGTTCCCCGTGGCGGCGTCTGCTCGAGTGCACCCCTCCCGGCCAGCGGCTGGAAGTACGCCTTGCCCACCTCCTGACCAGCCGGGACAAGGCGGCGCGTACACCGGCCGCCCGGAGGTCTTCGCCAGCGGTGTGCTCCGATTCGAGCAGCCTGGTGGCCGGCGATCAGGCGCCGTGCCGGCTCGGGTATTACCTGATCCGCCGCCCGCATCCTGCCGAGCGGGGGCCGGTGGTCGGTTCGTGTCCCCATTGACCGTTCCTGATGTCTCGCATAGCGTCTTCCGGTCATGAACGTAGTGTGTATCTGCCTGGATACCTTTCGCGCCGACATCGTGGGCGAGGGGAAGAAGTACAGCCACGTGCGGACGCCCAATCTCGACGCTCTCGCCGCGGACAGCATCAGGTTCACGCGCGCCTTCGGCGAGTGCCAGCCCACCTTGCAGATACGGCGTGGGCTGTTTACCGGCCGGCGCAGCTTCCCGTTCCGCTACAACTTCGACCGCCGCGGGCACTGGCCCCACTTACCGGGATGGCACAAGATCCCGCCCGACCAGGACACCATCGCCGAGGTGCTGCTGGCGCGCGGCTACCTTACCGCGCTGATCGCCGACACCTATCACCTGTTCAAGCCGACCGTGAACTACGCGCGCGGCTTCGCCCACCTCGACTTCGTTCGCGGGCAGGAGTCGGACAACTGGAGGAGCGGCGACCCGCGGATGATCGAGGAGCAACTGCGGCGCCACGTGCGCGAGCCGATCGACTGGCCGCGGCAGGCCACGCTGGTCAACTACCTGCTCAACCAGCGCCACCGGCAGTCGGAGGATGATTACAGTTGTGCGCGCGTGTTCCGTGCGGCGTGCGACTGGCTGCAGGACAATCACACCATGCAGCCGTTCTTCCTGTGGATCGACAGCTTCGATCCGCACGAGCCGTTCGACCCACCGCCGACATATGCCGATTTCTACCACCCCGGCTACCACGGCAAGGACTTCATCATGCCCGGCGCGGCACGCGAAGGCGACGGCGCCACGGAGGAGGAGCTACGCCGCATCGAGGCGCTCTACCTGGGCGAGGTCACGTTCGTGGACAAGTGGGTGGGCGTGTTGCTGGACAAGCTGGACGAGTTGAAACTGTTCGAAGATACGCTGGTGATCTTCCTGTCGGATCACGGCACGCAGCTTCGCGACCAGGGCAGTTTCGGCAAGTCGGCGAGCGAGCTGCATCCGTTCAACACGCAGTTGAACCTGTGCCTGCGCCATCCCGGCGGACCGTCCGACCGTGACGTCACGGCGCTGGTGCAGAACCACGATCTGATGCCTACCATCCTTTCGCTGCTGGGGGTTCCCTGCGGCTGGACGGAGGGCGAGGACCTCTGGCCACTGGTGACGGGCGAGAAAGCGCTGATCCGGGAGCGGATCATCACCGGCTGGGCGGACTGGGGGCGAGCCGGCCCGGCGCGCGCCCGCGCCAGCGTGCGCGACGAGCGCTGGAACTTCTGCACGGCGGTTGGCTATGAGGACGAGGAGCGGGACGAGCTGTTCGACCTGAGCCGTGACCCCGAAGAGCGCCACAACGTCGCGGTCGACCACCCGCAGGTGGTAGCCGAGTGCCGCGTCGAGCTGGAGGCACTGATCGGGCAGCCGCTTCCCGGGACGATGGTGGAGCTGTCCGACCTGGCTGCCGGGCCGATGGTCGAGTGGCTGAACCGCAAGCTGCAGCAGTTATCGTGAGCGCCGGATCGCCGTGTGGGTGCGGCTGCGGTCCCGCTACCCGGCGCGTGGCGAACCGCGACGCGGCGACGCTCGGCACGCGAGTCGAGTGCCGGGCACGCTTCCGGCTTTCTGCCCGAGCCGCTGCCCTTCGGTCAGATCAGGCGTCGCCGAAGATACGCTGCAACTCGTAAGGTGGGGTGACGTCGAGCTGGTCGTAGGTACACTCGGCCGGGGCCTTGTCCGGGCGCCAACGCAGGAACTGGGCGGTGTGGCGCAGGCGGCTGCCCTGCATGTGATCGTAGCTCACCTCGACCACCAGCTCCGGGCGCAGCGGTACCCAGCTCAGATCCTTGCCGCTGTTCCATCGGCTCAGTGCCCCGGGCCTCCGCTGCGGTGGCGCGACGTTCATGCAGGACCGCCAGGGATGGTCGTCCACGGTGCGGTAGGGGAGCAGCTCCTCCACCAGGGCAAGCCGGCGCGCGGCGGTGAAGCTTCCTGCCACGCCGACGTGATGGAGGCGTTCCTCCTCGTCGTACAGACCGAGCAACAGCGAGCCGACGCGCTGCTCCGGCGCACCACGGTGCCAGCGCAAGCCGGCCACCACGCAGTCGGCGGTGCGACGGTGCTTGACCTTGAGCATGGTCCGCTTGCCCGGCTGGTAAGTGCCTTCGGGGTCCTTGGCCATCACCCCATCGAGTCCCGCACCCTCGAAGCGGCGAAACCAGTCTTCGGCCTGCTTCCGATCGCCGGTGATCGGCGTCATGCGCAGCGGCGGCCGCGCCCCGGAGAACAGGTGCGCAAGCAGCCCCCGGCGCTCTCGAAACGGCGTCGCGGTCAGGTCGTGGTCGGCGTAGCTCAGCACGTCCCATACCACGGCGAACGCCGGCGTCTCCCGCGCCAATCGCGCGACCCGCGATGCAGCGGGGTGGATCCGCGCCTGCAGCGTCTCGAACTCCAATCCCGCCACGCCTGCGATCACCAACTCACCGTCGAGCACGCAACGTTCGGGAAGCTGCTCCAGCAGTGGGGTCGTCAGCTCGGGGAAGTAGCGGTTCATCGGTTTGCTGTCGCGGCTCTGCAGCAGCAGGTCGGAGCCGCTGCGGAACACCAGCGTGCGGAAGCCGTCCCACTTCGGCTCGAATAGCCACCGGTCACCGCTCGGCAGCGCATCGACGCGCCTGGCCAGCATCGGGCGCACCGGCGGGGGCACCGGCAGAGAAGAGAGCGATGAATCGGACATGCGCCGGTATCCTACCGCGCAAACACGCCTCCGGTCAGCGTGAGCGATGGCGCAGTCGGACAGCTCAAGAAGCGCCCGTGGAAGTACCCGGTAAAGGTGGTCGCAAAGGAGGCGGCCCCGGATGCTCAGGTTTCGAAACCGCGCCGGAAGACGACCGCCACCAACCGTTGCGGTGGCGCTCGGGACGGCAGCACCTTGCTACAACGACTTGCTACAACGACTTCGCTACCAGGTCGCCGATCTCGCTGGTGGAAAAGCCCATCCGGCCCGCGGACATGCTCTGCATCTTCGGAGTGGTCCTGCCGATGGCGGCATCGACGCGCTGGCCGGCCCGCACCAGGTTGGCAAGCCCTTTCTGCTCGCCGAGCACGCCGAGCAGCATGCCCATGGCGGCAATGGCGGCGATGGGATTGATGATGTTCCGACCGGTGTACTTGGGGGCCGACCCACCCATGCACTCGAACATGCTGCAGCCGCCCGGATCGGGATTGATGTTGCCACCGGCGGACACCCCGAGCCCACCCTGAATCATGGCGCCGAGGTCGGTGATGATGTCGCCGAACATGTTGGGCACCACGATCGTGTCGTAGAATTCGGGGTTCTTCACGAACCACATGCAGGCCGCGTCGATGTGGTTGTAGTCGCGCTTGATGTCGGGGAATTCGGCTTCGCCCATCTCGTGGAAGGCGCGCTCCCACAGGTTGGCGGCGAAGGTGAGCACGTTGGTCTTGTGCACCAGCGTGAGCTGGTTGCGATCGTTGCGGCGCCGGCAGTGTTCGAACGCCCAGCGCAGGCAGCGGTCGGCGCCGAAGCGGGTGGCGATCATCTCCTGGGTGGCGATCTCCTGGGCGGTGTTCTTGCGCAGGAAACCGCCGGCGCCGCAGTACAGATCCTCGGTATTCTCACGGATCACGTCGAACCGGACATGCTCCGGACCCTTGTCCTTGAGCGGGCAGTCGACGCCGGGATAGAGCTTGACCGGCCGCAGGTTGATGTACTGGTCGAGTTGAAAACGAATCGACAGCAACAGGCCCTTCTCCAGGATGCCCGGCTTCACCTCCGGGTGGCCGATGGCTCCCAGGTAGATCGCGTCGAACTGGCGCAGCTCGTCGATCTGCTGTCTGGTGATCACCTCACCGGTGGCGAGATAGCGGTCACCGCCATAATCGAACTCGACGCATTCGTAGGTGACGCCCTCCAGGGGAGCAACCGCCTCCAGAACCTTTCGTGCCTCGGCCGTTACTTCCGGGCCGGTGCCGTCGCCGGGTATTACCGCCAGTTTGATGGTATCGGACATGAATTGGCTGTGCTCCGTGGGTCGTCTCAGGATCGGATTCGTGCCGCGGCCGGAACCGGCCGGACGGCGCGAGTATACCGCCTGGCAGTCGGGACGGCAACGAATGCAGCCCCCGGTCAGCAATTCTCATTTTGGCATTTCGGGGCAGGTTGGCACGGAATTAGCCGCGTCGAGTGGGTCATTATGACCCACTCGATGGACATATCAGACCTGCGACCATCAGATTACACCGTCGCCTCGGACTCATTACGCCCGCGTGCCGCCAAATTGAGAATTGCTGGCCCCCGGTGCATTTCCGTCAAGTGGTAAGGTCAATGTGGTAAGAGAGTTCGCACGCAGGTCGGCTCGTCCCCGTGGCGGCGCCGGAATGCACCCGTGGGTGCGGTTGGTTGACAGCCCTGTGCCTCGGGCCCATGCTCGCACCCGTGCCGACGGGAGGGGATCACTTCGATACGATCATCGTTGGCGCGGGGGCGTCGGGAGCCGTGCTGGCGGCGCGGCTCAGCGAGGATCGCAGCCGTCGGGTGCTGCTCCTCGAAGCCGGGCCCGATTTTCCAGACGGGCGCGTGCCCGAGGAGATCCGCTACGGCTATGGTCGTCACCCCGACCTGTGGGCGCGGGCATTCGGGTTCGACACCGCGTACGGCTGGGGATACCGAGCCCGCGCCACCCGCTACCAGCCGCAGATGTTCGTGCCACGCGGCAAGGTGGCAGGTGGATCCAGTGCCATCAACGCACAGATCTTCCTGCGTGGCGTGCCGGAAGATTACGACTCCTGGGCCGCGGACGGTTGCCCCGGCTGGAAGTTCGCCGATCTGCTGCCCAGCCTGCGGCGCGTGGAGGCCGATTCCGACTTCGCCGATCCCTACCATGGCCGGGATGGACCGATTCCGGTGCGCCGTTTCACGGCAGCCGAGCTGCTTCCGGAGCAGCGGGCATTCCTGGAGGCTGCTCTGGCGGCCGGCCATGCCGAGTGCCCGGATCACAACGCTCCGTTCTCGACCGGCGTGGGACCGTTACCGCTCAACAACCGCGGCGGCATCCGCTGGAGCACTGCGCTCGGTTACCTCGAACCCGCCCGCGAGCGGTCCAATCTGACCATCCGAGCGGAATGCCGCGTCGATCTCCTGCTCTTCGACCGTACCAGGGTGATTGGCGTCGAAGCTGGGGGAGGGCGGATCTTCGGGGACGAGACCGTGCTCTGCTCCGGCGCGATCGGCACCCCCCACCTGATGCTGCGCTCCGGCATCGGAGCCGCCGCCCACCTGCAGGCGGTGGGCGTGACGGTGATCCACGATCTGCCGGGCGTCGGCGACAACCTGCGCGATCATCCCCAGGCGGGGGTCGTGGTGCGCACCGGCGCCGCGCATCGGCAGACCGGAATCGAGCCGCGTCTGCAGGTCGGACTGCGCTACTCGGCAGCCGGCTCGACGCTCCGCAACGATATGTTCACGATCGTCACCGGCTTCGCAACGAACGAGGGGCACTACCGGCGCTCCACCTCGACGCCGATCGGTTTTGCCGTGGTGCCCCAGCTCTATCTGGCCGCCGGCAGTGGCAACTTGCGCCTGCGGTCGTCCGATCCCACCGTGCTGCCGGCGCTGGACTACAACTACTTTTCGGAAGCGTCCGACCGCGAGCGGATGCGCGAAGGCATACGGATCGCCGCCGATCTGCTCGCGAATTCCGCCTTCCGCCCACTGGCGGCGAAACGCATCAGCCCCACCGACGACGAGTTGAGCGACGACGACGCCCTCGATGATTGGCTGCTACGGGAGGTGCAGACCAGCCACCATGTTTCGTCCACCTGCCGGATGGGCGCGGCCGACAATCCGGCGGCCGTGGTCGATCCGCACGGTCTGGTGTACGGCGTGACGGGTCTGCGGGTGGCCGACGCCTCAATCATGCCCGATTGCGTGCGCGCCAATACCAACTGCACCTGCATGGCGATCGGCGAGCGGATCGCCGAACTGATGCGCTGACGGCCCGGGTCCGTCCCCCCGGCGCGCCGCCCGGTCGGCGGATGCCCGGTCAGCGGGTGACCTGGAAGAACAGGTCGTGGACCTGCTGTACACGCTCCAGTTCGAGGCCGCCGAGCTTGCGACGCAGGCGGTGGGAATTGTCCGCGAACAGGCTCAGGCACTGGGCGAGGTGCTGGGGGTACATCCTGGTGCTGCGATCCGGGCTGTCGAATCCCCAGAACGCATAGACGCGGATCGTCTCCTCCTCCTCGTTGGAGCTGTTGATGCGGGGGTTCCACGGTAGCCGGGAGCCGGCGGCGATCACCTCGCGGTCGGGGAGCAGGCAACGGAACAGCATGTGGCGTTCCTGAACCTGGTCCACCAGGAAGAAGGTTTCGTCACGAAAGTAGAGCACCTTGATCGGAAATTGATCGCCGCGTGCCGTCTTGAGCACCATATCGGCGCCTTTTTCTTCGGTGCGCTGCAAGGCCATCCGGAACTCGCGGTCGGTCTGTTGGTCGTGCGGTTCTCGCCACGAGTTGAGCAGCACCCGCAGGTCGCGCCACGACATGGCGCGGTCGGGATCGGGCGGCGGCTGCGGATCGCGGAGGAAGGCCTCGAATTCCTTTACCATCGCGTCACGCCCCTCGATGTGAACGACAAAGTCGAGACGACGTTCGGCGCGCTGGGAGCGGGTTACCGGCCGCCAGCTATCGGGATTGCACGCCACCAAGCTCGCGAGCGAGAGGGCCAGCAGCATGCCGGCGGTGCTGCGGAGAATGAAGGCGAGCGGCGGCCGGTACACGTTCATAAGGTCGCACCACGGGGGGCGTATTGCAAGTGAGGTGGGGGTGCATTCCCGCCGAGGCGCACGCCGCTATCCTGACGCCGCCGGCCCCTGTGCCCGCCGACGGTTGCGCCACTCGGCGCCGTGCGGGAACTCGTAGCGCGCCAGCGACTCCGGCTTCATGGTGATGCTGTAGCCGGGCGCCTCGGGCAGGCGATAGCGCGCTTCGCGCACCACTACCGGATGCACGAAGTGCTCGTGCAGGTGGTCGGAGTATTCGATCATCACCCCCTCCAGACTGGGAGCTACCGCCACGTAGTTGAACGCCGACAGGTGCTGAACGTACTCGCACAGGCCGACGCCGCCGGCGTGCGGGCACACCGGGATGTCGAACCGGGCGGCCAGCAGCAGCACCGCCAGCACCTCGTTGACCCCGCCGAGCCGGCAAGCGTCGATCTGGCAGAAGGCGATTCCCCCGGCCTGCATCAACTGCTTGAACACCACCCGGTTGGGGCAGTGCTCGCCGGTCGCCACGCCGATCGGGGCGATCTCCTTGGCGATGGCGCCGTGACCCATGGCGTCGTCGGGAAAGGTGGGCTCCTCGATCCACAGGGGGTTGAAGCGGGCCAGGGGCTTCATGTGCGCGATCGCCTCGGGAACGTCCCACACCTGATTGGCGTCGAACATCAGGTGGCAGTCGGGGCCGATCGCCGCGCGCATGACCGCTGCGCGACGCACGTTCTGCTCGTCGTCGGAGCCGACCTTCATCTTGAAGGCGCGCCAGCCGGCGTCATGGTACTCGCGGCACAGCGCCCGCACCTTGCTCTCGCGGTAGCCGAGCCAGCCCGCCGACGAGGTATAGGAGGGCAGCCCGATCGCGCGCAGCTCCGCGGTGCGCTGCGCCTTGCCGGGAGCGTGGCGGCGCAGCAGATCCAGAGCCTCGTCTCGAGTAAGCGCTTCGCTGAGGTAGCGGAAGTCGATGCACGCTACCAGATCCTCGGGGCTCATCTCCGCCAATAGCCGCCACAGCGGCTTGCGCTGCCACTTGGCGTACAGATCCCACACCGCGTTGACGATCGCCGCGGTGGCCATATGAATGGCGCCCTTCTCCGGACCGATCCAGCGCAACTGGCTGTCGTTGGTAAGTGTTCGCCAGAATCCGCCCAGGTCGTCGGCGACCTCCTCCAGGTGCTGCCCGACCACGAGATGCTGCAGGGCGTGGATCGCGCTGATGCAGATCTCGGTACCCCGGCCCAGGGTGAAGGTGATACCGTGCCCCTCCAGACCTTCTTCGGTGGTGTGCAGGGTGACGTACGCCGCCGAATAGTCGGGATCGGTGTGCACGGCGTCGGAGCCGTCCAGATTCTCCGAGGTAGGGAAGCGGATGTCGCGGGCGTCCAGCCCGGTGATGGTGATCATCGGTTACTCCTCGCCGGTGTCGGTAGTCAGCCAGCCCTGCACCTTCGGGTGGGTCAGGGCCTCGGGGTTGAGAATGTGCGCCGGACGGCGACCGGCTACGGCGGCGGCCACCTGATCGAAGGTCGCCTGGTCGAGGCGCGCCGAAGACTCGACGCTGATGCCGGCGCTGTGGTTGGTGGCGATGATGCGCGGGTGATCGCGGTGTATGGCGCGCGAGCCGTTCAGCGGGTCATCCACCACATAATGGTAGAGCTGGCCATCGTCGATCGCCCGATGCACGGCGGCATCGTCGACCAGATTGCCGCGTGACGGGTTGATCAGCGAGGCGTGCGGCTGCATCTGCGCCAAGAGGTCGGAACCCACGATCGTGGCATCGCCAGACACATGCAGCGAGACCGTATCGCACACGCGGAACAGCGCTTCCGGAGAGGACACCGCCACCACGCCGCAGCGCAGCGCCAGCTCCTCGACGTCGGGACGGATGTCGTAGACCAGCAGCCGCCCGCTCGGTCCGAGCAGCGGCAGCGCGCGCTGCGCCACCTCCTGGCCGATGCGCCCGAACCCGAACAACCCCAGTGTGGAGCCGCGCACGTCGAAGCCGCGCAGCACGCGCGTGTCGCCGGCGTGAGCGTTGCGGTTCAGGGTGTAGAGGCGCTTCATGGTGGCCAGCCACTGGGCGATGGTGTACTCGGCCACGGTGTCCATGTGCACCGGCGTTACGGTGACCAGCACGCCGTGGCGGGTGGCGGCGGCGACGTTGACCTGGTCGAAGCCCACGCCCCAGCGCGCCACCAGGCGCAAGTCGCCGGCGGCGGCGTAGAAGCTGTCGCGGAACGGCGCCGAATCGGCGATCACCGCCACCACCCCGGCAGCGTGCTCGGCGGTGAGATCGGACGGCTGATCCTCTACCGTAGCCAGCGCTGCCATCTGCTCAAGCCCGGCGCTGCGGGCTGCGGAAGCGAACTCCGGGTTGCGCAGTTGGCGGGTCACGTAGATGCGGCTGTTCATGTGCTCTCTCCGCTGCCGCTCGCGGCCCGCCGGGTTCGCTCCCGGTCGCCGGAACGGCAGGTTGTCTGGTATCCTCGTCGGTGCCATGAGTATGATCGACTCCAAGTATCTGCTAACCGATGAGCAGATGAGCGGCTTCATTGTGGATGGATACGTGCAGGTGCAGACGCACCTGCCGGACGCAGTCCATGAAGCGATCTTCAACCGCTCCGAAAGCCTGTTCGCGAACACCAGCGATCCGCGCAAGGATTTCGGACGCAACCCACAGAACAATATCGTACCGATGATTCCCGAACTGCGCCAAGTGCTGGAAGCTCCGGAAGTGGTCGGGGCGCTGACGAGCATTCTCGGCCCCGACTATCTGCTGCACCCGCATCGCCACTGCCACCCCAACTATCCGGTGGCTGCCGACGCCGGCGAGGACAACGGCGATGCGCAGGTCGGGGGGCCGCGGCTGACCATGATTCCGCACAAGGATGGCCATGCCAACGGCGCCAAGCCGCGCCACCGCGTGCCACGCTGGGCGATCATCTTCTACTACCCGCAGGACTGTCCGCAGGAGCAGGGGCCTACCGCGGTGATTCCCCGCTCCCAGTACCACAACGTGCTCACCCACGATCAGGACTTGCAGTATCCGACCAGGGACTCCAGAATCCCGCTCCCCGTGCCGTCGGAAACCGGATCGCTGCTGCTGCCGGAAAGCTACGTCTACCGCAAGCTGCTGCCGTTGTCGTGTCCCATGGGGACCGTGTCGATCATGCACTTCG
>CAYFXT010000031.1:0-17700 GCA_964346995.1 uncultured Spirochaetaceae bacterium | reverse complement strand
GGACATGAGCTACACGCCCGGAGAGAAACTGCCAGAAAGAGGTGAACAACTGGATGGCGCACAGGACATGACTGTGGAACAGGCGACGCAGCGTCTCTTGCAGCCCGCAGAGGTGGCGGAGGTGTCGTCAGCCGAGTGGCGCAAGCGACGGGGTCAGGAGGCGCCCCGATGAGCGCCAGCTTGACCACGTTGTTCGGCGCCGTCGGCACGGTAACCGCCGTGCTGGCCGTGCTGTTGCCCGTGATCCTGGCGCAAGGCAAGAGCCTGCGCCGCGAACTGGACCACGTGCGCGCCGACCTGCGCGCCGACGTGGCCCGCCTGGATGGGCGCCTGGATCGCATGGCTGCCGACCTGCACGCCCTGAGCGACCGAGTAGCACGCATCGAGGGAGCCCTCACCGGCCCCTGGCGTCCCGCGAACGGCGCCCCTGCCCCGGCTGCCAGCACGGAGACCGCGCCGTGACCGCCCGGGCCGTGATGGCGCATCGACCGCCGGACGCACGCGACGTGCAGGACGTGCAGCCCGTGCGACGTGGTGAGACTGGCCGCGCCGTGTTTCGGAGCGTGCGCCCGTGGTGACCTTCGTGGTGTCGGCGGTGGCCGGCCCTATGGCGCGCGGCGCTCGTTCCGGCGTCCGGGGGGCCGCATGGTGAACGGCGCTCCGGTGATCGAGGTTCTGGACACTACCCTGCGCGACGGGGAGCAGATGCAGGACGTGAGCTACACGCCCGGCGAGAAACTTGCCATTGCCAAGGTGCTGCTCGAAGACGTAAGGGTGGACCACGTCGAATTGACCAGCGCATTGGTCAGCGAAGGGGAACGGGGCGCGGTCCGCGAGGTGATCACCTGGGCCGCCGAGCATGGCCGGGTCGATGCCATCGAAGTGCTCGGATTCACCGACGTGTATCGCTCGGTCGACTGGATCAAGGAGCTCGGCTGCACGGTCATGAACCTGCTCGCCAAGGGATCGCTGCGCCACGTCACCACCCAACTCGGCAAGGCGCCGGCGGAGCACTTCGCCGACATCGCCGCCACCGTCGAGTACGCCAGCGATAACGGCGTCCGCTGCAACATCTACCTGGAAGACTGGTCGGGGGGGATGCTCGAGTCGCCCGACTACGTGCTGGCGATGCTGGACGAGCTGGCCGGCATGGATCTGTGGCGCATCATGCTGCCCGATACGCTGGGCCTGCTGTCACCCCCACAGGTGAGTGACTTCGTGGGTCGTCTGGTGCGCCGCTACCCACGGTTGCGGTTCGACTTTCACGGTCACGACGATTACGGCATGGCCACCGCCAACACCCTTGCCGCGGTCGTAGCCGGTGCGTCCTGTGTGCACTGCACTATCAACGGGATGGGCGAACGCGCCGGCAACACGCCGCTGGACGAAGTGGTGGTGGGGATCCACGATTTCCTCGGCCGCCGCACCCGAGTCGACGAGACCAGGCTGATCACCGCCAGCGAGCGGGTGGAGGTATTCTCCGGGCGGCGAGTCGCCTTCAACAAGCCGATCGTCGGTCCCAACGTGTTCACCCAGACGGCCGGCATTCACGCCGACGGCGACCACAAGGGCGACCTGTACGCCAGCCGGTTGTCGCCGGAGCGGTTCGCGCGCCGGCGTCGCTACGCGCTCGGCAAGCTGAGCGGCAAGCGGTCGTTGGAGTTCAACTTGGCCGACCTCGGCATCGTGCTCGACGGGGGACAGTCGCGGCTGGTGCTGGATCGCATCAAGGAGCTGGCGGACCGTAAGCAGACCATCACGCAGGACGATCTGCCGTTCATCATCTCCGATGTCCTGGAGACACCGCACAACCGGCGCTTCATTCTGCGCAGTTGCGTCGTAGTATCGAGCATCGGCCTCAAGCCGGTAGCCACCATCAAGCTTGCTTGCCGCAACGCTGCCGGCGAGTTCGACGAGTATGAGGCGAGCGATCAGGGCGACGGCGGCTACGATGCGTTCATGAACGCGATCCGGAGCATCGCGCGCAGGTTGGGGCTGAAGTTGCCGCGTCTGGCCGACTACAATGTGTCGATTCCGCCCGGCGGCAAGTCGGATGCGCTGGTGCAGTGTTCCATCACCTGGTTCCATCCTGACCGCCCCGGCGAGGTGTTCAATACCAAGGGCGTGCACAGCGACCAGGTGCTGGCCGCGGCGCAGGCTACCGAAAAGATGCTCAACGTGGTGTCCGCGGGAAACCTGGCACCGGTTCATGGCTAGCTCATCCGGCGGCAAGCTCTGGGACAAGAGCGAACCGCTGGATGCGCTGATCGAGCAGTTCACGGTCGGCGACGACTACCAGCTCGACGGCGCCCTGGTGGCGGCCGATTGCGTGGCCTCGCTGGCGCACGCGACCATGCTGGCGTCGATCGAGGTGATTACCGGGGATGAGCTCGACGAGTTGCGCGCCGGTCTGCTGGCGGCCCTGCAGCAGGCTGAGGCCGGCACGTTTCCGATCGCACGCGCCGATGAGGATGGCCACACCGCGTTGGAGCGGTTTCTCTCCAGCCGTTCTGCCGCCGGTGCCCGCATCCACACCGGCCGTTCGCGCAACGATCAGGTAATGGCGGCGCTGCGCCTGTTCGGGCGCGAGGCGCTGGGCGTGCTGCAACGGTTCGTGCTCGATCTGGCGGACGCGTTGCTCACGTTCGCGGCCGACCACGAGCGGGTCAGCATGCCGGGGCGCACCCACACGCAGATCGCGATGCCCTCGACGCTGGGTCTGTGGGCGGCGGCGTTTGCCGAGGAGCTGCTCGACGATCTGTCCCTCCTGGAGACCTGCTACCGGCTGACCAATCGCTCTCCGCTCGGTTCGGCGGCGGGGTACGGCGCCCCGCTGCCGCTCGATCGTGAACAGGTCGCCGGTCTGCTTGGCTGCCAGGGACCGGTGCACAACGTGCTGACGGCCGCGAACAGCCGTGGCAAGCTGGAGGCGGTGACGCTCGACGCCCTCGATCAGGTGGCGATCACGCTGAGCCGTCTGGCCCAGGATCTGATCCTGTTCTCCCTGCCCGAACTGGGTTACGTGACCTTGCCGGTGGATCTGTGCACCGGCAGCAGCATCATGCCGCACAAGCGCAATCCCGACGGACTGGAACTGGTGCGGGCGCGCACGGCCACCGTGTCCGGCCTCGCCGCCGGGGTGAAGGGGATCGTGCGCAATCTGCCGAGCGGCTACCATCGCGACCTGCAGGAGACCAAGCGCCCCTATCTGCAAGCGCTGGAGATCGTGGCTGGCCAGCTTCAGGTAATGACGCTCACCGTCGATCGGCTGCAGGTACACGACTCCGCCCTGCAACGCGCCTTGACCCCGGAGCTGTTCGCTACCGATGCCGCGTTCGCACTGGTGCGGCAGGGAGTGGCGTTTCGCGTTGCGTATCGCGCCGCCCCCGGAGGGCCGGCCCCTGCCGGAGCGACCGGCAGCGCCGGCGCGGGCGGCAACGCGACCGGTAGCGCGACCGGCGCGGATGGCCCGGCGCGTGCCGGCGCCGATCTGCGCACCCACGCGCAGGCTGCGCTGGCGCGGCGAACCTCTACCGGTACCGCCGGCAATCTCGATCTGCCGGCGAGCCGACGCCGCGCCGAGGCCGAACGCGATCGGGTGGCCCGGGAGGCGGAACGTACCGGCGCTGCCCTGGCCGATCTGGTAGGCCGCCCCGTACAGGTGTGTCGTACCGCGTGGCTGAACGGGCAGGATACCGGCGCATGAGCGGGCGAGGCGTACGGCGCCAGGGAGCGTATCTCGTTGGCCTGCAGGTCGTGCAGGGCGCCGACGCAGCCGGTGCGGCGCCGCGAATCGAGCGCGGTGGGAGCGGAGCGCCGGCGGGGCTGGTGCCGCGGCGGTACGGACGCTCCGTAGCTCGGAACGGGATGAAAATCGACGTGCCGGCGGCGCCGATTGGCCAGCATTTTCGGGTCTCGGCGCCGGAGTGGGACGTGCAGCTTTGCCTGGACGAGCTGGCGCGGCTGGCGGACACTGCTGGCTTGCGCGTGGTCGGGCGCACTTGGCAGCGCCGTCGGCATGCCGATCCGCGCACCTATCTCGGCGCCGGCAAGATCGCCGCCCTGGGCAGCGCGGCACGACAGGCCGGTGCCGAGGTGGTGCTGTTCGACGACGAGCTGGCGCCGTCGCAGTTGCGCAACGTGGAGCAGCTCCTCGGCGACGACCTGCTGGTGGTCGACCGCACGGCGCTGATCCTCGACGTGTTCGCACGCCATGCGCGTAGTAGCGAAGGCAAGCTGCAGGTGGAACTGGCGCAACTGGTATACCGGCTGCCGCGTTTGACGCGCCTGTGGACCCACTTGGCCCGGCAGGCGGGCGGCCGCGCCGGCGGCGGTGTCGGCCTGCGCGGTCCCGGTGAGACCCAGATCGAGGTGGACCGGCGGCGGCTCCGCCGCCGGCTCGGGGTGTTGCGGGCGCGCATCGAGCAGCTCTCCCGGCAGCGCCGGCGCGGCCGCGCCCGGCGGCACCGCGCCGGCGGCACCACGCTGGCCCTGGTGGGGTATACCAACGCCGGCAAGAGCAGTCTGATGAACCGGCTCACCGGGGCGGGGGTGCTTGCCGCGGACCAGTACTTCGCGACGCTCGACCCCACCACCCGGCAGGTGGACCTGGGCGGTGGGCGGCAGGCGCTGCTTACCGACACCGTCGGCTTCATCCAGAAGCTGCCTCACCAGTTGGTGGCGGCGTTCCACGCCACGCTGGAGGAGGTGACGGAGGCGGACCTGCTGCTGCTGGTCGCCGACGCGAGCGATCCGCGGCACCTGCAGCAGCAGCAGGCGGCCCGGGAGGTGCTGGCACAGATCGGCGCCGGCGACATTCCACGGCTGTCGATTCTCAACAAGATCGATCTCGTGGCACCCGAATCGCCGCTACGGCTCGGCCTGGAAGGGGCGGTCGCGGTGAGCGCGGTCACCGGGGAGGGCATCGCGGATCTGCACGCGACGTTGCGCCGGCGGCTGGCGGAGGGGCATGTGCGGGTCGCGCTCGAGATTCCGTATGCCGACTCGCAGCTCCTCGGAGTGGTGCGTGCCGCGGGACGTATCGAACGCCAGGAAGCGGGCGCGGAAGGCTATCGGATCAGCGCGGTGGTGCCGCGCCGGCTTGCCGCCACGCTCGGCGTTGGCAGCGCGGCGACCGACGCCACCGGGAACCGTCATGGGTGACGAGCGCATCGTCCTGATCGAAGATGACTCGGCGGTAGCCAAGGGGTTGAGTTTCGCGCTGGAGCAGGAGGGCTACGTCGTACTGTGCGGCGAGGATGGCAGAACCGGTTACGGGCTGGCGGCGGAGCAGGCCCCGCACCTGATCATCCTCGACATCCGGCTGCCGGACACCAGCGGCTTCGATCTGTGCCGCAAGCTGCGGCAGGAGGGGTTCCGCCAGCCGATCCTGATGTTGACGGCGCGCGACGAAGAGGTGGACAAGGTGCTCGGCTTCGAGCTTGGCGCAGACGACTACGTGGTCAAACCGTATCAGCTCCGCGAACTCATCTCGCGCGTCCGCGCCCTGCTGCGCCGCGCCTACGGCGAGCTCGCCCAACGCAGCAGCGACGAGAAGATCGTCTTCGACGACGTGATCATCGACCTGGAGCTGCTGCAGGTATTCCGCGCCGGCGAAATCGTCTATCTCACGCCGACCGAGTTCCGCCTGTTGCGCTATCTGATCTCTCGCCCTGACCGGCCAGTCACGCGCGACCAGATTCTCGAAGCGGTGTGGGGATACCACGCCGAGGTGGGCTACGATCGCACGGTCGATGTCCACATGCGCCATCTGCGTGAGAAGCTGGAGCGCGATCCCACCCACCCGCGGCGCCTCGTTACCGTGCGTGGCCACGGCTACAAGTTCTCCTCGCGGACGCCGCAGTAGCGGGAACACGCCCGAGCCGAACCACGCAGGGGCGATATCTGGCCGGTCACCGGCTGCCCCCGGTATCTTGTGGGGGAAGCTGATGGTGAGACGAACCTGATGGCTGCCGCAGGCGGCTTGCCATTCCTGTCGATTCGGGCGCGCCTGGTGTTGAGCTTCATCCTCATTGCCATGGTCGCAATCGGCATCGTCGGCGGTTTCTCCGGCGCTCTGCTCAAGCACTTCGTCGAGCGGCGCGAGACCGCCTATCTGGAGTCCAACGCCTCCACCGTGGCGCGGCAGGCGCATGCCCTGATGGTGCCGGTGGTGCGTCCTCTGTCGCTGCTCGAACTTGCCCGGACCTCGGCCTTCATGAGCGACTCGCGGATCCGTATCATGGATCGCGTCCACCGTGTGCTCGCCGACTCCGGGCCGCAGGACGGATCGGACCATGAGTGGGTACGGGTGGTGGCCACCTTCCCGTCCGGCAACTCCGTGGTGCGCCAGATGTTCTGGATCCGTGTCTCGGCCGATCCAGCGCGTCGCGCCAGTCAGCTCCGCTCGCTGCCCGCGCTGGAGGGGCTGGCCGATACCCAGATCGTGGTGGTGCGGCGGCGCAGCGGGCTGTGGGGAAGCCTGATCGAGTTTCACGACTACGACGGCCCGGTGCTGAACGCCTCGGCGCCCGATCCGGCATCGTCGGTCGACCCGATGCGTATTACCCACCTCGAGCCGATCGGCGATCCGGGCAACCCCATCGGATACGTGGAGATTGCGCGCAGCCCCGACCTGCCTGCCGAGGCTCTGGAGACAATCCTGGGGCCGTTCATCATCGCTGCCCTGACCGCGACGGTGCTCGCCGCGCTCCTCGGATTCGTGTTCGGCCGCCGGCTGACCGCCCCGATCGAGGGCCTTACCGCGTCCGCCGTGCGCATGGGAAGCGGCGATCTGGCGGCGCGGGCGCCGACCACCGGCAGCGGCGAGATCGGCGAGTTGGGACGACAGTTCAACGCCATGGCCGAAAAGCTGGAATCCACGGTGAGTGACCTGCGCCAGGAACGCGACGTGCTGCGCCGCTTCGTGGCTGACGCGTCGCACGAGCTGCGCACTCCGGTAACGGCGTTGAAGACTTTCAACGAGCTGTTGCTGTACGGCGCGCAGCACGATGCACATACCGACCGCGGCATGCCGAAGCCCGCCGCCGGCGGTGCGGCGCTCGATGCCGCGGCGCTGGCCGCGGACGGGGATGGCCGCGAGCTGCCGGCAGACAGCGACGCAGCGGAGCGGCCGCCGTCGGCAGCGAGGGCGACGGCAGCCGGGGCCCTGGCCGCGGGGGCCGGCGCCCCGGGTCTTCGCAAGGGCCGGACTCGCGGCGGACGCGTCATCGACGCGCAGATGCGCCTCGAGTTTCTCCGCGACAGCCGCCATCAGATCCAGCGCATGGAGTGGATCGTCGAGAATCTGCTCAACCTGTCCCGGCTGGAGGCGGGCGTCGTCGCCAGCCACGCGATGCGCGTCACCTTGGGCGATCTGGTGCGCGGCGCACACCGACGCTTTACCCGCGAGGCGACCCGGGCCGGGGTGCGACTGGCAAGCGACGTAGCTTCCGCCGATAGCGACCTGGAGCTGTACCTGGCCGGAATGGAAATCGCGGTGGACAACGTGATGCAGAACGCCATCTTCTACGGCGGTTCGGGCGGCGAGGTGGTGATCAGCGGCGCCGATGATCATGGCTGGGCGGTCGTACGGGTCCGCGACCGCGGACCCGGTATCGCCGCGCACGATCTGCCGCACGTGTTCGATCGGTTCTATCGCGGCAAGCAAGTGGGCGAAGCGGGCGTGTCCAAGGGCAGCGGGCTTGGCCTGGCGATCGCCCGGGCCGTGGTGATGGCCAACGGTGGCACCATCGAGGCGACCAACAACAGCGACGGTCCCGGAGTGACCATTGCCTTGCGCCTGCCGCTGCACCGCGTCAACGGTAACGGCGGCGGTTGAACCTGTGTCGGACCGTACTCAGGGCAGCAGCGTAGCGCCCGTCAGGTAGCGGTCGCACTCGCGCGCCGCGCCCCGCCCTTCCATGATCGCCCATACCACAAGGCTGGCGCCGCGGCGCACGTCGCCGGCTGCGAACACGCCCGGCAGGTTGGTGGAGAACTTGCCGTAGACGGCCTTGGCGTTGCTGCGCTCGTCTCGCTCCAGTCGGAGCTGGTCGAGCAGATGGTCCTCGGGGCCGAGGAAGCCCATCGACAGCAGTACCAGTTGCGCCGGAATCGCGTGCTCGCTGCCGGACACTGGTTGCGGCCGCCCCGACTGCCAACCAACGTCGACCAGATGCGCGTGGCTTACCCGCGGACGCCGATCAACCGGTGATGCGGGACCAGCGGTTTCCCTGCCGTCCGGCGCCGTGGAATGACCGTGCCCCGTCGAGACGAGCGCCGTGTCAGGTTCGGGGACGCCGACGCGATTGCCGACCTCGGCGGTAAATCGCTCGGCGGTAACACTGTAGGCGCGCGGGTCGCGGCCGTGCACGGCCGCGACCTCTTCCTGGCCGTAATCGGGCGTCGACGTGCGTCCGAACTCCGGCCACGGCAAGTCGGCGGGAAACTCGGGCACGATCTCGATCTGGGTCAGGGAGCGGCAGCCCTGACGCATGGCCGTGCCGACGCAGTCGGTGCCGGTATCTCCGCCGCCGATCACCAGAACGTCCTTGCCGGCGGCATCGATCGGCGGTCGTCCGGCGGCGCCCTCCAGCAGCCAGCGCGTGTTGGCGGTCAGATACTCCATCGCCTGATGGATGCCTTCGAGCTCGCGACCGGGGATCGGCAGGTCGCGCGGCTTGGTGGCACCGCAGCACAGCACCACCGCATCGAACCTCTCGCGCAGATCGGGGCCGGCGATGTCGCGACCAACTTCGACACCGGTGTGAAACGTCACCCCGGAGCGGCGCATCAGCTCCACGCGGCGATCCACCAGATGCTTCTCCAGCTTCATGTTGGGGATGCCGTACATCAGCAGGCCGCCGATGCGGTCGGCGCGTTCGTACACCGTGACCAGGTGACCGGCGCTGTTGAGCTGGTCGGCGCAGGCCAGCCCCGCCGGCCCGGAACCTACCACCGCGACCCGTTTGCCGGTGCGCACGGCTGGCGGCGCCGCCTCGACCCACCCGGAGTCGAAGCCGTGTTCGATGATCGCCCACTCGGTGTTCTTGATGGTGACTGCCGGCTCGATGATCGCCAGCACGCACGCCGACTCGCATGGTGCCGGGCACACCTTGCCGGTGAACTCGGGAAAGTTGTTGGTCTTGTGCAGCCGGTCGAGCGCGTCGCGCCACAATCCGCGGTAGACCAGGTCGTTCCACTCTGGAATCAGGTTGTTGAGCGGACAGCCGACGGTCTGCCGAGTATCGGTGCGGCCGTCGCCGGTGTGGCAGAAGGGAGTACCGCAATCCATGCAGCGCGACGCTTGCGAGCGCAGTTGCTCGTCGCCGGCGTGGCCGTGAAAGTCCCTCCAGTCGGCGATGCGCTGCGCGGGAGCCCGGTCGGGTGGCAGGCGGCGTTCGATTTCCTTGAATCCGGTCGGCTTGCCCATGATTCTGTCGGCGGCGTGCCTAATTGCCCGAGATCCGGGCCAGGCTGCGTACGTTCTCTTCGAACGCGGCCATCACCGCCTCGTCGCCGGTAAGCCCCTCGCTGCGTACCCGAGTGAGGGCCTCCTGTACGTGGCGGTAGTCACGCGGATACACCTTGACGAAGCGCGGTACCATGTCCTGCCAGTGGCCGAGCACCTGCTGCGCACGCGAACTGCCGGTGTACACCAGGTGCCGTTCGATCATCTGCCGCACTTCCGCAGTCTCGTCTGCGTCGTCGAGCGCTACCAGATCGGCCATCTCGGTGTTGCAATGCTCGCGGAAGTCGCCGTCGAGATCGAGCACGTAGGCGATTCCGCCACTCATGCCGGCTGCGAAGTTGCGTCCCGTGCTGCCGATCACCACCACTCGGCCGCCGGTCATGTACTCGCAGCCGTGATCTCCGACCCCCTCTACCACTGCGCCAGCTCCGCTGTTGCGCACGCAGAACCGTTCTCCGGCGACGCCGTTGACGTAGGCGGCGCCGCTGGTGGCGCCGTAGAAGGCGACGTTGCCGATGATCACGTTCTCTTCCGGGGCGAAGGTGCTGCCGGGGGGCGGCTTGACGATGATCTTGCCGCCACTCAATCCCTTGCCGATATAGTCGTTGGAGTCACCGACCAGGATCAGCGTCAGTCCGGCCGGGATGAATGCACCGAAGCTTTGCCCGGCCGAGCCGTTGAAGGTCAGTTGCACACGGTCTTCCGGCAGCCCTGCGGCCCCATATCGGCGCGTGATCTCACTGCCGAGAATGGTGCCGGTGACGCGATCGGGATTGCCGATGTTCAAGGTTTCGCGAACCGTTTCACCCCGTTCGAGCTGCGGCAGCACCAGGTCCACGAGTCTCGTGTTGTCGAGCGCCCGGTCCAGGCCGTGGTCCTGTGCTATCTGGCAGTAGGTGCCTACCGACGGGGCGACCTCGGGCCGGTGCAGAAGCGGCGAAAGATCGATGCCGCGCGCCTTCCAGTGGTCGATGGCGCGGCGCGGCTCCAGGCAGTCGACCCGCCCGATCATCTCGTTCATGGAACGGAAGCCGAGCTCCGCCATCAGCTCGCGCACTTCCTCGGCGACGAATTCCATGAAGTTCACCACGTGCGCGGGATCGCCGGTGAACTTGGCGCGCAGCTCCGGATCCTGGGTGGCCACGCCCACCGGACAGGTGTTGAGGTGGCAGACGCGCATCATGACGCAGCCCATGACGATGATCGGCGCCGTGGCGAAGCCGAATTCCTCGGCGCCGAGCAGCGCGGCGATCACCACGTCGCGGCCGGTCTTCAACTGGCCGTCCGCCTCCACCACGATGCGGCTGCGCAGGTCGTTCAACAGCAGCGTCTGGTGCGTCTCGGCGATGCCCAGCTCCCACGGCAGCCCGGCATGCTTGATGCTCGACACCGGGGAAGCGCCGGTACCGCCCTCGGCACCGCTGATCAGCACTACGTCGGCATGCGCCTTGGCGACCCCGGCCGCAACCGTGCCCACGCCCACTTCGGACACCAGCTTGACGTTGATGCGCGCGCCGCTGTTGGCGTTCTTGAGATCGTGGATCAGCTCCGCCAGATCCTCGATCGAGTAGATGTCGTGATGCGGCGGCGGCGAGATCAGGCCGACCCCCGGCGTGGAGTGGCGCACCTCGGCGATCCAGGGATACACCTTGGAACCCGGCAACTGCCCGCCCTCGCCCGGCTTGGCGCCCTGCGCCATCTTGATCTGCAGCTCCTGGGCGTTGACCAGATACTCGCTGGTCACCCCGAACCGGGCCGATGCCACCTGCTTGATGGCGCTGTTGCGCGAGTCGCCGTTGGCGTCCGGGACGTAGCGGGCGGGATCCTCGCCTCCCTCCCCGGTGTTGCTCTTCGCGCCGATGCGGTTCATGGCGATGGCCAGGGTCTCGTGCGCTTCCTTGCTGATGGAACCGTACGACATGGCGCCGGTCTTGAACCGCCGGACGATGGCGGAGGCCGGTTCCACCTCGTTCAGCGGCACCGGCTCGGCGGGGCCGCGCAGTGTCAGCAGGCCGCGCAGGGTGGCCAGCTTTTCCTGCTGCGAGTCCACCTGGACGCTGTATTCCTTGAACCTGTCGTAGTCTCCCTCGCGGCATGCCTGTTGCAGCTTGTGGATGGTAGCCGGATTGTTGAGGTGGTGCTCGCCGTCGTTGCGCCACTGATACTCTCCGCCGACTTCCAGAGCACCGTTCAGCGCCGCGCGCTCGGCGTAGCCGCGCAGGTGCCGGGCCCTGGTCTCGGCGGCGATCTCGGCCAGCCCGATGCCGGACAGCCGCGCCGCGGTGCCGGTGAAGTAGCGCTCCACCACCGCGCGGGAGATGCCCACCGACTCGAAGATCTGGGCGCCGCGGTACGCCTGAATGGTGGAGATGCCCATCTTGGAGAGCACCTTGACGATCCCCTTGAGCAGTGCCTTGCGGTAGTTGTACTTGGCAGTGTGGCTGCGCGGGTCGTCGTAGCCCTCGCCGTCGGAGTAGTGCTCGCCGTTGGTGTCGGCGAACAGTCCCTCTGCAAGGGCGGCGTCGATGGTCGCGTAGGCCAGGTAGGGACAGATGGCGCCTGCCCCGTAGCCGATCAGCGTGGCAAGGTGGTGCACCTCGCGTGGTTCGCCCGACTCCACCACCAGACCTACCCGGGTGCGTGTGCCCGCGCGAATCAGATGATGGTGCACGGCGGAGGTGGCCAGCAGCGCCGGGATCGGCGCCCGCTCGGTGTCGATGCCGCGGTCCGACAGGATGATGATGTCCGCACCGGACGCGATCGCGGCGTCGGCCGCGGAGAACAGCTCATCGAGCGCCGCACCCAGACCGGTGCCGCCCTCGGCGACCGGATAGCAGCTCGACAGGGTTACCGTACGATGAGCGCCGGCCGAGCCGTCGAGCGCGCGCAACTGCTCCAGTTCCTCCAGCGACAGCACCGGGCTCTCCAGGCGTATCTGGCGGCAACTCTGCGGCCTGGCGTGGAGCAGATTTCCCTCGCCGCCGAGCGTGGTAATCGTGGAGGTGACCAGTTCTTCGCGGTTGGCGTCGATGGGGGGATTGGTCACCTGGGCGAACAACTGCTTGAAGTAGTTGTACAGCAGTTTCGGGGCATCGGAGAGGATCGCCGGCGGCACGTCGTTGCCCATCGACCCGACCGGCTCGATCGCGTTGCGGGTCATCGGCTCCAGAATCATGCGCAGATCTTCGAAGGTGTAACCGAAGGCACGCTGCTGGCGCAGGCGGTCGGCGTCATCGAGCCGCGGCGGCTCGGCACCGGCCGGCAGGTCGGCGAGGTGCACCAGGTTGTCACGCAGCCAGCCGGCGTAGTTCTGCTCACCGGCGATGGCGTTCTTCAACTCGGTGTCGTCGATGATACGGCCTTCGCTGGTATCGACCAGGAGCATCCGTCCGGGGCGCAGGCGGTCCTTGCGTACGATCTGGTCGGCCGGCAGGTCGAGTACCCCGACCTCCGAGGCCAGGACCACCAACCCATTCCTGGTCACGCAGTAGCGCGACGGGCGCAGACCGTTGCGGTCGAGCACCGCGCCGACCTGGATGCCGTCGGTGAACGCCACCGAGGCGGGACCGTCCCAGCTCTCCATCAGCGAGGCGTGGTACTCGTAGAATGCCTTCTTCTGCGTGCTCATGCTCTCGTGGTTGGCCCACGGCTCCGGGATCAGCATCATGAACGCGTGCGCCAGGGAGCGCCCGCCGAGCACCATCAGCTCGAAGGTATTGTCCAGCTTGGCGGAATCGCTGCCGCGCGGGTCGATCACCGGCAGCGTGGCGGCCAGTCGGTCGCCGAACAGTTCGGAACGAAACAGCTATTGTCGCGCCCGCATCCAGTTTTCGTTGCCTTGCACGGTGTTGATCTCGCCGTTGTGCATCAGGTAGCGGTAGGGGTGGGCGCGATCCCAGCTCGGAAAGGTGTTGGTGGAGAAGCGCGAATGCACCAGGGCAATCGCCGTCTCCATGGCGGGGTGATTCAACTCCGGGTAGAAGCGGCGCAACTGATTGGTGGTCAACATGCCCTTGTAGACCACCGTGCGGTGCGACATGCTGGCGACGTAGAACTGGTCGCGGGCGCGCGGCAACACGGCGGCGACGCGGCTTTCCAGCACCTTGCGGATTACGTAGAGGCGACGCTCGAAGGCCTGGTCGTCATCCATACCGGCGCCGCGTCCGATGTAGAGCTGGCTGATATGGGGCCGCACCGCAAGCGCGCTGCGGCCGAGACCGGCCGGGTCGGTGGGCACGTCGCGCCAGCCGAGCGGCTTCTGGCCGAACTCCTCCACCACCAAGCCGGCGAGGCGGACCACCTGCCGGCGCAGTTCCGCGTCGGCCGGCAGAAAGCACATGCCCACACCGTAGGCCCCCGCCTCGGGCAGTTCGCAGCTCGCCTGTCGTGCCAGGATACGCAGCGCGGCGTGCGGAATCTGCAGCAGTACACCGGCGCCGTCGCCCGTGTTGGACTCGGAGCCGCGCGCGCCGCGATGGTTCAGATGCGACAGCACGTCCAGCGCGTTGTCGAGCAGCGTGCGCGATCGGCGTCCCTTGATGTCGACGACGAAGCCGATACCGCAGGACTCGTGCTCGTAGGCGGGATGATACAGTCCCTGTGGGTGGGGAAGAGTCGAGAATCTCATGTCAGCGCTCCGGCGGAGCGGTACGGGTAACCTCCAAGAACGGGTGAGCAAATATACAAAGAGCGCGAGCGAAGGGAACGACGCTTTACGGGCGTCAGGCAAGCGCTGCGCGTCCGAATCGGCACACGCGAGCCTGAGTCGGCCACGCCGCCGACGCGTACCATAAGATGACCCGGTGAGTATGGTCAATCCCAGATGCCGGCGTCGATTAGCGTGGCGGTGACCGATTGCGCCCAGCCGCGGTTGGCGGCGGGATTGGCGGGTGACGGGTGGAGGATCTGCACGCAGCGCGGGCGGTCGTGACCTACTACCCGGAGCGCGACCCGGCCGGCGGCGTGCGCGGCAAACGTACCGACGCCTACGAGCAAGCGCGGACGCAGGTGCTCGACGACGGCCAGCAAATGCCGGTCGCACAGTTCCAGCAGAGGCGTGCGCTCGGCGGCGGGCAGTTTGTCCGGGGTGCGGTTGCGCCCCGATTCCTCGACGAACATCAGCGGGCAGTAGTTGGCTACGAAGTGGTCGCGGAAGAACTTCTCCGGCGTGGCGAAGCGGTCGCGGAACAGCCCCCACAGGCGGGCGCCGCTGATCTCCCGGCGCGGGCAGGAGAATCCCTGTACTGGCCGCCGCGGATGCTCCGTTCGCGGCCGCCGCACGGCGCACTCGATGCCGAGCCAGTCGCGCACCGCCGCGACCTCCCCGAACGGCACCCCGGTCTGCGCCATGCCGAACGGTCCCGGATTCATCCCCAGGAACAGCGCTGTGGCGCGCGCCGGTGCGTGGGTTTCGACGTAGGAGCGAAATCCGCACCAGGCGTAGACAAGCGGTGCGTACACCGTATGCACCGGCGCGGCGAAGCGCAGCGCGGCCAGACCCTGGCTCAGCTCGCGCGCGGCGGCGAGCAGCGGTTCCGGGTGGTGATCCATCGCTTCGGTACGGGCAGAGTAGCGCATCGAGTCGCCTGGGGCACCTGAGCCCTGGCACGCGAGCCCGAGGGCACTCGTGCCCTGCGCATCTACGCATTGCCATCTTGCCGGCGCCACGAGGTGCACGGCACCATGAACCATGCCCACCGCCACCAACGAGGTGCTGCCGTTGCAGGCACTGCACTACGATCCACATCAGGTGGAAGAGATCGGCCAGTGTCTGGCGCAACCCTACGACGTGATCTCTCCCGCCATGCAGGATGCCTACTACGAGCAGCACCCGTACAATGTGATCCGGTTGATTCTCGGCAGACGCCATGCCGGGGATACGGAGACCGACAACCGCTACACTCGTGCCGCGGCCACCCTCGGCGACTGGCTGGCGCGCGGCGTGCTCCGCCGTGCTACGCGGCCTTCGTTCTGGGTGTACGAGCAACGCTTCTCGCTGCCGCAGGCGGGTTCGCGCCGCGTCACCGGCTTGATCGCCCGGGTACGCCTGCACGACTATGCGGCCGGCGTCATCCTCCCACACGAGCAGGTGATGGGCGGGGTGGTCGAGGATCGGCTGCGGCTGACGCGTACCACGGGTACGCAGATGGAGTACATCTGGTCGATCTACCGGGAGCCGACCGGGGCGATCGACCGGTTGCTCGGGCGCGCCACGAAGACTCCTCCGCTGATCGATCACGACGAGCGCCCGCAGGGCGTGCGACACCGGCTGTGGCGGCTCGCCGACGCACCAACCCTGGACACGATCTCGCGCACGCTACGCGGCCAGCTCCTGTTCATTGCCGACGGCCACCATCGCTATCACACCATGCTCCAGTTCCGCGACGAGATGCGACGGCGCTGCCCGGCCGCCGGACCGCACGCGCCGTGGGAGTTCATCCTCATGTTCCTGGTCAACAGCGATCATCAGGAGTTGACCATTCTGCCGATCCATCGCCTGCTGCACGGCGCCGCCGTTACCGACGTACAGGAACTGGAGCGGCGGTTGACCGAACACTTCGTGGTGCGCCGCTATCGCCACCGCGATGGCGGGCGCGAAGCAGCGGCGCGGAGCTGGTTGCGCAATCTGGCACAGGTGGCGTCGGGCGAGCACAAACTGGGCATCTATCCGCGCGGCAGCGACGTGTTCCTCGGCGTGACGCTGCGGGAGTCCGCCGGTGGGGCTATGGCGGGCGACGGCTCGCCACGCTGGCGGCAACTGGACGTCAACGTGCTCAACGTGCTGGTACTGCGGCGGATCTTCGGCGTGACCGAGGCGGAGCTGGATGACGGCGAACGGGTGAGCTACACGAACAGCGCCGGCGAGGCGCTGGCCGCGGTCGACGGGGGCCGTGCCGACCTGGCTGTGCTGATGAACCCGACCGCGCTCCATGATGTACTGGCGGTCGCCAAGGATGGCGAGCGGCTGCCGCGCAAGTCCACCTTCTTCCACCCGAAGCCGCTCTCGGGACTGCTCTTCTACCTGATGGAGGAGCGCACCGCGGCACTGCATGAACGGGTGCGACCCCATTCCGGGGACAGGTAATGAAGAATGGGTCACTCCCTGACACCCTGCATGAAACATGGCCAGGGATCCACGATTGCAATACACTAATAGGCGGCCGAGGCACGTGAGATACACATTATGAGAGTACACCGAACGTTGGCGGCCGCCGCCCTGGTGACGATAGCGGCGCTGACCACATCGACCGGGTGTGTCGGCGTCTCCGACGTACGGCAGACCCGGGACTTCATCGAGCACTACCAAGCGGGCAGGTTCGCGGCGGCAAGCAACCTGCTCGGCGGCCCTACGGGGCTCGACTACCCGGCCGACAATCTGCTTACCTCGCTGCACGTCGCGATGGCGTTGCGCGCCGAGCAGCGCCACGCTGACACGCAGGTGGCGTTCGACCGCGCCGAGGGGCAACTGCTGTGGAAATCGGACCAGGTCGCCTCCGTCGAGGATGTGCTCGGCGTCGGGCTCAGCCTGGTTGCCAGCGATCTGGCGCTGAGCTACCACGGCGCCATCTACGAGGGGGTGCTGGTCAACACCTACAAGGCGCTGGGTGCGCTGGCGCTCGACGACGAGAACCGCGCCCGGGTGGAGCTGAACCGGGCCGCGCAGCGGCAGGACAACGCGGTGGATCAGCTCGCCGTCAAGGTGAGCGCGCTGACGGCATCCGACGACGAAGAGGCGCAGCAGCAGAACCAGGAGGCGATCGACGACGCCGTTGCCGGGGTGATGGATCCCGACGGACCGGTCGCCAAGCGGCTGGACGCGGTCGAGTCGCTCGGTCGATACCGGGACCTGCGCAACCCGTTCACCGATTGGCTGCACGGCGTGTTCCGGCTGGCGGCCGGCGAGGCCAACCGCGCCTCCAACCTGCTGCGCGACGCCGTAGCCGTGGATGGGCGCCGCAACCGCCATGCGCTCGCCGATTTCGCCGCCGCCGAGCGCATGGCGCAGGGCGGCAAACCGGAGCGCGACCGGGTGTGGGTGATCCACGAGGATGGCATCGGGCCGCGTCTGGAGGAGTTCCGTTTCGATATTTTCGTCCCCACGGAGGATGGCCCGATCGCGGTAGGGGCGGCATTGCCGACGCTGCATCGCGGAACGCCCGCCTACGGCAGTTTGACGATCCGCGCGGACGGGCGCACGTCGGAGACCGAGCCGCTCCTGAACCTGGATC
>CAYFXT010000030.1:0-17703 GCA_964346995.1 uncultured Spirochaetaceae bacterium | reverse complement strand
CACGCTGGCCAGCTCCGCCTTGGTATGGTACTGGGGCTTCCCGGCCGACCGCTTCACGGGGAACCCCGGGTAGTGGTAATGCTCCGGCGTGAAGAACTCCCGGAGCGCCTCGTGGTCGACGGCCAGCATCGCTGCCTGACGCACGCGGATGTCGTTCCACGGCGCCAGGTCGGCGCGCAACGCAGCATACTGTCCGTGGGCCCACGTCTCGTTCGTCCGTATCTCCGGGTTGCTCCGCCTCAGATCGTCTATCTGCGTGGGCGTGAGACCGTTTTGCACTTGGCGGTCGAGCTTGCCGCTACGCAGCGCCGCGATCCGCGCTGCGCCATCGGCGAAGGAGATGATCTGCATGGTGTCCAGATACGGCAACTGGTTACCCGGATTCAGAGGATCGGTCTGCCAGTAGTTGGGGTTCCTGGTGTAGGTGATGTGGCTGCCCTCGACGACGTCGATGGGCCAGAAGGGCCCCGATCCCATGTGGTTGCGCCAGTCTTCCCGGTTGATGGAGTCATCCCGCCACCACTCGGCCGGCAGAACGCCGTTCAGGGCACTGGTGAGATAGACCCACAGACCCAGGCTGTCGGGCGCCGCAAGTTCGACGTTGATCGCCCAGGGGTCGCTCGGATCGGCCGTCATCTTGAGGAGCTCGTCGCCCTTGTACATCAGGCCGGATCTTGGCTCCGCGGTGACGTGCTCCCACGTGACGAGAACGTCTTCCACGGTCATCTCTCTGCCGTTGGCCGGCGGCCGGTCGTGGTAGTGGATGCCCCTGCGAATCTTCCACCTCAACTGGGTCGGACTCAGTACCGTGTTGGATTCGATGACTTGGAACGTGATCACATTTGGATTCTGCCAGTTGAAGTCGTTCAACCCCCACTCGCCGGTGCCCCGAGGCCCCTGGGTGATGTCGTACTCGAACAACTGATCGTAGATGGCTGGCACCACCTGGATGCCGTGAATCAGCACCGTCGGGTCCCAGACGCTCGACCAAGTGTTGTCAGCGGTGGTGAGATTGCCGCCGTAGACCGGCTTGGTGTCGATGTCCGGGGGCGACATGGCGGCCTCGGAGGCCCCTTCCTCTGCGGCGGGAGTGGCCCAGGCGCCGGCCGCAGCCAGCAACACGGCCATCGCCATGGCGAATACTGTCTTCCATTTGCAGATAGTCACGCTATCTACCTCCTGTTTGTCGGGTCTCCGACCCGATTCGGTTGAGAGTATCGTTCGACGAGTCACCGACTCGGCACTCTCGCGGGCTTGCCTGCACGTGCGGCAGACTGCCCAGTCAAGCCGGCCTCGAACCCGTAGCGCGTGCGATGCATGGCTCACGCGCGCTCGCACTTATGCTATACCGGTACCCTCACTTGGTAGACTCCTGCCGCGTGAGAACGGGAGTCAGCCAAGATGAGATCACAATCTCTTAGCATGGCACCATCTAGTTGGTCAAACCGTCCGCCAGGGAGCAGGCAGGGATGCATTCCCGCCAAGTGGTAAGTACGCTCACCCACGGGTCGGCTCGTCCCGTGGCGTCCGGGAATGCACCCGTCGGAGCCGGTACGGCAGAGCCGAACCGGAAGCCCGCCGGTTACCGGCCCACGCCGGCTGCTCGACGCGCGTGGCCCAGCACCCGGCGCAGAAACCGAGCGTAGACGAGGCCGTTCACCGCCAGAACGCCGACACCGATGGCAATCTGCATGCCGCGTGTCAGACTGCCGGGGTAGATCAGCCGCAACAGGTAGTGTTCAAGGAAGCGCACCTCATATCCGCCGGCGCCGGCCAGCGCCCGCAGGTGCAGCTCCAGCGGCGTGAGCGGGCAGATCCAGCCGGCGAGTTCCATCACCGCCCCCCACAGGAACGACGGTACGTGCAGGAACGCCACCCACTGCCAGCGCAGCACCGCCAATCCGCCCACTACCACGAACACAATGAACGCGAAGTGGAACAGCAGAACGCCGTCGGCGAGCGCGCCGTACATCACGACATCACGCGAAGTCGAGGTTCTCGGTGATGCGGGTGCCGTCGCGGTGGAACCCATCCATGTAGCTGCGAATGCGCCGCTTCGCCTCCGCCAAGTCGTGGTTGTCGAGGTTGATGTTCAACAGGTCGATGTACCACGGCGCCTTCACCTCGTCGCGCACGTACACTTCGGCGATCGCGCGCGCGACCGGCAGCGTGGTGCGCTTCGACTCGTCGTGCACGTCGCGGTTGTCCGCCGCCTGCAGCTTGCCGTACTCCTCGGCCAACAGCCGCTCGAAGATCTCCGGCGTGAAACAGGTACCGGCGGCCAGGCCGGTCTCGAGGTCGTCATCGGTAAGCGCGGCGCCCTTGTGCAGCCACTCCCACAGAATGCTGAGCCGGATTTCACCCGTGGCCATGTCCTCCATCAGATACAGTACGTCATCGTCGCCGAACGAGTCGGCCGGCTTCAGGGCGGCGGCCTGCATGCCCTGCCCGAAGGCGTTGCCGTACTGCAGCGCCACGCTCAGCAGGTCGCGCGCGCCGCGCACGGTGCGCGGGGCCTCCTCCAGTTCGGTCAGCCCGGCCGCGTCAGCCTCGGTGTAGGTCAGCGGCGGGAATGCGCGCCCGAGCTGGTTGGCCGCCCCGGCACGCTCCCACACCGGGCGCACGATGTGCACCATCTTCCAGTGCGCCACCCACTTGCCGCTGGCGCCCGCCTGCTGCTCGCGCTCGCCGCCCGCCACCGCCTTGCGCATCGACGCCGCCACGCCCGCCTCAGAGCCGACCGGGATGTTGGGCTCCATCCCGCCCTGCCACAGGGCGTAGTTGCCGTCGCCATCAGGGGTGTTGACGGCGCGCCGCACGCGCTCCTCGTAGTTGCGCATGTAGCCGTAGGTCATGACGATGGCGTCGATGTTCGGGTTGATGAACGAGCCGTCCCACGCCATGGCGTCGGCGACGCTGTTGATGTAATCCCAGCGCCCGGTGTTGAAGCCGACGAAGTGGCGGCCGAGGGCAGCGCGAATCTCCATAAGCTGAAAGGATGCCTCGAGCTGCTCCACCAGGACGTAGGCCTTGATCGCGCCGGCAGCGAGACCGAGGTGGCCTTCCAGGGCATCGAGCATGGCGCCCCACAGCGCCGCCTCCTCGGCGGTCTGGATTTTCGGCAGGTAGAGCACGATCGACGATCCGTGCTGTTGCAGGCGGCGGTGGTTGGCGGTGACGTAGAGCACCGCGTCGACGATGGAAGCGGAGAACCCGGTGCCGCCCGCCTCCCGCACGTGGCGGTCGTCGAGGTGCAGGCCGCGGGCGCGAAAGATCCTGGTGGTGAACCCCAACTGCGCCCGCCAGTCGGGAACGATGGCGCGCCCGAAGAAGCTCTCCCCCCACTTGTTCATCCCGTCCGCCACCTGTTCGGCGGCGCACAGGAACACCGCGTCGCCGGCGATCGCCAAGCGCAGATTGCGCTGGTTGTCGAGCGACATGGTGGTGATCTGGCCGAGCGCGTCCTCGCCGTCGAACATCCAGCCGTCGGCCCCCGACAGCAGCGCGTAGGCGACGTTGCGGATGCTGCGGGCTACCGGCGCATTGGGCTTGGCGCCGGGGCCGGTGCCCTGAATCCATTGCCGCTGCAGATCGTGCGGAATCTCGCTGCCGGCAAACCGGCCGTCGCGCGCCGCCTGCACGCCGATGTCGGTGCCGGCGATGGTAGCGCCCGGATCGAGGAAGCCGATCCGCTCCCCTTCCCGCGCTCGTATGGTACGCTGCTCGATGCGCTCGCGCATCAATCGCCGGCGGTGCTCGTTGAACCCGGCGAGGGCGTGCAGCGCGTCGATCACCTCGGGCGTGTAGACGTCATCATATTCGCGCTCCAGTTGGGCGCGGATCTCCAGGGTCGGGGTAGCTGTGCTCATACCGCTCCTGAGTCTACGGAGCTTGTCGGGTAGCCGACAAGCTCACTTCCCCCGTGCCGTATCGGTTGAAAGAAAGGTGCTCGTGCAATAGGGTTTGACGAGTCATGGGAGCAGCCGAGTACCCGCCACTGGCCGAGGTTCGCGACCACTTACGGGTGAAGTGGTACCGGTCACCGATCGCGCCGGCCGTGTTGCGCCGGCTGATGCAGCGGAGCGATCTGCAAGGGTGGTTGCAGGCCGGCGGCCACTTGGCCCTCGCCGTGGCCACCGGGTCGCTGGTGTGGTGGTGCTGGTCGCGCAACCTGTGGCTGGGGTTCGCGGTGGCGCTGTTCGCGCACGGCACGGTGGTCAGTTTCCTCACCGGCGTTGCGCCGCACGAGCTGGCGCACGGCACCGTGTTCCGCACCAAGCGGCTCAACAACGTGTTCCTGTATCTGTTCAGCCTGCTGAGCTGGTGGGATCCGTTCGACTACGGCACCAGCCACACCTACCACCACCGCTACACCCTGTACCCCGAGGGCGACCGCGAGAACCTGCTGCCGCTGCATCCGTCGGTCGGTCGCACGTTCCTGCTGCAGATGTTCACCGTCAACCTGCTCACCAGACCGGGGCGCAACTTCACCAAGGGCGGGCTGATCTCGACGCTGGCGATCACCGTGCTGTCGTCGCTCGGGCTGGTGGGCTCGACCAGGGCACCGATCCGGCAGTGGATCGAGGCGCTGCATGTCGACCAGCCGTCCGAGGCGTGGAAGTCGATGTGGTGGTCGCGCACGCAGCTTCTGTTCCATGGCGCGGTGGTCGTGGTCGGGCTCGCCTCGGGGCTGTGGGTGCTGCCGCTGGTGATCTCCACGGCGCCGTTCATCGCCAACTGGCTGTCCTACTTCGTCGGTCTCCCCCAGCACTGCGGTCTGCGGGACAACGTGCCCGACTTCCGCAAGTCCACCCGGTCGATACAGCTCGATCCGATCTCGACCTTCCTCTACTGGCGCATGAACTGGCACACCGAGCACCACATGTACGCGGGCGTGCCGTGCTACCACCTCAGGAAGCTGGCACGTGCGATCGCCGCTGACATGCCGGAGCCGCGCACGCTCGGCGGCGCCTGGCGCGAGATGCTCGCCATCTGGAACCGTCAGGTCGACGAGCCCGACTACCAGTACGACACGCCGCTGCCGCCGACCGCGGGCCGTATTGCCCACGATGACGAGCAGCGCAGCATGGAGAGTTCGATCGGCGATCTCGCTCCGTCGGGACTGCGCCAGACTTCCCCTGCTCCCGGTGCCGGATCACCTCGATTTCGGGACGAGCCGACCCGCGCGTAAGCGCACACTTACCACTTGGCGGGAATGCACCCCTGTGTCGTCCTCAAGTTCCTTGCAGTTCCTTGCCAACTCGTGACGCTCATGGTAAGGGTGTTCGATCCAGCCAATTCAGGGGAGGCAGGCATATGAACGGCAACGGGTTATTCGGTATCGCGGGCGGGGCGCTGTTGCTCGTCGTCTCGGCGCTCGGTTTCGCCGGCGCGGCAGCCGAGTCGGAAGATCAGGGCAGCTCTGCCGCTATGGCGACGGGCAGGTACAACGAAGCTCCCATGTTGGCGGAGCTGGTGGCCGCGGGCGAGTTGCCGCCGGTCGACGATCGCCTGCCGGAGAACCCGTCGGTCCTGCAGCCGATCGAGGAGATCGGCCGGTACGGCGGCACCTTGCGCGTGTTCGCCGTCGATCCCGGCCCCTGGAACGACCTTACCGAGTCGGTCGAACGCGGCGGCGGTTTGGCCAAGGTGGCCCCCGATGGCAGCATCGTCGGTGATCTGGCCGAGAGCTTCTCGACATCGCCTGACAAACGTACGTTCACCGTCACCCTGCGGGCCGGCACCAAGTGGTCGGACGGTGCTCCGTTCACCGTCGACGACATCATCTTCATGTTCGAGGATCTGGTCTGGCACGAGCAGGTGAGCACCTGGAACGAGTACAAGTCGGTGTACCGGCTCACCAAGGTGGACGACCGGACGGTACACCTGGAGAGCGAGGAGCCCACGCCGGGTCTGGAGCTGAAGCTGATCACCTGGCAGGGCGGCGACTGGCTGCTGTACCAGCCGAAACACTACCTGCAGCAGTGGCACATCGAGCACAACCCGGACGCCAATGCGCTGGCCAGGGAGGAGGGCTTCGACAACTGGGCGGAGGCACTGCACGCTCATTTCTGGTGGACGCCCACCCTGGACAAGGACAAGCCTACCCTGCACGCGTGGCGCTTTGCGGAGTTGAACCCGACCACCAGGATCTGGGAGCGCAACCCCTGGTACTGGAAGGTCGATACCGAGGGCAACCAGCTCCCCTACGTCGACCGGGTGGTCTCCACCGTAGTCGAGAAGGATGTCTACACCCTCAA
This sequence comes from uncultured Spirochaetaceae bacterium, assembly GCA_964346995.1. Lineage (GTDB taxonomy): Bacteria > Spirochaetota > Spirochaetia > SZUA-6 > Bin103 > Bin103. The sequence goes on along the minus strand of CAYFXT010000030.1, from coordinate 11,443 downwards.
GATCATCAGCGGCGAGGCGGACGTCGCCTTCGTTCGTACCAGCCTGGACGATTTCGCACTGTACAAGGAGAACGAGGACCAGGGCGGCTACCGGGTGGTGCTGATACCGGGATTGAACGGCTCCGACATCGGCATCTCGCTCAACCTCAACCATCCCGAACAGTGGCGCGCCGAACTGTACCAGGACCTGCGTTTCCGGCAGGCCCTGTCGCTGGCGATCAACCGCGACGAAGTGAACGAAGCCGCTTTCTTCGGCCTCGCCGTCCCGCGCCAGACCACTACGCTGCCGCAGAACAGCTATTACAAGCCGGAGTGGGAGAACGTCGCCGCAGCGTACGACCCGGACAGTGCCAGCGAGCTGCTGGACGAGATCGGCCTCACCGAGAAGGACCGTTCCGGCATCAGGATCGGGCCGGACGGCGAGCCGCTGCAGATCGTGATCGAGTTCCCGGTGCCGCGCATCAGCACCGAGGCGATGGAGCTGGTCAAGGAGTACTGGGAGGCGATCGGCGTGAAGGTACTGCTGAAACCGGAGGCGAACTTCGGCCAGCGGCGCCAGTTGAACAAGCACGACGCGCGCGTGGACCGCGCCAACAACGAAGAGGTGACCGAGTTTGCCATGGGCGCCGAGTACCACACCTGCTACCGCTCACGTGGCATCGGAGAAACCGCGCAGTGGGTTCCCTGCGGCTCCAACCACGCCTGGGGCCACAACTGGGGCCGCTGGTTGGCGGCCGACGCGGCGCTCAAGGCCGGCACCCACACGCTGGCCGACTTCGAGGGCAGCGCCATGCCGGGCGAAGAGCCGCCTGAAGACGTGAAGATGCTCGACCAGTGGGGCCAGGAGTGGGTAAAGACGGAGTACGGGTCCCCCGAATACGTGGAGCTGGCGCAGAAGATCTTCGACTTCCAGGCCAGGAACCTGGTGATCATCGGTGTGGTGGGTTTGAAGCCGGTGCCGCTCGTCGCCAAGCGCACCATCGGCAACATCCCCACCAGCTTCACCATGGGCATGGAAGGATCCACCGGTCTCAACGTCCACGGCGACCAGTTCTTCTTCAAGCAGTAAACCTGCCACGGCCGGGAAGCGTGAGCGGCTCACCGCTGCTCGCTCTTTCCGCGTTCGCGACACGCCATGGTGCACGCGGCACGTGTCCTGCCCGCCGCTGCAGGAGGCCCCGCATGATCGGCTACCTCGGGCGGCGGCTGGGCTACATGGTGGTGCTGCTGGTCGCCATCTCCATGGTGGCGTTCTTCGTGATCCAGCTCCCGCCGGGCGACTACCTGACGGTGGTGATGGCAAGCATGGCGGGCCAGGGCATGCACTTCACCGAAGAACAGGTTCGGCTGCTGGAGGAGCGCTTCGGCCTCAACCTGCCGCTGCATCGCCAGTACCTGCGCTGGGCCTGGAACCTGCTGCAGGGAGATCTCGGCCTGTCGTTCAGCTACGGCCGGCCGGTGCTGGGACTGGTACTGGACCGCCTGCCCCTCACCATGCTGATCTCCCTGCTCACCATCCTGTTCGCGTACGCGGTCGCCATTCCGATCGGCATCTACTCCGCGACCCACCAGTACTCGCTGGGCGACTACGGCTTTACCGTCCTCGGCTTCGTCGGTCTGGCAACCCCGAACTTCCTGCTGGCCCTGCTCTTGATGTACGTGCTGCTCAGACTGTTCGGCATCAGCGCCGGCGGGCTGTTCTCGCCCGAGTACGAGTTCGAGCCGTGGAGCGTGGCGCGGGTCGTCGACGCCCTGCTGCACCTGCCGCTGCCGGTCCTGGTGGCCGGCACCGCGGGCACCGCCGCGATCGTACGGGTGATGCGCAGCACACTGCTGGACGAACTGAAGAAACAGTACGTGATCACCGCGCGTGCCAAAGGCGTCGACGAGCACCGCCTGGTGATGAAGTACCCGGTTCGGGTGGCGCTCAACCCGATCATCGCTACCGCGGGATGGCTGCTGCCGGAGATCGTCTCCGGGTCGACCATCGTGGCGATCGTGCTGAGCCTGCCGACGGTGGCGCCGCTGCTGCTGCGAGCGCTCACCTCCCAGGACTCCTACCTGGCCGGGAGCATCATCATGGTGCTGGCGTCGCTGACCGTCATCGGCACCCTGATCTCCGACCTGGTGCTGGCGGTCACCGACCCGCGCATCCGCTTCGAGCGCAAGTGATGATGGCGTCCGCCGCTGTCCGCGACCATGCCGACGTGGAGGAGCGCTACTTCCTGGCCACGCAGTGGCAGCTCATGGGACGCAGATTCCTGTCCCACAAGCTGGCCCTGGCAGGGGCGGCGGTTCTCACGGTGCTCTACCTTACCACCCTGCTCGGCGAGTTCTTCGCCCCGTACGACAGCTTCAGGCGCTTCGCCGATTACCCGTTCGCGCCCCCGCAGCGGCTGCGCTTCGTCGACCAGGGCAGACTCGGCCTGCGGCCCTTCGTGTACGGCTACGAACGCTACCGCGACCCGGAGTCGCTACGCTGGCGGTTCGCCGTCGATCGCTCGACCCGCTACCCGCTATCCCTCTTCGTGCACGGCGACGAGTACTTTGTCCTGGGCCTGTTCGCTACCGATCTGCACCTGTTCGGAGTCGCCGGCGAGGACGCCTACGTGTTCCTGTTCGGGACCGACAAGCTGGGGCGGGATCTGTTCTCACGCAACATCCGGGCAGCTCGCATCTCGCTCACCATCGGTCTGGTCGGCGTCGCCATCAGTTTCCTCCTCGGCTGCGTCCTCGGCGGCATTTCCGGCTACTACGGTGGAGCGGTGGACACCTTCATCCAGCGGGTAGTCGAGTTCCTGATATCGATTCCGTCGATTCCGCTGTGGATGGCGCTGGCCGCCTCGCTGCCCAACGACTGGCCGCCGGTGCGGGTCTACTTCGGCATCACCATCATTCTGTCGGTGATAAGCTGGACCAGCCTGGCGCGGGTGGTGCGCAGCAAGCTGCTGGAACTGCGCGAGGCGGACTTCGTGATGGCCGCCAAGCTCGCCGGCGCGCGCGAAGCGCAGATCGTACGCCGCCACCTGCTGCCGTCGTTCCTGAGCTATCTGATCGTCAGCCTCACCTTGAGCATTCCGGCGATGATTCTCGGCGAAACCGCCCTCAGCTTCCTCGGCATAGGCATCCAGCCGCCGGCCCTGAGCTGGGGCGCGTTGCTGCAGAGCGCCCAGAACGTGCGCAGCGTGGCGCTGGCGCCGTGGCTGTTCATTCCGGGTCTTTTCATCGTGGTCACAGTGCTCGCCTACAACTTCGTCGGCGACGGCCTGCGCGACGCAGCCGACCCGTACACCTGAGCAGCCCGTCGAGGGGGCGTCCGATTCGCGATCTCCTCAGCGGATGCGAGCCGGACCTGGATACTGGCCGAACGGGGTTCGACGCGAGCCTTCGTCTCTGCAACCTTTCGCTACGCACAACGGGCGGTGGCAGGAAGGTCAGAAGCTGCCGACGCCCAGGGACACGCCCAGGGTGAAGGCCACGCGCTGAGGGTACTCGGCGGCGTCGGGCGTGGCCGCGTAGCCCAGGCTGGCGCCGAGGGTAACCGTTGCGTACTTCAGGAGCTGGTAACTCAGCGACGGGCGGACGACGCCGGAGCCGTCGCTCAGGTTGCCCAGCCAGAACAGGGAGGCGCTGAGGTCGGTGTCGGCGATGTTGTTCCAGGACGCGCTGGCGCCGCCGTAGTGCTGGCCGAAGAACAGCAGATCGACCGACTGCGGCGCCAGGTCGGGGCACGGAGTGGGGGCGCGGGAAGGGTTGTCGGCGCCCTGGCCGCCGGATTCGCCGCCGCCGGCTCCGACCGCCAGGCACCTGCGCGCCGGCCCCAGGGCGGCGCTGTCCGCGTAACCCAGAGGGTTGTAGTAGTACTGGGCGGAGAGCACCACTTCGAGGTCGGGGTCGAAGTAGCTGACGCCCGTAGTGATGGCCGGAAACCAATCCTCGTCCCGCTCGCTGCGGTCGGTCACCTGCAGCATCTCCCGCGCATCCAGCTCGATCAGGTTGCGTTCGGTGCCGCGCTGCACCACCAGCTCCCCGAACAGATCGAGGTCACCCACGGCTCCGGTTGCGGTGGCGATTGCCTTGGGCACCAGGTCGGCCTGTAGCAGGCCGCCGAACCCCAGCTCCGTCCCACCAACCACCACCTCACCGCGAGCGCCAAGGGCGACATCCAGCGGATCGGTGTAGTCGTCGGTGATGACGTACAGATAGCCGTTGTGCACTCCGATCGGGGCGTGCACCTTGAGGGCCACCGGGCCCTCTCGCTCGGCGTCGGGATCCAGAGGGTCGATAGTCACCAGACTGATCAGGTCGGCCGGGCTGAAGAACCGCCCCACCCCCCAGTCGGCGCGTTGCTTGCCGGCGCGGAAGAACACGCGGTCGTCCCAATGGAAGTCCGCGAACAGCTCGAACAGCGTGAACACGAACTCCGGCTCCTCCTGCTCCCGGGACGCGAAGTCGGCCTTGGCCTTGGCCTTGGCGAACACACGAAAGTCGCGGTCCGGGCGCGCGTCCAGATACAGCACCGCTCCCAGGTCATGGCGCAGCGCCCGCTCGGCGGCGGTGTCTCCCGCCACCGCCGCCGAGAGCGCTTCGTAGTCCGGGAAGGAAATCTCGGCGGTGGCGTCGTAGCGGAACGAGCCGCCCCAGTCGACGCCGGCACGGGTCAGCAGCCCTGCTTCCGGCGCCGGCGCCGCCCCACTGCCGGCGGCCGCCTCGTCATCCACCACCTCTCCCTCGAACAGCGCATCCAGGTCGCCATCCCCGGCATCGACGGCTACCTCGTCATCATCACCTGCCGAGCCCTCGACTACCTCGTCGTCGAACATGGCATCGAGATCGTCGCCGCCTTCGACCGCGTCCTGGGCCGCCGCACTCTGCCCCCAGACGGACACCGCCAGCAGCGCCAGGATCACCGGCATCCAGCGCTGCCGCCGGAGCGCCGCCTTCAACGGTTGACCCGCTCGAGATAGCTCTTGCTGAACACGGAGTCGGGCACCCGCGCCAACGACGGGTTGGCCATCGTCACCTGGGTGCGCTCGCCCTCCTTCAACTCATCCACGAACAGCATCTGCGAGGCCAGGAAGCGCCCCCCCACGCGCACGTACCGGGGAAAGTAGTCGCTGCGCACCAGGCGCCCGGAGAGGCTGAAGTTCTGCACCTTGAGCACCAGATCGTTGTCCTGCCGGATCCACATCTTGAGATGCGGGAAGGAGACCTCATTGTGACGCGCGGCAAGCTCCAGGATATGCACGTCGTAGCGCCCCAGGCGGCCCTCGGTGGCGGCCTCGACGTCGTAGTCCTCGGCCAGCGAGGACGCAATGATGTCGTCGTTGCGCGCCTCCGAGTCCTGCAGATTCTCGCGCCGGGAGGAGTGGGAGAATTTGCGGCTCTCCGGGTCGTAGAACCACAGGTTGTCGTCCACCTGCAGATAGCCCTGGCCGCGCTGCACGTCCGGCTCCAGGAAGATCATCACGAACTTGTCCTCGCCGTCGCGGCGGAACATCTGCGCCTTGAACACGCTGGTCTCTTCGTCCGGCTTCTCCGACGCCAGGGTGAACGTGGCGGAAAAATCGGTGTCGTCGAAACTGCTCGAACGGTCGATGGAGCGCAGGATCTCGGTGTAGTCGACATCCTCGGCGACCACCGCCGGTATCGGCGCCAGCAGGCCGACGCCGACCGCCAGGAACAGGCGTCGTATCAGTGACAGCATCCTTCAGACCTCCTCAGGCAGACCCATCAGCAACAGTGTACCGGACCATGATTACGCGACACTGCGCAGGGCGCTGGCGGGGTCCAGGCGCGCTGCCCGGTTGGCCGGGAACAGGGCTGCGATCAGGGTGACGACGGTCACCGCCAGCAGGTAGCCGGCCAGGAACCGCAGGTCTACGGGGAACGACAGGTGGCCGTCGGCCAGGAAGATGAACAGCGGCGTGTCGGTCCCCAGATCGATCAGTTGCAGGAAGGAGCGGGCGACGGCGGCCAGCACCAGCCCTGCCACGGCGCCGCCCAGTGCCAGCAGCACCGCCTCCACCAGGAACAGGCGCCGCGCCTGCCGCCGCTGCAGACCGAGGGCACGCATGGTGCCGATCTCGCGGGTGCGTTCGTATACCACCATACGAAAGGTATTGGTGATGCCCACGGCCACGATGAGGAACAGTATCGCTGCCACCACCCCTCCGGCGATCTGCATCGTCCGCGCCACGTCGTTGATGCCGGCCAGGAAGTCGTTGATGGTGGTGAGCTGGTAGCGGGTGCCCTGCCACTCGGACTGCAGCAGTTCCCGGCGCACCTCCCGGAATCCATCTTCACCCTCGAACCGCGGCGCCATGTCCAGCTCGGCCGCCAGCGCCGCGTACAGGCGGTCCCCCTCGGCGTCCATGGTGTCCATGTCCTCCAGCAGGATGCCGAGCGTGAGGTAGGCATCGGGCGCGATGTCGAGCAACTCGTTGACGTAGGAGCGGTGCGCGTAGGCGGAAATCCCGCTGAACAGGCCGGTATCGACGGAAGTAGCCGCCAACAGGAACTCGCCCACGTTCTGCTGTCCGGTGGCGGTCTGCGACTGCACCAGCATGGTGTCGCCCACGGCCACGTTCAGTTGCGCGGCCACGTTCTCGTTCAGCACCACGGCGTTGGGATGCGCCAGCAATTGCTCGACCGAACCGGCGCGCAACGCCAGCCGGCCGCGCAGGAAGTCGGCCTCCTGCCAATCCACCCCGACCACCTGCTGGCGTACGCTTTCGCCGGCGAAGATCAGCGCCGCATCCAGCTCGGAACGGCGCGCGATCGAGATCGCCGGCAGCTCCTGGGCGGCGAGGATGCGCCGTATTTCGCCCTCGTCGCGCACCAGCGCCACCAGGCGGCCGCTGGCCGTCTTCTCGTAGCCCTGAATGAACAGGTGGCCGGCGAACAACTGAGAAACATTGTGGCGGATGTTGGTCACGAAGCCACCGGCGAAGCCATTGACCAGGGTGATTACCAGCACCCCGAAGGCGATGGCGCCGCCGAGCAGGAAGCTGCGTTTCTTCTGCCGGTTCAGGTTGCGCACGGCGATCCGCAGGATGGTCATTGCTTCCCTCGCCTACTCGGTCTGCACCGCGCGGATCGGCTGCACGCGCAGCGCCACCATCACCGGATACACGCTCGACAGCAACCCGATGGCCGTGATGATCAGCAGCGAGATCCACACCGAGAACGCCGACAGCGTCGGCTCCAGTACCTCACCGCCGAACAGGATCTGAAAGAAAGCGCTGTCGGTGCGAATCCCGGTCCATCCCAGCACCACGACGATCAGCGCGCCCAGAACGATACCGGCGATCCCGAACAGCCACGAGATGCTCAGGGTCTCCAGCAGGAACATGCGCCGCACGAACCGTTTGTGGGCGCCCAGGGCGCGCATGGTGCCGATTTCGGAGGTGCGCTCGATCACCGAGATCAACAGCGTGTTCATGATGATGATCACCGCCACGATGGCGATCACTACCACGGTGCCGTTGAACACCTGCTGCGTCACGGCCGCCAGCCGACTGAAACCGCCAGCCGCGCCGCGCCAGTCCACCGCCTCGGCGGCGATACCGCGGGTGTCGAACCAGGCATTGAGCTCGTCGATCAGCCGCTGTTCCCGGGCGCGCTCCGATCCCGCCCCGGGGGCCAGCTTGAGCAGCAGGAAGTGCCAGGCGCCGGCGTCCACCACCGGCGGTGCCCGTTCCCTGTCACCGAGGATCGCCAGCACCGCGGTCTCGCTGAGGGCTCCCGCAGCGGGCGCGTCCCCTGCCGCGGCGGGCGCACCGACCACCGGCTCCTCGTCCGCAAACAGGGAGTCCAGGTCGTCGGTGCCGAGGATCTCGGTCTCCGCCGCGGAGAGCTCGATCTGGCCGGTACTGACCACCAGCCCGGCCAGGGCGCGCAGCGACTGGGCGTCCATGATCGAGACCTGATCGAGACCCTGCATCTCCTGCCGGAAGCGGAAAATGCCGCTGATGGTCAGTTCCCGGATGCGCAGCCCGCTGCCGCCCACCGCGGTGAGCAGCATCGGGTCGCCGGGCGTCAGCTCGACGCCGAGTTGCTCCTCCATCTCCGCCACCATTGCGACCGGTACCAGTATGCCCGCCTGTCCCGGCGCCAACGGCTGCCCGGCGACGATCTCGATCGCCTCGGAAAACATCTCGGCGTGGCTGGCGGCGTCGACCCCGAACAGCATCGCGAAAAAATCCTCGTTCTGCTCCTCGTCGGGGCTGGCGGTGGCGTAGGCGGTGAGCTGGGGGCTCACGGCGGCGACTTCCGGCAGCGCCGCCACGTGCGCGAACACCTCGGCGTAACTGCCGATGCGCGGGATCTCTTCGTTGCCGGTCCCGGCGGTGAAGCCGAACAGGGAGAGTGCCTGGTCGGTGCGCCCGTGGATCATGACGTGGCCGGTGTAGTTGTCGATGAACGAGCGGCGCAGGCCGCGGTTGGCGCTCTCGGCCAGCGAGTTGCCGGCCACCACCAGAGCGATTCCCAGGGCGATGATGGTGCCGATGATCAGGGTCTTGGCGCGGTGCTCGCGCAGGTTGCGCAGCGCGATGCGCAGGATTACCGGCATGCTGCCCTACCCCGCGTGCTGCACGCCGCGCCGCAGCCCGGGGCGCTCCTCGGCGACTACCAAGCCATCCTGGAGGCGGATGACGTGGTTGGCGATGCCGACGATGTCGGAGTCGTGGGTGGAGAAGATGAAGGTGGAGCCGCGCTCGGCGTTGATCCGCTTCATCAGCTCGATGATCTGTTCGCCGGTACTGGAGTCGAGGTTGGCGGTCGGCTCGTCGGCCAGGATGATCGCCGGATGGGTCACCAGGGCGCGGGCGATCGCCACCCGCTGGCGCTGGCCGCCGGACAGCTCGCTGGGGCGGTGACGGATATGATCGCTCAGGCCGACCTGCTCCACCAGCTCCTCCACCCGCCGCCGCTTCTCGGCCTTGTCCAGATTCGCCCCGCCGAGCAGCAGCGGGAACTCCACGTTCTCGTACACGTTGAGCACGGGTACCAGGTTGAACGACTGGAAGATGAAGCCGATGTGGGCGTGACGCAGGGTGGTCAGGTCGCGATCCTTGAGGGCGCCGGTAGCCTGACCGTTGACGGTGACGGTGCCGGCGGTGGGGGTGTCGATGCAGCCGATCAGGTTGAGGATGGTGGTCTTGCCGGAGCCGGACGGCCCGGCGATGGAGATGAACTCGCCCCGCTCGATGGCCAGGGTGACACCGCGCACCGCGGGCACGGTGACCTTGCCGAGCGGGTAGTCCTTCCTGACGTCGGTGAGTTGGACGATAGCCATACGCCGGCAATGTACCGTTCCGCCGCTCCGCAGGGCGAACTTTGTTGCGCAAACGCAGCCGCGGCACCACCTCCGGTACTCCGATCAGCGGGCGGTACGTATGAATGCGCCGATGTCGATGCCGTCCACTTACCCGGAGCGCGCCTGCGCCGGCGTGCTCGGCACGATCATCGGTCTCGCTCGCAACCGGACCGCGCGGTCGGCCGCTGAACGGTTGCCGGCACTGGCATGTCGGCGGCCGAAAGGGTAGCCTGCGGGAGCTGATCGCCATGTCCAGACCGTTTCTGCGCTGTCTCTCTATCGGGCTCGTCGCGGCGTCGATCCTGGCCGGTTGCTTTCCGCGCCTGCCTGCCGATCGGGCGGCGCAGCAGCCCGCCGCTACCGACGCCTCCTTCTCGCCGGACGGATCCAGGATCCTGTTCGCCGCCAATCACGACGGCGACCTGGAGATCTACGTGGTGAACGCCGACGGCAGCGACCAGCTCCAGCTCACCGAGAACGGCAAGCAGGATTTCTTTCCGAGCTGGTCGCCGGACGGCGAGACCATAGTATTCAGCTCGGATCGCACCGGCGCGGTGGAGCTCTATCTGATGGACGCCGACGGCGCCAATCAGCGGCCGCTCATCAAGCGCGACGGTTGAGCGCGGATCGATGCGAGCGCGGTTCGATGCGATCGACGTCCCAGGCGACCTGCTGCTGAGCAAAGCGGCCCGGGCCGCTCATCGCCTTCTTCGATCGATTCACAGGTGAAAATGCGACCGACATCGCAGCCATGCCCGGATCACGCGGTCTTCGTAGATCTCCTGGCCGGCGTCGGCGAACAGGCCGTGCCGGTCGTACCAGTCCACGTACTGCCGGACGCCCTCCTCCAGGCTCATACGCCAGGCAAAATCGGGGAAGTCGCGCTTGAACGCCTCGACCGAAAAGCACATGTTGAACCGCGTCAGTGACGGTAGGAAGCTTCCTCTGACCTCCTCGCTGTCGATCGCCAGCAACACCTCCACCGGCACGTGCACCAACTCCGGCTCGACCTCGAGCACGCGTCCGACGAGCTGCATGTACCGGTCGAAGGTCAGGGCGCCGTCGTGCCCGCACGTATAACTCTTGCCGACCGAGGTATCCCTTCCCTGCACTACGCGCGCGATCATCCTTCCCACATCGTGCGCGCAACTGGCGTGCAGAATCGTGTTGCCATCGCCCGGCACCAGGACCGGCAACCCGGCCCGCATGCGGGGCACCTGGGCCTGCATGCCGCCCCAGGCGAAGAACGACAGCATGCCGCTCTTGACCCCGAACGAGTAGGTGGGGCGCACGATCGTCGCCGGTAGCCCCACCTCGTCCGCCAGCCTGACCACCACTTCCTCGCAGGCCCGTTTGCGCGCCGCATACGGGCTGCGGGTCGGCGCCCGTGGGTCGTTCTCGCGCATCGGGAGGTGGGAGAGCGGGTACCCGTACGTGTCGATCGTGCTGACCAGTACGTAGTGCGGCAGCGGGTCCGGCAGCACGGTGGCCAGTTCCTCCACCCGCTCCGGCTCGAAGCAGACGAAGTCGACCACCGCGTCGGGCTTGAAGTCGTCCAGCGCCGCCTTCAGTTCGGCCGGCCGGGCCCGGTCGCCGCGGTAGAACCGCACCGTGTCCGCGAATCTCGCATCGGCGTTCCTGGAACGCTTGAGGATCGCCAGCGGATGCTCGCCCGCGACCAGTTCATCCGCGCAGCCACCGGAGATGTTTCCCGGTCCGCCGATGAGCAGCACGCGACTCATGCAGGCTCCCGTGTCGCGTCCCGCCGGTTTCTTACCCCACGCGCCACGCGCCGTTGCCCGGTCACGCCACGCGACGCGGTAGCCGCAGGACTGCGACGCCGGCCCGCCACCATCGCCGTCAGCTCCGTGCGCGGTGCTGACGGCGGTGGCAGCTCTGCAGGCGTCCGTGGCCGGTGCATCGGGCTAATACCCCATCTCCGCCTTCAGCGCGCGGTCGATCCACAGATGCTCCAGGTAGGGGCCAACGCTGGTGCCGCCGCTCATCGCCTCGCCGTAGTAGTTCCTGACCCACGGCCACCAATAGACGAACCGGCCGCTGGCGCCGATCGGAATGTAGGCCACCTCGTCCATCACCATCAGCGCCATCTCCTTGAGGATG
>CAYFXT010000029.1:0-17819 GCA_964346995.1 uncultured Spirochaetaceae bacterium | reverse complement strand
CCCAGGCGGCAGCTTCCGTCGCAGGGAGATCGACAATCCCGCGCTCGAAGTCCAGGTCCAGAGTGGCGAGCATTGCGGGAAGGGTTATCCAACCCGTCTGAATTTGTCAAATCTTGCCGGCTGGTTTGCCGGCCAAATCACGCAGATCGGCCTGGGGACGAGCGCGGCCGCACTTCGCTTACCCCACCGCTGGTTGACATGCCGGACGAATTGGGTACCTTATTCCCCTTGATGGGTCTGGGGTGGAGCATAGTACGCCTTCGCGGCGCGTTCGTTCCGCAGCAGCCCGGGAAGGAGGAATACGCTCATCGCTCACGTGACCGTCGGAGAAGATGAACTGCTTGAGAAAGCGCTGAAACGCTTCAAGCGGATGGTGGAGAAGGAGGGCATAGTTCGCGAATGGAAGCGTCGTGAATACTTCGAGAAGCCCTCTACGGTGCGCAACAAGAAGCGCAAGGCGCTCGAGCGCAAGCGCCTCAAGAAGCAGCGCAAACTCACTGCACTGAAGAAGTATTAGGAGCCTGTCGGGTTTTCGACGGGCTCCTGGTGTAATCCGGTTGGGCCGTAAGCCGGCTGCACCGGGTTCGTTTGGTGGTTGACGACGGCGCCGAAAGGCGTTACCTTGGTACACGACGACGCAGGGTAGAGCAGTTGGCAGCTCGTCGGGCTCATAACCCGGAGGTCGCAGGTTCGAATCCTGCCCCTGCTATACGGCAGATCGCTGCCGGCTTGACATCCCCGCCGGTGCCGTGGATTGAACGGTGAATCCTGATTCGCCATGATCGTCGCGGAGCTCCGGCCTTGGTGGCGACCGCCGCGTTGCTGAGCCAACGGCTGACTTTACCCTTGCCCGAGTGCCCGAGACGTCCCTGCCGATCTACTGGACCGCTGTGACGTACTGGTAATCGACGTCGACGAGCACGCCGAGGTGTGGGCCGTAGCGGCCATCGATACCACCGGGCGTGCTGCTCGATACCATAACCCTGCCGGAAGCCGAATACACACTGTTGCCAGCAACCTGCACAGCCTGTTCCGCGCGCGCCTACGGAGCATGGGCGCGCATTCCTGGCCTGCAGTGCATGAGCCGGCGGTGCATGAGCAGATGGCTGACCTGCTGCGCAGGGTCGCGGGCGTGATCGCTTGGAACGCCGCCCGCCTACTGCGGCAGACCGCCGCGCGCCACAGCTTGGTGCTACCGGCGGTGCCTTGGCACTGAGCCATGAACGGGCACTGAGCCATGAACGCCGAAGCCGACACGCGCGACAACGGCAACGACAGCAGGCACCATGGATAACACTGATTTGAAGCTGCGGAAACACTGATTTGAAGTTCTGCGCGGTATCGGCCGTTCTGGTGCTGGTCGCGGGCAGGTCCAGGGGCTCGATTGGCGTTCCGCCGACATTGCGGCTGGCATCGCTGGGCGGCTGGTATCGCTGGCAACGGCGGGCTGCGGAACGCTTGTCCGTGCCAGCACCAGACGCCCACATGGCCCGGCCCTGGCCAAGAGCTCGCACCATCCTGGCCGTCGTGCAAGCCTTGGCAGGTGCCCGTAGAGGCGCCGAACGGGCCAGTCGGGCGCGCTCCCGGTCACCCAAGCGGCGCGACTCCCATTGCCGGTCATGCGGTGCCGGTCATGCGGTCGCCTCGGGGCCAGTGGCAGGGGTAGGGCGACCGTTGGTGGGCGGGCGCCAGGGGCCGGTCAATACGCCTTCAATGCGCGCCACGCGCTCTCCGTGCGCAAGCGTGGCTGTCTCGATCCGGGCCGTGCGGGCGTCCAGGCTCTGCATGCCAGCCTCGACGTGCGCTACGCGCTCGCCCAAGCGCGCTACCCGGTCGCCCAGGTTGCCCAGGTCGCGGCGTACCTCGCCCAGCTCGCCGGCCAGCCGGCCAGCCGGCCGTGCAGGTAGAGCATGAGCGGCACCAGCACGGTCAGTAATCCGACGGCGGCGCCCACGATGGCGATCGCTTCGGCGCTCATCGGGGCCGGCTGGACCGGGCATCGGCCAACCTCCACGAGCTCGGGGGCGCTGTCTGACCGGGTCAGCCGCAGACGATCCGGCCGATCAGGGTCGCGTTCGAGGGTCCAGGGCTCCACGCCGACGGCTCGGCGGGTCGCGTCGCCAGCCTCGACGAAGCTATTGGCGGTCGCCGACAGCAGCCGGTCCAGCGCCTCGGCGCCGCCCAAGTGCACCAGACGCCGTGCGTTCGTGGTGGGGGCAGGGTCCCGCCAGCGAACGTCAGCCCCGCCGGCGACGTGGTACCAGCCGGCTGCGCATTCGTCGCAGACCAGGACCGAGGCGCCGTGCACGTCCAACCAGGTCCCACGTCCGCACTGGCGGCACGCCGGGCCCACCAAGTCCATCGAGTCTCGCAGGCAGGCAGCGCAGCCGGGCACGTCGCCGTGCCTGCAGAACGGTAGCAGCGTCGTTGTCTCGCTCATCAGTACACTTCCTGTCCATCTCGGAGGCGGACGCTACAGAGTATGCGTCTGGCGGCCTCCTGCTCGGTCAGGTCGTGTCCAACGGGGTCGCCGACGGCGGTCATGTGATCGCCTCCTGTTCAGCGTCCGTCCGGTTAGCGGTGAAGGGACTCGAACCCCTGACACAGCGGATATGAGCCGCTTGCTCTGACCGACTGAGCTACACCGCCCGCATAAACCAGCCGCGGCCGCCCGGCGAGGGGCCGGTCACGGCTGACGGATCACAGTATACGGATTCGTGCCACCGCCGTCGATGCCCCGGGGCCGGTTCGCCGGAGGAGATATTCCCGTTCTGTGGTAGCAGTACAAGCAGACGCCGCTACGGGACGAGCCGCCCCGTGTGTGGGAGCTCTACCACGTGGCGGGAAATGCATCCACGGCCGGACGGCCGCCACACTGTTGCCTTCAGGATTGCTTGCCTTAGGATTGCCTGCAGGAGCACGACACATGAGCACACCGAATGCGCCCGAGCGGACGCTGATCGAAGCCTTCACCGACGGCGGATGCCGCGGCAACCCCGGTCCCGGCGGCTGGGCGTACCACCTCACCATCCATCCTCCCGACCGTCCGAAGGGAAGTCGTGCTTCCGAAGTGTCGGAAGGTTCGGGAGCCGCCGCGGCCACCACCAACAACCGCATGGAACTGACCGCGGTGATCCAGGCGCTGCGCGCCGTCCGCGCTCTGCCGCACGTGGCGACGGAGGTGGTGGTGGTAACCGACTCCACCTACGTGCAGCAGGGCATCACCTCGTGGATACACCGCTGGCGGGCCAACGGTTGGCGTACCGCGGCCAGGCAACCGGTCAAGAACGCCTCGTTGTGGCGTCTGCTCGATCAGCTTGCCGCCGAGACGGGCGCACGGTTCCGCTGGGTGCGCGGACACGCCGGCGACGCCCGCAACGAGCGCTGCCACACCCTGGTACAGGCGGCCATCGCAGTCGCCGAGCGCGACTCCAGGTAGAGCATTCCAGGAGTTCGTTGGGTTTGCGACAGACTTCCGGATCAGGCCCGGCTGGACCGGAAGCGGCGCCGCGGGCGGCGGTTTCGATGTCGCCGCGACCGCACGGCTTGCGAAGGTGGCGCGCCGGGACCCTGCCGGCGCCCCTTGCAGTCGCGGATGCTGCTCCCGCTCGCGGCCGGCGCTGGCCGCGAGCCCGACCGGAAGTGCCAGCAGCGCGGTCGATGACGTGCAGTAGAGAAGGCAGACCGGCAAGACCTCGGCGCTGTTGGCGCTGCGGGATCTGCCGAACGGCGGCGCGCAAGGCTCGCGCATCGCCTGTCCCGCCTCGACGTTGGCGTACACGCAGCGAGGAGCGCGTGCGGCGTGTGGGTGGAGCCGATTCTGAACCTGAAGAGATGGGGGCGTTCATCCGCGACGACGGCACGGAGCCGCTGAACATGGCATGTCCATCCTCATAGGTGGCAGTGGGGCACGTCGCCGCGTTCGCCTCGCGCGGCGCTGAAAGCACGGCTGAATAGCGCCCGTTGTTCTAAACCAGGGAGGCAAACGGTGCAATCTTTGGTCTTTGGGCACGCTCCGTTCGGGGTCGACGGTGATCTGGTTGCGGTGGAGGTGGATCTGCGCCGCGGTATTCCGGGGGTCGACATCGTCGGCCTGCCGGACGACGCGGTACGCGAGTCACGCGAACGGGTGCGGGTGGCGATCCGCAACAGCGGGTTCCAGTTTCCCCGCGACCGCGTACTGGTCAATCTGTCGCCCGCCGGCGTGCGCAAGGTGGGAGCCGGCTACGACTTGCCCCTGGCGCTCGCCATCCTGGTGGTCTCCGGCCAGGTTCCGGCACCGCCGGTACCGGTGGTGGTGTGTGGCGAGCTGAACCTGGCCGGCACCGTGAACCCGGTAAGCGGCATTCTTACCGCGGTGTCGGCAGGCGCCGATGCCGGATACACCTGGTTTCTGGTGCCGGCCGACAACCGTCGCGAGGCGCAGGCGCTCGGCATCGGCACGGTGATGGGCGTGGCGAACCTCACCGAAGCGGTTGCTGCCCTGGCGCAGGTTACCGCCGCGGCGCCGTCCGGCCGACCCGGCGCGCTCGCCGACGTCTCGCACGGCGCCGCGGCCGCTTCGCCGTGGCGGCAGGAGCTGGGCGAGATCACCGACATCCGCGGCCAGAGTGTGCTGAAGCGAGCGCTGGCGGTTGCCGCCGCCGGAGGTCACCACCTGCTGGTGTTCGGCCCGCCTGGCAGCGGCAAGACCATGGCGGGGAGGCGGCTGGTGGGGCTGCTGCCTCCCCTGCCACGCAGTCAGGCGCTGGCGGTCACGCAGATCCATTCGGTGGCCGGCACGCTGCCGGAAGAGGCGGGCCTGCTGCGCTGGCCACCGTTCCGCGCGCCGCACCACAGCGCGTCGGCGGAGGGAGTCGTGGGTGGCGGCAGCATCCTGCGGCCCGGCGAGGCCTCCCTGGCGCACGCCGGGGTACTGCTGATCGACGAGGCTCCGGAGTTCGCCAGGCCGGTGTTGCAGAGCCTGCGTGAGCCGCTGGAGACCGGCTGGGTAAACGTGGTCCGTGCCGGGCGTACCGCGCGTTTTCCGGCTACCTTTCAGATGGTGATGACGGCGAATCCCTGTCTGTGCGGTAACCTGGGGCGCAGCCACGCCGCCTGTATCTGCTCCACGGCGGAGGTCAAGCACTACTGGAAACGGCTCGGCGGCGCGCTCCTGGACCGCATCGACATTCGTGTGCCGGTGAGCGACGCACCGCCGTCCGATCTGCTCACCGGCAGCGAGGAGCAGCCGGGCCACTATCTGACCGCGGTGCAGGAGGCACGTCTGCGGCAGCAGCATCGCTATCGCGACCGGGCATGGAGCCTCAACGCACGGCTGCCACCGCGTGCGGTGGAGCGTTTCTGCCGTCTCGGGGACGCGCAGATCCGGGTGTTGGAGCGTGGCATGCGCTACGCACAGCTTTCCTCACGCGCGCTGCACTCGGTCATCAAGCTGGCGCGTACGGTGGCGGATCTGGACGGCTGCGATCGGTTGTCCAGCGCGCACATCAACGAAGCGTTGCAGTATCGGCGATACGGCGACGTGGATATCTACTGGCACTACGACTGAGCTCCACCGCAGGGCGCCGTGGCGCTGCATTTCCCGCATCGGACGGCACCGGCATGCTACATTGGGAGGCGCTGTGAGATGGTACCGCGGACGGCATCTCCTGGTCGGTGCAGGCATCGCGGCCGTGGCAGGTGCCGGCGCCGGATTTCTCGCCGGTGCATGGCATGGCCGCGAGCCACTCCCGGTTGCGGCTCCCGCCGCGGCCGTCGTGGCGGGACCGATACCGGTCCAGTTCCGGGCCGGCGCGGGGTCCGTGGCGAACGACGAAGCCAACAACATCGAGATCTACCAGCGCTACAACGAGGGGGTCGTGAACATCACCGCGCTGGTTCCGGAGTACCATTGGTTCCTCAACGCGGTGCCGCGCTCCGGCTCCGGTGCCGGGTCGGGGACGGTCATCGATCGCGAGGGCCACATCCTGACCAACTACCATGTGATCCGCGACGCCCGTATGGTCAGCGTTACCCTGGCCGACGGCGAGGAACGCGCGGGGCGGGTGATCGGGGTCGATCCCGAGACCGACCTGGCGGTGGTAAAGGTCGACCCACGCGGCCTGCACCTCACCGTGGTCCCGTTCGGGCGCTCCGGCGACCTGCTGGTCGGCCAGAAAGTGCTCGCCATCGGCAACCCGTTCGCCCTGAGCCGCACCCTGACCACCGGCGTCGTGTCGGGACTGGGCCGTCCGGTGCGGGCCGACAGTGGCGCGATCATTCAGGAGATGATCCAGACCGACGCCTCGGTCAACCCCGGCAACTCGGGCGGACCACTGCTCAATTCGCGCGGCGAGATGATCGGCATCACCACCACCATCATCTCACCCTCGGGAGGCTCTGTCGGGATCGGATTCGCCGTGCCGATCGACACCGCGCATCGTGTGTTGCCGGAGCTGATTCGCCACGGCGAGGTGCGGCGCGGCTGGATCGACGTGCGTCCCGTGCAGCTCTCTCCCCGCTTGATACGGCAGTTGCGCCTGCCGGTGGAGCGTGGCATCCTCGTGTCCGAGGTCATTCAGGGCGGTAACGCGGCGGCCGCCGGGCTGCGCGGCGGCGATCAACTGGTGCGCTGGGGACGCTCGGTATTTCGCGTCGGCGGCGACATCATCGTCGAGGTGGACGGCGTGGCGACTCACACCATCGCCGATCTGTTCAACGCCCTGGAGGACAACAAACCGGGACAGCGGGTACAGGTGGTGTACCAGCGCGGTGCGCGGCGCCGCACCACCACGGTGATACTGAGTCGCCGCTCCCGCCACATTCAGGAGTATTTTTCCTGAACCAGCAAGGGGAGCGATGGCAGCGTTCGAAGTCGTAGCGGAGTTCAGTCCGGCCGGCGACCAGGGTCAGGCGATTGCGGCACTGTGCCGGGGGCTCGAGCAGGGGCACCGCTATCAGACCCTCAAGGGGGTCACCGGTTCCGGCAAGACCTTTTCGATGGCCAAGATCATCGAGGGCGCCCAGGCGCCGACCCTGGTGTTATCGCACAACAAGACGCTGGCGGCGCAGCTCTACCGGGAGTTCAAGGATTTTCTGCCACACAACGCGGTCGAGTACTTCGTGTCCTACTACGACTACTACCAGCCGGAGGCGTACGTCGCCAGTCGCGACCTGTACATCGAGAAGGACGCCTCGATCAACGACGAAATCGAGCGTCTCCGGCTGGGGGCGACCACCGCTCTGATGGAGCGGCGCGACGTGGTCGTGGTGGCGACCGTGTCGTGCATCTACGGTCTCGGCAGTCCCGACGACTATCGCGACCTGCGGGTC
This sequence comes from uncultured Spirochaetaceae bacterium, assembly GCA_964346995.1. GTDB lineage: Bacteria > Spirochaetota > Spirochaetia > SZUA-6 > Bin103 > Bin103. The sequence goes on along the minus strand of CAYFXT010000029.1, from coordinate 10,505 downwards.
GAACTGCAGGTCGGGATGGAAATCGATCCTCGCCTGCTGATGCGGCGCCTGGTGTCGTTGCAGTACACGCGCAACGACGCGTTGCTGATGCGTGCCGGCTTCCGCAGCCGCGGCGAGGTGTTGGAGCTGTTGCCGCCGCACGCCCAGGAGGGGTTGCGCATCGAGTTCTTCGGCGACGAGATCGAGCGCCTGCGCCGGATCGACCCGCTCACCGGCAACGCCCTTGCCGAACTGGAGTTCACGGCGGTGTACCCGGCCAAGCACTTCGTCACTCCCGAGGAGCGTCTCGAACGGGCGGTGACGGCGATCCGCGGCGAGCTCACGGAGCGCCACGAGGCGTTGCTGGCGCAGGGCAAGCTGGTCGAAGCGCAGCGGTTGATGACGCGCTGCGAATACGACCTGGAGATGCTGGCGGAGATCGGCTACTGCAGCGGCGTGGAGAACTATTCGCGCCACCTGAGCGGGCGGCAGGCAGGCGAGCGTCCCGCGGTCCTGCTCGACTTCTTCCCGCAGGAGTTCCTGGTGTTCATCGACGAGTCGCACGTCACCGTGCCGCAGATAGGAGCGATGTACGAAGGCGACCGCTCACGCAAGCAGGCGCTGGTGGAGCACGGGTTTCGGCTGCCGTCGGCGCTGGACAACCGGCCGCTGACCTTCGGGGAATTCGAGGCGCTCATGGAGCGGGTGATCTACGTGTCGGCGACCCCGGCGGGGGAGGAACTGCGCACGTCGGAGCAGGTGGTGGAGCAGATCATCCGTCCGACGGGGCTGCTGGATCCCGAGATCGAAGTGCGCCACTCGGCGGGACAGATAGAGGATCTCTACCACGAGATCAGGCAGCGCACGGCGCGCGGGGAGCGCACCCTGGTCACCACGCTCACCAAGCGCATGGCCGAGGACCTTACCGACTACCTGGCCGACATCGGTGTACGCTGCCGCTTCCTGCACTCGGAAGTGGATACCTTCGAGCGGGTGGAGATACTGCGCGACCTGCGCGCCGGCGAGTTCGACGTGCTGGTTGGGGTCAACCTGCTGCGCGAGGGCCTCGATCTGCCGGAGGTGTCGCTCATCGCCATCCTCGATGCTGACAAGATCGGCTTTCTGCGCTCCACCACTTCGCTGATCCAGATCATCGGACGTGCTGCGCGCAACGTGAACGGGCGAGTGATCATGTACGCCGACCGCGAGTCGGAGTCGATGCACGAGGCGATCGCCGAGACGAGCCGGCGCCGCGAGATCCAGCTCGCCTACAACAGCGAACATGGCATTACGCCCACGACGATCTCCAAGGCGGTTCAGGATTTGCTGGTGCGCAAGGCGGACGAGAAAGTGTCCGCGGAAAAGCTCGATCTGGAAGTGGTCAAACAGCGTTACAATGTGCTGGTGCCGAAGGAACGACGGGCGCTGATTCGCAAGTTGGAGAAGGAGATGTTGGAGCTGGCCAAGGATCTGGAGTACGAGCGCGCCGCCGTGGTCCGCGACGAACTGGAGAAGCTGCGCGAACTGGACAACGGACAACCGACCGGTGCCGGTGTGGCGGGCGCGCCGGCTCGGAGCGGCCGTGCCCGCTGAGCCGCCCAATACCGCCGGGAGCGTTCAGCGCGGCGCGCCGCCGACATACGGGGAGCGGCACGTACGCCGTTGTTGGCGCGCGGGGGCGGCGCTGCTGCTGGTGGTGACGGCGGCCGCGCCAACCGCGTGCCGGAAGCAGGAAACCGATGCCCAGGAGTTGACGTTGCCCCCCACCTCGGTGATCTCGACCAGCGAGCAGCACGGCATAGTCGCCGCCGATTCGCTGCGCGTGCGGGTGCAGCCGTCGGTTCGCGCGGAGGTCCTTTCGCACTTTCGCCGTGGCGAGGTCGTGCAGGTATTGCAGCGCGGCGAATTTCAGGAACGGGTAGCCGGCAACCTCGCGTACTGGTTCGAGGTGAACCACCAGGGGGTGCGTGGATGGGTGTTCGGTTTCCATCTGGAGCTGTTCGCACCCGGCACCGACATCGCCGAGGTGCAAGCCCGCGCCCACGCCGTCCGCGCCGGCGACGGCTAGTGGGGCTAGCGCCGCGAAACTGCCCGCCTGTGACGCCGCTTCCAGCCCAACCGGCCACCACCAGGAGCCGGTCGCAATCCGACCGGCTCCCATCAGTCTGTCAGGTTGCGAACGACCCCTGGCCACCGGCGGCCAGGCTGGACCGGTAGCTCCGCCACCAGAGTGCTGACGATCTTCCTCGTCTGGGTGCTGCCGCTGGTCTGGGGAGGCCTGATCGGGTACCTGACCAACGCACTTGCGATCAGGATGCTGTTTCGGCCCCTGACCAGGAAGTACCTGTTCGGCGTGCCGCTGCCGCTGACGCCCGGGATCATCCCGCGCCGGCGCGGTGAACTGGCGCGCAGCATTGCGCGCATGGTCTCCCGTAATCTGCTCTCACCGGATGCGGTACGGAACCGCCTTGGCTCCGAGACCTTCCGCCACGCTCTGGAGGGGCAGTTTCGCTCGCTGCGCGAGACGGTCCTGCGCAAGCCGCTGGCGGAACTGGCTGCCGTGGCCAGCGACGGGACCGGCGCGCCGGGCCACCGCGCGCCCGCCGGCGCGGAGATCGTGTGGTCCGATCTGCTGCGCCGCCTGCTCGGGCAGGTGTTGCGCCGGCTGCTCGGGTCGCGTGCGTTCATCCATGGCGTGCGCTCGGTGGTACAGCGGCTGGTCGCCGACCTGGGCGCGCGGCGTCTCACCGATCTGGTCGCGGAGGAACAGCTTGCACGGCTGGTGGCGGGCCGCGTGCTGCCCGCGCTGACCGGTACCGCCGTGCGCTCCGAGGTCAGCGCCGTCATCAAGGGGTGGCTGCACCGCCAGCGGCAGGACGATACCCCGCTGGCACGCTTCCTGACCGCCGATACCGTCGAGTTGCTGGTCTCCCTGCTGCGGCGCAATCTGCCGGTGCTCGCCGACGCTCTGTTCGCGTGGTTGCGCCGCCCGGAGATGCGCCATCATCTGCAGGTGCGCGGCCGGGCCCTGTTGCGCGACATCCTCGACAAGTTGAACCTGCTGCAGAAGGTGTTCGTCACCGCCGGCCAGTACGATCAGAGCCTGAACGAACGAATGCCGCAGATCGTCACCGATGTGATCGATCAGGCGGAAGCGGCCGTGGCTACGCCCGCGGTGCAGGAGCAGATCGTGGCCGCGGCGCGCCGCACCCTGACCGGTTGGGGCGAACGCGGTGTCGGCGAGTTTATCGGGCGCCACGACGCGCAGCTCGATGAGCTGGTGGAGCATCTGGTACGTCGCGTATTCGATGCCATAGCTGACCGTCCGGGAGCGGGCGCGTCGGCGATCGAACGCGCGATCGAGCGCTGGTACCGCGACCAACGGAAAGCGACCGTGGCCGAGCTGGCCGCCCGCTATCTCGGCGCGCAGCCGCAGGGGGTGGCCGACGTGCTCGCCAACCTGCTGCTCTCCTTTCTGTCGCGTCCGGAGACCGCCAGTCAACTGGCCGAGCAGATTCCTGACTTGATCGGCGGCGCGCTCGGCGGCGCGGGGGCTGACGGTTCCGGCATCGTGGCCGACGTCGTTTCCCTGACACCGGAGACCGCAGCGCAACTCGATCGGTTCCTCGCGGAGCGTACCATCGCATTTCTCGGTGCCCGCCTGCCGGCGCTGATGCAGACGATCGACGTGGAGGCGCTGGTGATCGCCAGGATCGACGCCCTGGACGCGCGGTCGGTGGAGCAACTCCTGCTTACGGTGATGGCGCGCCACCTGAAGTGGGTCAAACTGTTCGGTGCGGTGATCGGTGCGGTGATCGGCCTGTTGATGATCGTTCTGCAGACGGTCGCGCCGGCAGCGCCATAGGAGGAGTCTGTCGGATTGCGCCGGACTCTCCTATGGGAGGACGCGATCGGCCACCCTGCTGCGCGGCCCTTCGGGCTGCGCCCCTGGCGGCGGTTCGGGGCGATGGCGGGAACGTGCGCGCCAGCGTTCGGCTTGGTGGCACGCCACTCACCCGCCGCTGGACCTACCTGGCCCCGGAGCGGAGCCGCCCGCTCAACCAGCGCTCCAGCGCATCGAGGCGGGTGCGGAGGGAGCGCTGAGCCCGCTCGCGGACGCCGCCTATGTCGATCGTATGGATTCCCGCAGCAGCATAGTACAACAGGCCCTGGTCGGTAGGCGTGATGGTCACGACGCTGCGGAAGTCGTCCGGGTTCACCAGCGGCAGAATCCCCCACCACATCGTGGTGAGATTGCGCGCCTGCATGGTGATGGTCGTGCTATCGAACCGATAATCGGTCTGATAGACGTTGTTGCCGAAGGTGGAGTCCTCCTGCACGAGGTACAGCGTGGCGGACTCCGGTACGCGGGTGACCACCGGATCGGGCACCCGCCGGTGGTCGTCGGGACCCGCTATGGCATGCGACTGCCGGTAGAGCGTACGATGGCGGCCGCGACTGCTGGAGTAGTATTCGATGCCCTGTAAGGTGCTTACCGCCCGGAGATGGTTGTACAGATCGGTCCACCGGCAGCCCGTTCCGGGATCGCGAATGAGGCGCAACACCTCGGCGCCATACGTGACCGGTATCGCGCCGAGCCAGTCGGAGACCAGTGTGGGGCTGTCCAGTGCCGGCACCAGGGCGGGTCCCGTGCTGGCGCTCAAAGGGAGTTGCAGACCCTCCCCCAGAAGCTGCGCGCGAACCTCGGCGTCCGGCACCAGCGTATCCAGTTCGGCCGGACACTCCGTGCCATATGCGCCGGCCGCGGCGGCCAGCAGCATGCCCAGCACCAAGTTGAGCGTTCCGGACCGGCTGGCGGCAAATATCGATAGCACGCGGCCATCGTACGGATGGCCGGTCCGCGGAGCAAGGCGTCGGTGGACCCCGGGTGCATTCCCGCCAAGTGGTAGAGCGCTCATACGCGGGGCGGCTCGTTCACGTGGCGGCGTCTGCTCGTACTGCTACCATGGAACGGAAATGCACCCGGGGACCCCGTGCTCCGTCAAGGCGCCGCTGGCGGTGTTCACCGGCGGTGGTACCGCCGGACACATCATTCCGGGTCTGGCAGTGATAGACGAACTGCGGCGCAACGGCTGGGGCGCCGTGTGGATCGGCTCGCGGCGCCCCGCCGAGCGGCTGCTGGTGCGCGCCGCCCGGGTGCCGTTCTACGCCATTCCGGCGGGCAAGCTGCGGCGCTACCGGTCGCTGCGCAACTTCTCCGACCTGGTGGTGGTGCTGGCGGGCTGCCTGCACGCCGTGCTGCTGTTGGCCAGCCTGCGCCCGGCGGTCGTGTTCGCCAAGGGCAGTTACGTCAGCGTGCCGCCGGTAGTGGCGGCATGGCTGCTCGGTATTCCGGTCGTCACCCATGAGTCGGACACCACTCCTGCTTTGGCGACGCGCATCAATGCTACCCTGGCGCATGACGTGCTGGTTGCATTCGCCGCCACCCGTGCCCTGTTGCCACCGCGCCTGCGCCGTCGCGTGCGGGTGACCGGAAATCCGTTGCGCACCGGCCTGGAGTCGGGTGACGCCGGGCGCGCCCGGGCACGGCTCGCGGTGCCCGACGGGGTGCCGCTGCTGCTGGTCACCGGCGGCAGCAGCGGCGCGCGCGCGGTCAACGATCTGGTGTACGGCGCGTTGCCGCGTCTTACCCGACACTGGTTCGTGGTGCATCAGACGGGCCCGGCATGGCGGGCTCCGGACGAGACGCCCCTTGCACCGCAGGTGGCTGCCCGCTACCGTCCGGTAGCGTTCGTGCAGGACGGATACGCCGACCTGCTCGCGGCCGCCGAGCTGGTCGTCAGCCGCGCCGGCGCCAATACCCTGGGCGAACTCGCTGCCAGCGCAACTCCGGCGGTGCTCATTCCCCTGCCGCGCACCCAGAGCCGCGGTGAGCAGCTCGACAATGCGGAACTGTTCGCTACTCGCGGTGCGGCGGTGATGCTGGCCGAGGAGCAGGCCTCGCCGGCGGCGCTGAGCGACGTAATCGACATGCTGCGCGGTGACTACCGACGCCGCCGCAGCATGGCGCAGGCGATGGCCCGGCTGGCGAACCGCGATGCTGCGCAACGGATCGCGGCCATCGTGGCGGCGGCAGCAACTGGCCGCCGCGGCGAAACCGGGCGGGCGTCGAAGGGCAGTGGCCGGCGCGGGGCAGTCAGGCGCGTCGTGGAGGAATGATAGTGGCAGCCATCGACCTGGTGTGCGCTGCTATCCTGCTGGTGGCGGGGATTCGGGCAGTGGTGCGCGGATTCGTGGCGGAGGCGTTTTCGGTCGGCGCGGTGGCGGTCGGCGTGGCGGCGGGATTCGTCGGCCACCCCTTTGCCACCCGGCAACTTGCCGAATGGTGGGGCGCGGGTTGGTGGAACGGCGTAGTGGCAGCCCTCGTGTTGTTCGCGGCCGGCTATGCGCTGGTCAAGCTGGTGGAGGCGATGTTCCAGCGGGCACTCACCGCGCTACGCCTGAAGGGGCTCGATCGCATCCTCGGGCTGGTGATGGGCGTCGGTGAAGGGTTGGTAGTGATCTACGCCCTGCTGTTCCTGCTCGCGATACAGACGGTGATCGATCCCGATCCATGGCTTGCCGACTCGCTGGTGCAGGAGATGCTGCTGCCGTGGATGCTCGACATCGTGCCGTTTCCGGTATTCCCGTCGGCGCGGGAGGCGCCGCTCGTTTAGCGTGTTCGAGAACATCATCGGCCATCGCATGGTCACCGCGCTGCTGCGGGATGAGGTGACGGCAAATCGGTTGCCGCGCGCGCTCCTGCTCAGCGGCCCCGCCTACAGCGGCAAGCTCTCCATCGCGCTCGAACTGGCGCGTGTGCTGTCGTGCGAGCGGTCCGGCTCCTGGGGCTGCGAATGCGGGCGCTGCACCCGTCATCGCGACCTCAGCTATCCCTATCTGGTGCTGCTGGGATGGCGCTACTGGGAGGCGGAGATCCGCGCCGCCGCCGATCTGTTGCGGCGCTCCAGTGCCGCAGCCGCCCGCTATTTCTTCGTGCGCGCGGTGCGCAAGCTGACGCGGCGCTACGACCGGATCATCTGGGAGGGCGACGCGGCGAGACTGCGCCCGGCATTGGGGCCGGTGAGCGAGCTGAACGAGCTCCTCGAAGGAGTCGCCCCGGGGCTGACCGGCAGCGCTCTTGCCAACCGCTGCGCCAAGATCGAAGCTCAGGCGGGCAAACTCGCCGCCACGGTCAAGACCGAAAACGTGCCGATCAGTCAGATCCGCAACGTCGAACGCTGGTTGCACCTGGCCACTCCCGGGGGCCGCAAGGTGGTGGTGATCGAACATGCCGAGGGGCTCGGCGAATCGTCGCGCAACGCCCTGCTGCGCTTGCTGGAGGAACCTCCCGACGAGACCTGTATCATGCTCCTGGCGCGGCGCCCGGATATGCTGATCGCCACCGTGCGATCCCGCTTGCGCGAGTACGCGTTGCGCGAGCGCAGCGCGGCACAGCAACGTGAGGTGCTGACGCGGATCTTCCGCCAGGACGAGCGGGCGGGCGACTCGCTGCGCAGTTTCTTTCTGTCGTGGCACGAGGTGGGAGCCGGCAAGCTGCACGATCAGGTGACGGCGTTTCTCGCCGCGGTCACCGATCACAGCGCGGATCGGCAGGGCTGGATCTCCGGTCCGCCCGGCGGCTACGCGCAGGCCGCTGGTTTCCCGGAACGGGTGGAGCGGGAGCGGCTGCTCGCGTTCCTCGACGAGCTGGCGGAAGAGTTGCGCATGCGCCTGGGCGCCGGCGGTCCGCCGGCGCTGTTGCATTCCTGGGCGCTGCAGGTGGATCAATGTATGAAGCGGGTGTCCACGCTGCGCATTCAGCCGCGCCACGCCTTGCAGAGTCTGGGCAGTACGTTGCACGGTGCGGCGGCCGCGGCCGCGGCGCAAGGAGGAGGGTAAGCGGGAGATGCGGCGTTTCTATCAACGGGCGGTCGATCGGTTGGACAAGATCGACTACGAACAACTGCGCGAGCTGTTCCGCCGGCTGGCATCGGACAACGACCTTCTGGGTATGGTGCTCGACTCCATGGCGCGTGGCATCATCGTCACCAATACCGCGGGCCGCATCCTGCTCGTCAACCGCGCGGCCGAGCGACTGGTGCCGTTTCGCAACAGCGATTACGCGCAGAAGCAGGTGTGGGCGGCAATTGCCGACCGGGAGATTGCGGCGTTTCTGCGCGACACGCTGCGGCGTCAGGAAAATGCGCGCGATCGCGACTTCACCACCAGCTCGGGAGCGGTACGCACGCTGAGCTTCGGTGTGCTGCCGCTGGTGCACGAGAGGCACGTGGCCGGCAACCTGATCTACGCGGAGGACGTCACCGAGAAGCGTGCCGCCGAAGCTCGTCTGCGCCGGGCCGAGAGTCTGGCCGCCCTCACCACGCTCACGGCGGGGGTCGCGCACGAGATCAAGAATCCGCTCGGTGCGATCGGCATCCACCTGCAACTGATCCAGCGCCGCCTGGGGGCCGAGCAGGAGGAGCTCGGCCCGGTCGCCTGGGAGGCGATTCGTGAAGCGGTCGACGTGATCGAGGAGGAGGTAGCGCGGCTGAACCAGATCGTGGTTGATTACCTGTTTGCCGTGCGTCCCATCGACGTCGACCTGGCCAGCGGCGAGGTGAACGAGGTGCTGGAGGAACTGCTGCGCCTGCTGCGTCCGGAGCTGCAGGAAGCGGGCATCGAACTGCGCGAAGACCTCGCGTGCAATCTGCCGCAAGTGCTGTTCGATCAGCGTTACCTGCGCGAAGCGCTGCTCAACATCATCAAGAACGCGATCGCGGCCATGGTGGAAGCGCCGCAGGAAAAGCAGCCGCGCGTGCTGTCCATCTCCTCCGCCGCCACCGCCGACGCCGTCACCATCCGCATCGGTGACACCGGACCGGGAATCGCGCCCGAGATCCAGGGCAAGATCTTCGAGCCCTACTTCACCACCCGCGACTTCGGGTCGGGTTTGGGACTGACACTGGTCTACAAGATCGTCAAGGAGCATCTGGGCGAGATCGAGCTGGACAGCAGGCCCGGGGAGGGGAGTACGTTTGCCATAAGCATCCCCGTGCCGCAGACGGAGAAGCGGCTGCTCGGCTACGAGGCGGCCGACGGTACGAGTGAGCGTCGGTATCGCTCCGTGACTACCTGAGGACGATGAAAAGCCGCATAATGCAAAAGCTGCATGAACGCACCGTGCGGCGCTAGCGCATGACGATCCTCATCGTCGACGACGAGAAGAACATCCGCGAGGGACTGAGCAAGGCACTGGCGCTGGCCGGCTACGGCACCCGCATGGCCGCCACCGGCAGCGAGGCAGTGCGCGTCCTGGAACGCGACGCGGTGGACCTGGTGATCACCGACCTGAGAATGCCGGGACTGTCGGGCGAGCAGTTGCTGAGGCGTGTCGTGGCCGCCTATCCGGCCATTCCGGTGATCATTCTCACCGGGCACGGCACCATCGAGAGCGCGGTGACCGCCATGCATGCGGGCGCGTACGACTTTCTCACCAAACCGGTCAACCTGGACCGCCTGGAGCTGCTGGTCAAGAGGGCGCTCTCCCGCCGCCAACTGGTGTTGGAAAACCTGGCCCTGCAGCGTGAGCTGGAGCGGCGCAGCTCCGCCCATCAACTGGTTACCGCCAGTCCGGCGATGAAGAAGGCGTTCGAGGTGGTGGAGCAGGTGGCGCCTACCCGCGCGTCGGTGTTGATCACCGGCGAGAGCGGGGTCGGCAAGGAACTGGTGGCGGATGCGATCCACTCCCTGTCACCGCGCCGTTCCGGGAAATTCGTCAAGGTACATTGCGCGGCCCTCACCGAGACGCTGCTGGAGAGCGAGCTGTTCGGCCACGAGCGCGGTGCGTTCACCGGCGCGGTGTCGCGCCGCCGCGGCCGTTTCGAACTCGCCGCCGGCGGTACCATATTTCTCGACGAGATCGGCGAGATCAGCCAGAACATCCAGATCAAGCTGTTGCGCATTCTGCAGGAGCGGTCGTTCGAGCGGGTCGGCGGCGAGGAGACCATCACCGTCGACGTGCGCGTGGTGACGGCCACCAATCGCAACTTGCAGGAGGCGATCGAACGCGGCACCTTCCGCGAGGATCTCTACTACCGGCTCAACGTCGTGCACGTCCACGTACCTCCGCTGCGCGAGCGGCAGGCGGACATTTCGTTGCTCGCGGCCGGGTTCCTCAAGGAGTTCGCCGAGGAGAACGGCAAACAACTGGTCGGCTTCAAGCCGCCCGCCCTCACCGCGCTGCGCCGCTACTCCTGGCCGGGAAACGTGCGCGAGTTACAGAACAGCATCGAAAGCGCGGTGGTGATGGCGCGCGGCTCGACGATCGAGCTGCGTGACCTGCCGCCGGCGGTGCGTAGCGCCCGGGATGCGCCGGCCGTGCGCATTCCGCTCGGATCGACGTTGGACCACGGTGAGCGGGAGATCATTCGCGCTACCCTGAATCACCAGCACGGCAACAAGTCGCGCACCGCGGAGATCCTGGGCATCAGCCGAAAGACTCTGCACCGCAAGATGCGCGACTA
>CAYFXT010000028.1:0-17872 GCA_964346995.1 uncultured Spirochaetaceae bacterium | reverse complement strand
CTCTGGCACCCGGGTCAGCGTCGGGGGCGCTCCTCTGGCCGTTGGCATGGGATCGACCTGATCAGCCTGCAGATTCATTCGTCGGCGACGACGCGCCGCACGCTGGCGATGAGTGCGGCCCAGACCCGTTCGCGCTCCCAGGCCGGTTTGGACGGCGGCGTGGTGAGCACGACGGCGTAGCCGATGCGGTGCAGCTCCCGGAATACGCCGACGCCCAACGCCGCGTATTCCCAACTGCCGTCCTCGTTGCGTGCCTTCATCTGCACCGCGTGCCGGTCGAACAGCTCGATCAGTTCCGCCTGTACCGGCTCGGGCCAGTCGTAGAACCAGACGTAGAACTCCAGCAGCGACTGATACTGCTGATCCCGGCGGATCGCATGGGCGAAGCGGCTCACCTGCAGGTGGTCGACGATCAGGCGGTAGCCGCGCGGTGGCCGCCCCAGGTCCTGGTCCTCCGGCAACTCGGTAATCACCGTCAACACGTTCGCCAGCCGCCCGCCGTCGTACATCGTCTCGCGCGTGGCCGTCCAGCCGGCGGGATAGTCCAGGAGGTGTCCGGTCCCTGCCAACTCGAAGCTGGCGAGTTCGAGGCTGGTCGGCCCGAGATCGGCCTCCGCCCCGCCTTCAGCCAAGCAGCCGGTGCCCGCCGCGACCAGCAGCACCCAGCAGCCAATGCAGCGTCGCATCGACAGAGTATAAGCGCTCGGCGCCGCGTCCCGCACGGGACGGGTATCAACTGATCAGGTTACGGATCTGCTCCCAGGGCACCACCTGGTCCGGGTCGCGGCTGGTCACGGTAATCGGCCGCATCCGGTAGTGGTCGTAGATGGTGGCGTAGCCTTGTCGCTCCTCGTCGCTGTGCGCCACGGCCCCTTCGGGAGCCATGTAGCGAAGGTCGACGCTCCAGCGCATCTCGTTCGTCGTGTTGAGGGTGCTCGCGTGGCAGGTGAGGTTGCTGAACGCCAGCACGTCGCCGCGCCGCATCGGCAGGACGACCGGTTGGCCGCGCCGTTCCACGTCCTCGAACATGCGCACGATCCGTTCGGAGTCCCGTGCACCGCCGAGCAGCCCCCAGCGGTGGCTGCCGGGAAGCAGGTGGAGACAGCCGTTGCGCTCGTCCACGTCGACCAGCGGAATCCACACCGAAATCACGTGCAGGTGCTGGGTCCGGTTGCCGTAGTACTGGGTGTCCTGATGCCAGGGGAACGCGGTGACCTCATTCTCGGGCAGCTTGACCCGGACCGCGAAGCTCCCCGTCCAGGCGACCTCGGGCCCCAGGAGCGCGGTCATGAGATCCAGCAGCATCGGGTGACGTACGAACTGGTACAGCTCCGGAGTGACGGCTGCCCGCGTTCTGAGTTCCCAGATGCGCACCGACTCCCCGGCGCTCTCGCAGAGCAGAACCAGGCGCCGGTTGAAGGGCTGATCCGCGAAGCGCGAGCTGACCTTGCCCTCCCGGTAGAATCGGTCGGCGAGTTGATCCACCTCGGCCTCGATAGCCGCTCGCACCGGCTGCAAGGCCGCGTCGTCGAACACGCCGGGCAGCAGCAGATAGCCGTCGTTGCGATACGCTTCCACTTGCGCGTGATCGATCACCGTCGCAGGCATCGTCCGAATCTGGCACGAGGATGGCACCGTGTCAATTCTTTGCATGGCACTGAAGCTGGCCTTGCCGACGGACGAATCCGACAGGGAGGTCACCGTATCGATTCGTGCGTTTCGTGCGGCAGGGGGAAATGGCAGGCTACCGGGTGGGAGCCGCCGTTGCGGGGTTCGAGGCTCGGTTTTTCCGCCGCGCACAGGTCGGTGGCGTAGCGGCAACGGGGGTGGAACGGGCATCCGGCCGGCCGGCGCGCGGCATCGGGAATGTCTCCCTCCACGATGACTCTGCGGCTGGGCTGGCGGGGGTCGGGCTTGGGGATGGCCGCGAACAGCGCCTCCGTATAGGGATGGCGGGGGCGCTTGAACACCTCGTCGGTTTCGCCGAGCTCCACGATTTCGCCCAGGTACATGATGGCGATGCGGTCGCTCACGTGACGCACCACGCTCAGGTCGTGGGTCACGAACAGCATCGACAGACTCATCTGTTGCTGTAGCTGTAGCAGCAGGTTGATGATCTGGGCCTGCACGCTGGCGTCCAGCGCCGAGGTGGGCTCGTCGGCCAGGATCAGCCGCGGGTGCGTGGTCAGGGCGCGGGCGATGCCGACCCGCTGGCGCTGGCCGCCGCTCAGCGAGTAGGGGTAGTGGTCGATGTACGCGCGGTCCAGCCCGACCCGCTCCATGGTGTCCACGACCATGTCGTGGAGCTCCCCCCGGCTCGTCGTCAAGCCGTACGCCTTCAGCGGCTCGGCGAGGATGTCGCTGATCTTGAAGCGCGGATTGAGCGACGACTGCGGGTCCTGAAAGATCACCCGTATCTGCTGGCGCACCTCCCGCAGTGCCTCGCGACCCAACGCCGTAATCGACCGCATCTCGCCGTCAGTCCGGAACAGAATTTCGCCCGCGGTCGGCTCGACCGCGCGCACGATGGTGCGCAGGGCGGTGGTCTTGCCGCAGCCGCTCTCGCCGACCAGGCCCACGGTCTCGCCTGTGTCAACCTCGAGGTCGATGTCGTCCACGGCTCGGATCCAGCCCACCGTCCGGCGCAACACCCCGCGCTGGATCGTAAAGTGCTTCCGCAGGCGCCGCAGCTCCAGCAGCGCAGCGCCGTTAGCGCTCATCGCCGCGTGCCTCCTTCGTCGCCCGAAGGGGCCGTCGGCGCTGCCCCGTGCCCGGCCTGAATCTGCTCTTGCGCGCCCGGGCCGGTCATCCTGCCACCTCGTCGTCCGAGCTCCGGCGCCGCTGGCGCCTCCGCGCGCCCACTTCAGGTCACCGCCGCCGTTCGGGTCGCTGCGCGCCCGACCCGACCTGGTTTCATGAGGCTGTCGGTCACCCGACAGCCTCATAAAGGAAGCAGCGGGTGTGGTGGTCCTGTTCCACCGCGTAGAGCGGCGGCACCGCGGCGTCGCAGGTGTCCTTGACGAAGCTGGGGCAGCGGTCGCTGAACGGGCAGCCGGGCGGCCGCGAGAACGGGTCGGGCACCACACCCCTGATCTGCGCCAGCGGCGTCTTGCGCGGCACGTGCTCGTTGGGGATCGACCGGAACAGGAGCTGGGTGTAGGGGTGCAGCGGGCGCTCGTAGATCTCCTCCACTCGGGCTATCTCGACCACCCGTCCGAGATACATCACCACCACTATGCGGCTGACCTCGGCGATCACGCCCAGGTCATGGGTTATGAACAGAATCGACATGTGTCGCTCTCGTTGCAGGCGTTGGATCAGGTCCAGGAACTTGGCCTGGATGGTGACGTCGATGGCGGTGGTGGGCTCGTCCGCGATCAGCAGTTCCGGCTCCGCGGCCAGTGCCACCGCCATCAGCGCGCGCTGGCGCATGCCGCCGCTGAGCTCGAACGAGTAGGAGTCCAGGTGTCCCGCAGGGTTGGGAATGCCCACCTCGGTCAGCAACGCCACTGCCCTCTGCCGAGCCTCCCGCGCCGAAACGCTCCGGTCGTGAATGCGGATCGATTCCGCGATCTGATTGCCCACTGTGTGCACCGGGCTGAGGCAGGTCATCGGATCCTGGAAGATCATGGCGATCCGCTTGCCGCGGAAGTGGCGGATCTCTGCACCCTTCGGCGCCATCGACAGCAGGTCAACCGGCTCGCCCGCGGCATCGTCGTAGAACAGCACCTGGCCGCCGTCGATGCGGCCGGGCGGCTGCACGATGTGGAGCAGGGCGCGTGCGGTGACCGACTTGCCGCACCCGCTCTCGCCCACCACACCGACGGTGGTGCGTCGCGGCACCTCGAACGAGACCTCGTTCACCGCCCGGATCACGCCGGCTTCGGTGGGGAACGAAATGGAGAGGTCCTTTACTTCCAGCAGCCTGTCGTCCACCGCGCGCCGCCTACTTGTAGGGATCGGCTGCGTCGCGCAGTCCGTCGCCGAAGAAGTTGAAGGCCAGCACGCTGACCACCACGAACAGGCCCGGCGTAAACAGCCACGGCATCGCCACCACCGAGTCGACGCTCTGCGCGTCCTGCAGCAGCACCCCCCAGCTTATCGCCGGCGCGCGCAGGCCGATGCCGAGAAAGCTGAGCGCCGTTTCCGCCAGGATCATGCTCGGCACCGCCAGCGTCGCCGCCGCGATGATGTGGCTCATGAACGACGGCAGCATGTGCCGGAAGATCACGCCACGGGTCGCCACCCCGTCCAGCACCGCCGAGGTGATGAAGTCCTCCTCGCGTAGCGAGAGATACTTGCCGCGCACCACCCGCGCCAGCTCCGGCCAGCCGAGCAACGACAGGATCAGGGAGATGAAGAAGAACACCTTCACCACCGGCCAGCGTAGCGGCAGGGCGGCGCTCAATCCCATCCACAGCGGCAGGGTAGGGATGGAGGTCAGCACCTCGATGAAGCGTTGGATCACCATGTCCACCACCCCGCCGAAGTAACCGGAGATGGAACCCAGCACGATCCCGAAGCAGAAGCTCAACGCCACGCCCACTAGGCCGATCGACAGCGACAGACGGGCGCCGAGAATGATGCGCGACAACAGGTCACGGCCGTCGCGGTCGGTGCCGAGCAGGTATGCGCGGCCCCCGTCGGCCGTGCCGAACAGATGGATTCCGCCCTCCCAGACACCCCACAGCCGATAGCCGTCGCCACGCACGAACAGGGCCAGCGGGTGCCGGCGGTCGGGGTCGATCTCGTAGGTCCTGGTGAGCGTCTCCATGTTGACCGTTTTCACCGTGCCGTACACGAACGGCCGCTGCAGCCGCCCGTCGGCGAACAGACGCACCCGCATGGGCGGGGCCGACGGATGGTCCACGTCGCGCAAGCGCGGATCGTACGGTGCGCAGAACTCTGCGAAAGCGGCCATGAAGTAGCAGATGATGATGATGATGGCGCCGGCAACGGCCAGCCGACTCTTGCGGAACTTGCGCCACACCAGCCGCCACTGCGGGATGCTGGCGCGCGGCGTGGTCGGCGCTTCGTGGGTTGCCGGGTCCAATTCGATCAGGCTCCTAATGGTACCGGATGCGCGGATCGACCACCGCCAGCAGAATGTCCGACAGCAGGATGCCGACCACCGTACACACCGAGATCAGCATGATGTAGGCGCCGGCCAGCATCATGTCTTGCTGCCGCAGTGCCTGCAGGAACAACGGCCCCGCGGTGGGCAGGCCCAGCACCACCGACACGATCACGTCGCCGGAGATCATGCCCGGCAGCACCCAGCCGATCGACGAGATGAACGGATTGATGGCGATGCGCACCGGATACTTCATGATCAGCACGGTCTCCCGCAGCCCTTTCGCCCGGGCCATCTCGACGTACGACTTGCTGATCTCGTCCAGCAGGTTGGCGCGTAGAATGCGGATCAGCCCCGCCGTACCCGCCACCCCGATCACGATGATCGGAACCCACAGGTGGCTGATGAAGTCGATCAGCTTGCCCCAGCTCCAGGCCGCGGTGACGTACCGTTGCGAAAACAGGCCGCCGATCGACACGTTCAGGAAGCGGTTGGCGAGATACATCATTATCAGCGCCAGCAGAAAGTTGGGAATCGACAGCCCGAGGAAGCCGACGAAGGTAACGGCGTTGTCGGACAGGGAGTATTGCCGGGTCGCCGAGTAGATCCCGATCGGGAACGCGATCACCCACACCAGCACGGTCGCGGACAGGGCCACCGACATGCTGAGCACGAAGCGCGAGCCGATGATCTCGTGCACGGGGGCCTGCCAGAACAGCGAGTAGCCCAGGTTGCCGCGCACCAGGTTGCCGAGCCAGCGCAGGTAGCGGACGTACCAGGGCCGGTCCAGCCCCCACAGCGCGCGCAGCCCCTCCTCGACCCCGGCGCCGTCGAAGAGGGCACCCGCTTCCGCCTGCCGCATCATGTAGGACGTGACGAAGTCGCCGGGCGGTGCCTCCATCACGATGAAGGCGAGCACCGAGATCAGCAGCAGGACCGGTACGATCAGAAGCAGACGGCGAATCAGATACTCGGTCATGATCGGCGCGCAACCAACCGGGAGCAGCGGCTGGCGGCACGCAGCGCGTGCACCGCCCGCTGCCCGGCTTCAGGGGTGCCGCAGCCCGCAGCCGGGCTCAAGCCGCGGGCGCGGCACCCCCGTCCTGCTCTACTGGCGATAGAACCAGATCTCGGGGCGCCCCTTGTCGCCGCCCCGGTCCCACGGCAGGGTGTCCTCCGGGTAGTTGGCGAGCCTGGTGTTCAGCACCTTGAAGTAGCCGGGGTGCTGCACGGTCCCGATTACCCACAGGTTGTCGGCGGCCACGTCGACGATGCGGAACCAGATATCCTTGCGTTCGGCGGCGTCGATGGTCCCGAGGCCCTCGCGGTACCATTCCATCACCTGCACCATCTCGGGTGGCGGCTCTTCGCCTTTTTCGCCGAACGACTCGTACCATTCGTACCACAACTGGGCATGCATGCTGCCGTTGGTGTGCACCGGTACGAACGCGGTGGCCGAGTTGCCCAGCCAGAAGCCGCCCTCGATGGTGGTCCAGGCGCCCGGCACGACCACGGCGTCCTGGTCGTTCGCGGTGGTGGTCTGTCTGACCACGCTCCCCTCCATGATCTTCAGGTTGACGTCCAGGCCGACGGCCTGCAGATCCTCGGCCATCATTTCCGCAATTCTGCCCGACTGCAGCCGCTCGTTGTCCCAGGTGAGCAGGTTGATCTGCAGCTTCTCACCGTCGAACCGCCGGCGGAAGCCGTCGTCGCCGAC
The DNA here is from genome assembly GCA_964346995.1 of uncultured Spirochaetaceae bacterium. Lineage (GTDB taxonomy): Bacteria > Spirochaetota > Spirochaetia > SZUA-6 > Bin103 > Bin103. Next base: position 11,081 of record CAYFXT010000028.1, on the reverse strand, counting down.
CCTCATGCCCATCTCGTCGAACAGGGCCCGCGACTTGTCGGGATCGTACTCCAGATAGGAGTGCGCCATCCGCTCGTGGTAGTAGTCGCTGGCCGCGTTCGAGGCGACCTGCCACGGCGGGACCAGTCCCAGGAATACCAACTCGCTGATCCGCTCCCGGTTGAGGGCGTGCGAGGCGGCTATCCGGAACCGCTTGTCCATGAAGACGTTCCGCACCGCCGGGTCCCGGTGGGTCAAGTTGAAGCTGAGCTGGGCGGAGTTCAGTCCCACGCCACCCATGCGCTGGCCGCGGATCCTGCCCTCCGCCTCCTTCTCCTTGACCAGCCGATAGGTGGCCATGGGCACGTCGGCGAAGTCGAGCTCGCCAGCTTGCGCCTTCAGGTTGCGCACCTCCGGCTCCAGCCCCACGAAGCCGTAGATGCGGTCGAGGTAGGGGAGCTGTTGACCGGCCGGGTCCACCGCCCAGAAGTAGGGGTTGCGCTCCAGGAGATAGTCGTCGGGCGGGACCTGCTTCAGGGCCCAGGCCAGCAGGATGGGACGTTCGACGTTGGCGTTCCCGCGGATGTCCAGCTTGTGCTCGTAGAGCTCGATCCAGTTGCTGAAACCCGCCTCCTTCACCATCTCGTCCAACTCGTCCTCGTCCTGGAACTCGGGATGGAACTGGCTGAAGTACTTCTTCTGGTGGGCGGGAACCGCCTTGCCGAAGTGCACCCAGAACAGGTTGTCGGACGGCTTGCTGTATTCGACGCGCACGGTGTAGTCGTCGATCTTGACGACGTTCTCGTACAGCCCGGTGGAGATGATGATGCGGGTGAACAGGTCGGGAAAGGTGGGGTTCGTCGGTACGATGTGCTCCCACCAGAACATGACGTCGTCGGCCGTGAACGGCTCGCCGTCCGAATAACGCAAGCCTTCGCGCAGATGGATGGTGTACTTTCGGCCGTTGTCGTGCACGTCCCAGCCCTTCACCAGGTTCGGATAGGTGCCGGCGGTCCAGGTGTGCTCGGCGAGTCCCACGCCGTAGTTGCTGTACGGGGTGCCGGCGTACTGGAACGCGGCGAAGTGGCCGCCGCCCACGTGCAGGGTGCCGCCGTAGGTGCCGATTTCGCGCCCCAGCACCAGCGGCTCCAGCGGCAGCCGGTCCTCGACGGGCGGCAGCTTACCCTCGCTCACCAGTTGCGCCAGTTGCGGCGCCTCCGTGTAGCTGCCCACGGTTTCGCCGGTCGCCTGCTGAAACGCGGCGGGAGTAGTCCAGTGGTAGGTGCCGTAGGCGTGCTCGTAGTTGAATGCCTCTCCTTCCATGGTCTCCGGTTCCGCCGTCGCAGCCTCCTCCTCCGATCCTGCGGCGAAAGCTGCTCCCGGCAGGATAGTCGCTGCCGCGAAGAGCGCGCACCAAGCGACTCCTTTCAATGGTCTGGTCATGCTGACCCCCCTCATCTGAAGCTGAAACCGTGGCACGGGATCCGCCCGACGCCGACTAAGGTTCCTGAAACGGATACCACTACACCCCGGTACGGGCGTCCCGTCAAGTGTGCGCATTTGGTGCCATTTGGTGCGCGTGCCGGCGTGCAGCGGCGGCAGCGATGGCCGGTACCTGATTGCTACCGGGAGGGAGATCCGCGGACCAAGGTAGCGCCGGACATATTCGTGGTGATCGGGGCCGCCGACGGCTACTCAGGCTTCGTCATGAGCTGGCACGCTCACTCGGCAATGTCAGTCGGATAGTCATTTCTTCCCGGCCTCCGCGGGAAGGCTACGGGCGAGCGGGACGACGTGCAAACCAGCTCGGAGAGCGCGGCTGCGCGATTGACGGCGATCGCGGACCGGTGCTACCGTTTTGCGCGGAGAGCGTTGCGATGCCGAGCGTGCCGTGGACGGAGTGGAAGAACTGGGACAACTGGAAGCGGTTGTGCGGCGCGGAAATCGCCGAGCGCGGGCTGGCGGACAACCTGCGGCAGGTCGAGGAGCGGGGCTACACCGTGCTTTCCCCCGGTCAGATCGGCGATCCCGGCGTGCTCGAGCGAGCCGTCGAAGCGCTCCTGCGGGTCGCCGAGGAACGTACCGGGGTGCGGCCCGACGTCGCGACCGGCGAATTCGGCGCCACCCGGCACGCGGGCTCGCACCAGCACCAGAGCTGGCTGCAGGGAGGCATGCTTTGCAAGGACCCGGCCTTCGAACAGATCGTTCAGCACCCCATGACCCTGCCACTGGTGGAATACTTCCTGGGTCCGGGATTCCTGCTGTCCGCCTTCAATGCCCTGATCAAGCGGCCTGATCCGGCGATTTCACGGGCAGACGCCGCGGCCGGCACCGGCTTCCATACCGACGTGCACCTGTACCCATTCGAGCCGCTGCCCGATCCTCCCATGGTGTTCAATACCAACTGGTGCCTGACCGACTACACCAGGGACGACGGTTGTCTGGCGGTGGTTCCGGAGTCGCACAAGCTGCGCCGCAACGCGAAGCCCGGAGAGGCGGAGCAACTGGCCGTTCCGGTCGAGGCGCCGGCCGGCTCGGTAATCGTGTTCCACGGCAACCTGTGGCACGGCTCGTTCCCGCGGGTGACTCCGGGACTGCGGCTTACGATCACGGCATTCTACAGTGCCCACTACTGCCGCCCGCAGGAACATTTCCCTGCCCAGGTTACCGACGAGAGCTTGGCCCGCAATGGCGAGAGGTTTCGCGAACTGGTCAACCTGCACGACATCTGGGGCATCGAGACGGAGGGCGACCACGGGGTTCCCCGGTGGGAGCGCGGTACCGGGGTGACGCTCCGCCAAGTCCAGGAGGGGACCGTCATCCATCACGGGCGCAAGTATCGCATCGAGGACGACGACACGATCACCGATCACTCCGCGGGGAGGTTGCGCTACGTCCCGGTCGACTGATTCCGCTACGCCTCTCGAGTCGACTCAAACTTGATGTTCGGAGAGGTTGAGGGTAGGGTCGAGATCCAACTTGCGTCGAAGAAGTAAAGAGAGAGGTGACGACATGCATGGTTGCAGATGGCATAGTCCGCTGGCGGCGGTACTGATGCTCGGTCTCGTAGCGGGCGCCTTGTGGGCGACCGGCGAACCGGAGCAGGCGGCAGTCCCGGAGCGCGAGATGATTCGCAACGTCTGGGGCGAGCTGCAGGAGAAGCCCGAATACGGAGGAACGATTACCGCCCTGGGCGTTCCGGAAGCGGAAGAGCACGGGTTCGACAACTACTACGGCTGGGCCGCAATGACCAACTCGCCCGGGGCCGAACGGCTGGGTGCGAACGACTGGGCGGCGGACCGGAGCAAGGAGGATTACTCCGCCTGGTGGTCGCCCGACACGGCGGGACCGGGCCTGGCGGTGAGCTGGGAGCAGCCGGATGCCAATACCACGATCTTCCACCTCCGCCAGGGAGTCCTCTGGCACGACCTTCCGCCGGTCGACGGCCGCGAGTTCGTGGCGGACGACGTCGTCTATCACTTCCAGCGGATCTATGGTGTCGGGGGCGTGTTCGAGAAGTCCCCATTCAACGGCCACACGTTCTTCGAGACCATGCATTCGGTCGAGGCCACGGACAAGTACACCGTCGTGTTCGAGCACCCGCCCAACGCGTTCGTGCTGTACCTGTTTCTCACCGCCGGTTGGGCCGACACGATCGGCCCTCCCCGTGAAGTGATCGAGGAATACGGCGAACAGAGCAAGGTGTTGACGAACTTCCGCGGTACCGGTCCATTCATCATCGAGGACCACAACCCCGGCACCTCCCTCACCTGGGTGAGGAATCCCGACTACTGGGGCCATGACGAGCTGTTCCCGGAGCACCAGTTCCAGATTCCCTACGTCGACGAATACAAGCAGGTGTTCATTGCGGACAAGTCTACCAAGCTGGCAGCCCTGCGCTCCGCCCAGCTCGACGTGCTCGGTCCCCTGAATTTCACCGACGTAGGGGTGACGTGGGAGGAACGGGAGAGCCTGGAGAATACCCATCCCGATCTCAAGTACAAGAGGTTCGCGATGACCGGCCAGGGCATCGTCATGCGGTGGGGCGCGGCGCCGTTCTATCCCGATATCCGCGTGCGCGAGGCGTTGCAGATGGCGATCAATCGCGAAGAGCTGGCGGCGACCTGGGGCGGCCGTGTGCTGAACTCGATCATGGAGGACAACTTCGTGTGCTGGTCCTGCGTGCCGGGTTACTACACCCCGTTCGAGGAGATGCCGGAGCGGGTCCAGGAGGCGTTCCAGTACAACCCGGAGCGGGCGCGGCAATTGCTGGCGGACGCGGGCTATCCCGACGGGTTCAAGACCAGCCTGGTAATCAGCTCCGAAGACGACCTGGACATCTTCCGCATCGCACAGAGCTACTTTGCCGACATCGGCGTGGAGATGGAAATCAGGACCATGGAGCCGACCGCCTACAATGACCACGTGATGGGAGGCCAGCTCGAGCAGATGGCGCCGAAGGGGTTCGGTCCCGCCTATCCCGGCGTCGACGGGTCGATGAACCACTTCTTCGGCCGCGACGGCGATCCCTTCCCGTGGAATATCGGGCGGCATGACGACCCGGTGTACGACAAGACTTACCGGGATGGACTCGCCTCCGGGAACCTCGAGGATTACGTGGCCAACCTGAAGGCTACGAACGACCGCGTCATGACCGAACACTGGCTCATTCCACTGGCCATGAACGGCAACTACCGCGTATGGTGGCCGTGGCTGAAGAGCTACCGTGGTGAGTTCCGCCTGGGCACCGACTACGGCTTCGGCCATGTGTTTGCCCGGGTGTGGGTCGACCAGGCCCTCAAGGAGTCGATGGGGTACTGAAGGCTTCGATCCTGCGATATCCGGGCCGTCATCCCGCATCCGACCGCGGGATGACGGCAGCTCTTTTCTGGATCCCCTGAGTCCGCGGCGTGCGCGCCGATGTATACCTATATCCTCAGACGCGTACTTTTGCTGATCCCGACGATGCTGATCGTCAGCGTCATCGTGTACCTGTCGGTACGGCTGATCCCGGGGGACGTGATCGACGTGATGTTCGCGCAGATGTCGGTGAGCAGCCGTTCCAATCTTCCCTCCCGCGAAGCTCTGGAGGCGGCGCTCGGGTTGGATCGGCCGCTCCACATCCAGTACCTGCAGTGGCTCGGCAACATCCTGCTGCGCGGCGACTTCGGGGACCCGTTGATGGCTATCGAGCCGGTAGCGGTGCTGATCCGACAGCGGATCGGGGTGACGCTGGAGCTGGGCGCAATGGCCATCATCGTCAGCCTGCTGGTGTCCCTGCCGGTCGGGATCTATTCCGCGGTGCGCCAGGACAGCGTGGGGGACTACTTGGCGCGCTCGCTGGCAATCATCCTCGTTTCGGTGCCGCCGTTCTGGACCGGAACGATGATCATGATCTACCCCTCGGTCTGGTGGGGCTGGGCGCCGTCGATCGAGCTCAATCCCATTGCCGAGGATCCCTTCGGCCACCTGGGCCACGTCCTGCTGCCGGCGGCGGTCCTGGGCACGGCCCTGGCAGGCCTGAGCATGCGGATGACGCGCACCATGATGCTGGAAGTGCTCCGCGCCGACTACATCCGCACCGCCTGGTCCAAGGGCCTGAGCGAGCGCCTGGTGGTGATCCGGCACGCGCTGAAGAACGCCACCATCCCGGTGCTCACGCACGTGGCAGTGCAGTTGCCGATCGTGATCGGCGGGGCGGTGATCGTGGAGGAGATCTTCCAGTTGCCCGGCATGGGCCGGTTGCTGGTGGACGCCGTGGGGCGGCGGGACTACCCGCTCGTATCGGGCATCAACGTGGTGTTTGCCGCGGTGGTCGTGCTGGTCAACCTGCTCACCGACGTCACCTACTCGTGGCTCGACCCGCGAGTGCGCCATGAGTAGCGCCGCGCGCGGTAGCGGATTCACTGCGTTTCTGGGCGAACTGGTCCGCCGGAAGCCGGCCGGGGCGGTGTTCGGCGGTGTGGTCCTGTTGATGTTGTTTGCGGGCATCTTTGCCGACCGGCTGGCGCCTCATGACGTGAACCAGGTGCGCATGACCGACCGTCTGCAACCACCGTCCGCCACCTACTGGCTCGGGACCGACCAATTGGGGCGGGATCTGTTCAGCCGCTTGCTGCACGGGGCGCGCATTTCGGTGACCATCGGCCTGACCGCCACCACCTTGAGCACGGGGCTCGGGATTCTGATCGGCGTGCCGTCCGGCTTTCTCGGCGGCCGGCTCGACATCGCCGTGCAGCGCTTCGTGGACGCGTTCATGGCTATTCCGGGAATACTCCTGTTGATCACCATCATGTCGCTGGTCGGGTCGGGGATGTTGCAGATCATCCTGATCGTCGGGACCTATTCGGGCATACAGAGTTCGCGCGTGATACGCGGCGCCGTGATCGCCATCAAGGAGAACGCCTACCTCACCGCGGCCGAAGCGATCGGGACCAGCGGTCTGAAGATACTCCTGCGCCATGTGCTGCCCAATGTCGTGCCGCCGGTCATCATCCTGTTCTCGACCACCATCGGGTACGTAATCCTGGCGGAAGCGTCGCTGAGCTTCCTCGGGTTCGGTCTGCCACCGGAGATACCCAGTTGGGGCGGGATGCTCAGCGACGAGGGGCGGCGCTATATGGAACGCGCGCCGAGCCTGGCGTTCTGGCCCGGGTTCTGCCTGGCGCTGGTCGTGTACTGCCTCAACATGTTCGGCGATACGCTGCGCGACCTGCTCGATCCCCGCCTGAGGGGCGCCAGCGGGCCGCTGGGGAGTCGCGGCATCAGTGGGGTTGCACCGCGTGCTCCACGAGGTGCCGGCCGCAAGGAGCGCGCGAGCGGCCGACGAGGCACTGGACCGACGCATAGAGAGACGTGATTGGGCTACGACCGCAAGCCGTTCGGGACGCGCTCCCGGTCAACCAGCGGGCGACGGGCCGGCGGCCGAGCGGAGCACACCACTGGGTATCGCGCTAACCGGTGAGCAGACGCTGCATCAATTCCGACAGGTTCAGGAATCGTACACTGACCCCGCCATAGTCGCGAACGTAGGAACGTTCGGTATCGCCGGTTACGATGTAGTTGGCCCCTTCTGGATAGTGCCTGCGGAACGCCAGCATGTTCCGGGGCTCGAAACTGCCGGCACGCCACTTGCATTCCACCAGCGTCGGCGCGTCGTTCCGAGCGGTGAGGACGAAATCGATCTCGTGGCCGCGCTTGTCGCGCCAATAGGCGAGGCGGCGCCGTTGCGTGCGACCCAGGTATTCGTTGAGCACATAGTGCTCCCAGAGCAGCCCGCGATCCTCGGGGCGGAGCGACCCCCAGCCCTTGAACAGACAGACGAACCCGGTGTCGAAGCCGTAAATCTTGGGAGCGGCGACAATCTCGGTAATACGGCGCGTACTGAACGGCCGCACGAGGGTGACCACGAGAGTGTCTTCGAGCACCTTGAGATAGTTGGCGACCGTGGTCCGACTGACTTCGCAACGAGCGGCGAACCACGTAGCCTCGAACATCCCGCCGCTGGCCGCGAACAGCAGTTCCATGAAGCGCAGGAACGACCATCGGCTTTGCAGCCGGAAGTGTTCCTGAATATCGCGCGCCCAGTAGGAGTCGACCCAGTCCTGGAAGCCATGCTCCGGCACCTGATCAGCGAGGAAGAACGGTGGCAACCCGCCGAACTGAAACCGGTGGTCGAGGCCACGCCCCCCGAATTCGTGCTCATCCTGCTGCAGCATGGGGGTGAGCCACAGGTCGCGTTTGCGGTCGGTGAGCGTATCGCGGAAGCGTCGCAATGCCCCCAGGGAGGATGAACCGGTGGCGACTATCCGCGTAGCGGGATAATAGTCCGCCGCTATCTTGAGCAACTCGGACGGGTTGGCGAGGCGGTGAATCTCGTCCAACACCAGGCGTCGCGGGCCCAGATCGCGGAGAAACTGCTCGGGATCCTCGAGCGCCCGCCGCGTGCTCGGCAGCTCGCAGTCGAGGTATTCGCTATCCGGCAACGACCGGCACAGAAACGTCTTGCCGGCGCGGCGCACGCCCGAGAGCCACACGATCGACTTCTCGCGCCATAGCGCCTCGATTGCGGATAGCCAGTAGGAGCGGTGTACCATCTGTCAATCAGCTTTTCGTATAGTGCCACCGGATGCAAGTACGCCGGACATTTGGTAGCACGATAGCGCGCCTCCTCCGAGAATCGGTAGCCGTCGTACCACTCGTGCATGGCGCCGAGTGCCGTCTCGACGTCCTGGTCGAACACGCCCAGGTCCCGGTACGGGTCTACCATGCGTCGCACCTCGTCCTCGGTGAACCGAGCATCTCGTCGAACTCGGGGCGGAGGCTCAGGTTGGCGCCGATGTTGAGGCCGCTGGTCATGGCGTCCATGGTCACCGGCGATACTCCCGTGACGAACAGCCGCTCTACGCCAATGCCCGCCGCCGGCAGCCCGCGCCGCCGGCTCGCCACTGGGTTCCATTCCCACCACCGTGCGTAGCGCTGCACGCCTTGCGACGCTCGGCTTGGCTGCGCTCCTGTGACAGCTACCAGGACGCCACATCCCGGCCGCGGCCCGCAGGTGCAGTGAGTGTACGGCTACGGCGGGGCGGAGACCGAGGAGCACCCGCATCCCGGGTCCGCTACCGGTGGGAAGCCGGGGGCCTGGCATGCGCAACGCGTTTCTCGACCCGGCTGGTAAGCCTGGCCGCCGCCACCGCGCGACGACCAGGCTCCATCTCGACGGAGCGGTCGGCTACTCCGTGAGAAACCAGGTATCGGGCATGAACGGCATCAGCGGTGGCAACGAGGCGAACACGCCTCCATCCCGCTCCATGTTGGCGACGCGGTTGTTCAGAATCACCACCGTCGGCGGCATGGAGACCAGGCCGACGAAGTACTGGCCTTCGACGTTGCGGCGGATCAACTGGTTGCTCAGCTCCTGGTAGCGCTCGGTGCCCCGCTTCTCCAACCGCCATGCCTCCGCGATGTCCCAGATCTCCTTGATGGCCTGGGGTGGCTCCATGCCCTCGGCGCCATCGCTGTCCAGCCACTGCCGCCATGGAACCGACGACATGGCGCAGCAGGTTACCCAGTGCCAGGGCGGCACCAGGGTGATCGGCTCCGAGCGGCGTGCGCGGAACTCGGACACGGTGGCCGTTTCACCGATCATCAGGTCGAGATCGTTGGCCTGGGCGCGCTGGAAACCGAGCTCTTCCGGGGCGAACTTCGGCTCCATGCGAATCCCGACCCGCGCCCAGTGCTCCTTCACCAGGTCCATCAGGTCGCCCATCCAGCCGAACCACTCGGTGACCCACAGCCCCTCCAGGAGGAGCGGCTCACCATCGGGGCGCAGCCGCCACTGGTCATTGCCGTCCCACTCGAGCCCGAGTTCGTCCAGCAGCGCGTTGGCGCGGTCCAGGTCGAACTCCGCGTAATAGGTGGCGAACCAATCCTCGAAACCGGTCCACGAGTTGGGCACGGGGGCCGTGTGTGGCTTGGTCAGCCCCAGGAACAAGGTCTCGGACATGTCATCGCGGTCCACCGCCAGAGACAGTGCCTGTCGAAAGCGAATGTCGTTGAACAATTCCCGCAGCACGGGGTCCTTGTGGGTGTAGTTGAACACGAAGCCGGCCGCGAAGCCCTTGCGATTGTTCTCGAACAGCCCCACCGTGTAGCCACCGGACTCCTCATTGCGCTTGTAGATCGGGTAGTCGGCGGTCTTCAGGCCCCACGTTGCCATGTCCAGCTCGCCTGCCATCGCCCTGATCGACACCAGGTCGGCGAGGTTCTCGACCTGCGCCGAGAACACGCCATCGATATAGGGAAGCTGGTTGCCGGCGATGTCCACCTTCCAGAAGTAGGGATTGCGCTCGTAGATCTTGGCATCCATGCGCACCGTCTCGGTGCGCCAGGGCACGAGGACGGGTGTCTCCGGCTTGCGGGTCTTGGCGCTGGTGAAGCCATCGTACTCGGCCTGGATCGCCTCCCACCACTGGTCGTAGCCCTGGCTCTTGGCCAGATCCTGAGCGTCGGCGTTGTGACGCGGATGCCACTGCTGCAGGTAGTGGGCGGGGGCGAACGGCCTCGCCAACGACCACTGACTCAGGGCGCTGTGTGCCGGCGCCGGGAAGGTGTAACGAACCGTGAGCGGATCCACTACATCCATCTGCACCAGCGATCCGCCGATGCGGTACGCGCGTGGAGGCCGTTCAGTGACGTCGCCGTCCGCGATGATGTCTTCGTAATAGAAAACGAAGTCCTCGATGTCGAACGAGTCGCCGTCCGACCACTTCATGCCACGGCGCAAGGTAAGCGTGAGGGTGGTGGAGTCGTCGGACAACTCCCATGCGCGCACGACGTTGGTGACGATGTGCCGGGTATCAGGTCCGAAAGTGGCTACATACTGGGCAGTGCTCTCGATCGGGTTACCTATCTCGCCGGATACCGTGAGCGTCTGAAAGACGCCGCCGTATACACCGATGGCGTTGCGAGGGCGGACCACCACCACGTCCTGCGGCAGCCGCTCCTCGACTGGGGGCAGTGTGCCCTCGGCCACCCGCGCCGCGAGCATCGGCGCTTCGTTGAACCGGTCGATGCTGTTGCCGGTGGCCTGCTCGTACTCTTCCACCGTCTGGAAGATGTGGTCGACGTACGGCTCGCCCTCCACCGGCGTGCCACCCTGCACCGTCGACAAGACCCGCTTCCTGCGCCGCCTGGAGGAGGAACGCTACGCCTTTCTGATCCGCCCGCGCCGCTTCGGCAAATCGTTGTGGATCTCCCTGCTCGAGAACTACTACGACCGCTTCTGGGCGGACGGCTTCGAGGCCACCTTCGCCGGCACCGAGATTGGGCAGCACCCCCCCGGGGAACAGAGCCGCTACGTCACCCTCCGGTTCAACTTCTCCATGGTCAACGACAAGCTGGAAACGCTGGAGCGGGAGTTCGAGACCTACTGCCTCATCGAGCTGCGGGGCAGGCTGCGGCGGCACCCCGACCTGTTTCCCGAAGCAGCGGTGCGAGACATCCTGGCGCCGCCCTCCATCGCCAGCAAGCTGTCCGAGCTGTTTCAGTACGCGGGCGACCACGACATCCCGCTGTACGTGCTGATCGACGAGTACGACAAC
>CAYFXT010000027.1:0-17934 GCA_964346995.1 uncultured Spirochaetaceae bacterium | reverse complement strand
CAGCTTGGCGGCGGTTACGTACTCGTACTCGCGCAGCTCCAGCAGCTTGCCGCGCACCACCCGCGCCAGCCCGGTCCAGCCCAGCACCGACAGGATGATGGTGATGGCGAAGTAGACGCGGATCACCGGCCAGTTGACCGGAATCACCGCGGTCAGCGCCATCCACAGCGGAATGTTGGGGATCGCCCCGAGGAACTCGATGACGCGCTGGATCAGCAGATCGGGCACGCCGCCGAAGTAGCCGGAGACGCCGCCCAGGACGCAGCCGAGCACGAAGCTGATCAGCACGCCGACCAGGCCGATGGTCAGGCTGATGCGGCTTCCGGCCATGACGCGCGAGAACACGTCGCGGCCCAGGGCGTCGGTGCCGAGCAGGAAGACACGCCCCTCGTCGCCGGCGTCGAACAGGTGGCGGCGGGCATCGAAACTGCCCCAGAAACGGTACGCCTCACCGGGTGCGAAGAAGCGCAGCGGATGGATCACCGACGTATCCTCGACGAACTCGCGCTGGAAGGTTTCCATATTCACCTTGCCGGTGCGCCCGTAGACGAACGGCGCGCGCAGGCGGCCGTCGAGGTCGATCAGGTGGATGCGCGTCGGCGGCGCATTGACGAACCCCTCGTGCTGAGTCAGCGGGCCGTAGGGGGCACAGAACTCGTAGCTGAAGGCAGCCAGATAGGCCAGCGTAAGGACTGCGCCCGAGATCACGGCAAGGTGGTGTTTCCTGAACTTGCGCCACATCAACTGGCGCTGCGAGGCGATGAAGTAACGCTCCTCGACGCTGGTCGCGGTCGCCTCGGATTCCGCCGGTCCGGTACCGTCCGCGGTACGCGCGTGCGCGGCCAGCGCGGTCGCGACGCGCTCATGCGATGGGGTACCGGGAGCGGCAGGCAGATTCGCAACGCGAGGTTTCGCACCACGAGCACGGGATCGGGAGCGCTTCACGTCAGCCGCCCCGCTCGCCGCGGATGCGCCACGCGACGACGTGGGCAGGCGCCAGACTGGTGCCGGCGTGCGTGTGTGCGGCACCGGGGCGGGGCAACGATATGCGCCATGTCAGCCGCCCTTCTCGAAGCGGATGCGCGGGTCCACGGCTACCAGCAGGATGTCCGATATCAATACGCCGATCACCGCCAGCACACTCTGCATCATCAGCACGCTCGCGGCCAGATTGATATCCTGGGAGCGCAGCGCGGTGAACAGCAGCGGACCGAGCGTCGGCAGGTTCAGCACGATGGCAACGATGGTCTGGCCGGCGATCAGCTCCGGCAGGATGCCCCCGACCGTGCTGACTATGGGGTTGAGCGCCAGCCGCACCGGGTATTTCATCAGCAGGTGGCGCCACGCCAGCCCCTTCGCCTGCGCCGTGATCACGTACTGCTTGCCCAGCTCGTCGAGCACCGTGGCGCGCATGACCCGGATGGTGCCGGCGGTAGCCGCGGTGCCGATCACGATCACCGGGATCCACAGGTGACTGATCAGGTCGATCATCTTGGCCAGACTCCACGGCTGCTCCTCCATGCCGGGGGAAAAGAATCCGCCGATGCTGAGCCCGAACAGGCGGTAGAACAGAAATAGCAGGATCAGCGCCAGCAGAAAGTTGGGCGTCGCCAACCCCATGAAGCCGACGGTGGTGAGTGCGTAGTCGCTGAAGCTGTACTGGTGGGTGGCGCTGTAGATGCCGATAGGGATCGCCACCAGGTAGGTGAACAGGATGCTGACCAGCGCCAGCATCGCGGTCGCTCCGAGACGCTCGGTGATCAGATCGCTTACCGGCAGGCCACGGATCGAGCGCCCCATGTTGCCGGTCAGGAATCTGATCGCCCAGTCGGCGTACTGCACCACCATCGGTCGGTCCAGACCGTACAGGCTGCGCAGCTCGCGCTCATCCTCCGCCGTGATTACGTCGCCCTGCGATTCGCGTTCGGCCACGATCGCGTCCACGGCATCGCCCGGCGGCAGTTGGATTACGGCGAAGATCGCCGCGCTGATCGCCACCACGGTGACCAGCATGTAGACCAGGCGGCGGATCAGGTAGGACGTATAGTTCACGAACTCGGATGGGGAAAGTGGACGGCGCCCTGCGAACCGCCCACTCTCCCGATGTACCGTTCAGTCAGCGGATCGCTGCTCCGCGAACCGGTACTTGACCAAGAAATCGCGCTACTGCGCGATATACCACTGCTCCGGCTTGTAGGGGGCGTAGAAGTTGGTATCGGAGCCCCAGAAGATGTTCTGCGAGGGAACGTTCTTCAGGCGGTTGTGGATGATCACGGGGTGCGGTGCCAGCCCGATGGTCGGGATCATCGGCAGCTCGTCGGCAAAGTAGGCGAAGTACGCCTTGCCCAGCTTGGCCGCGTCGGGGGTGCCGGTGGCGGCCTGCTTGAACGCCTGCCAGCGTTCGTCGAGCGCCTTGATGTCATCCGGGGGCTCCATGCCGCTCGCGCCGCCGGAAACGAACCAGAAGCACCACTGCCGGCCCCAGTTGTTGGCGCTGCAGCGTTCGAAGGCAAACTGGTCCGGCGTGCCGCGTCCGAGCAGCGTGGTGCGGCCCAGGTGCCACGCCGTAATGGCCGTCTCGTTGGCGTCCAGGCGCTCACTCTGCAGAGCGCCGTCGACCAGTTTGCAGGCGCCTTCGATGCCCACCTGACGCCAGTCGTTGGAGATCAGCTCGCAGATTGCCTGCTTCGGCCCCTCCAGGACGCCGATCTCGATCACCAGGTTGAGCCGCCTGCCGTCATCGGGTCGCACGCGGAAGCCGTCGCTGTCCCGCTGGTCGAGCCCGACGGCGTCGAGCAGCCGGTTGGCGCGGTCCGGATCGTGGGCCAGATTGTCGTTGTACCAGGCCTGATCGAAAAACTCCATGGTGTTCAGCGGCGTCGCCGGATGCGGGTCGCCGAGGCCGAAGAACACGATCTCGTTCATCTGCTCGCGGTTCAGGGCCACCGACAGGGCGACGCGGAAGTCGCGGTTGTTGAACAGCTCGTTGATTACCGGATCCTGGTAGTTCATGTTGATGAACATCACCAGCTCGGCGGTGCGCAGCGACTGCGCGATCACGGTCTGGTAGTTGCCCTGCGCCTCGCCGGCCTTGTAGGTGGGCAGGCTCGGTGCGCCGGTGTAGTAGGCGACGAAGTCCGCCTCGCCGGCCGACGCCTTCAGATCGTAGAGCTGCTTGTCGCCGACGTGCGTAATCTCCAGCCGGTCGACGTAGGGGAGCTGGTTGCGCTCCGTGTCGACGTGGTGGTAGTAGGGGTTGCGCACCAGCAGCACGCGATTGCTCTCCACCACCTCCGGCACGTGCATATCCAGGTAGGGACGGCCGATGGTAACCGCCGACTGATTGTAGCCCTGCGCCCGGCGGTCGTTGAACATCTGAATCCAGTCCTCGAACCCGAGCTCGGCGGCCAGCGTGGCAGCGTTCTCGTTGAAGTCGGCGTGGAACTGCTGCACGTAGTGCGCCGGCAGGAACAGGGCGTTGTCGCCGGAGAAGTGGGTGCGCCCGAAACGGTCCATGGCCACCGGGTTGGGGGCGGCCCAGGTGATCTGCAACGTGGTGTCGTCGAGCGGCTCCCAGACGGCGCGCTCGCCACCCAGGGTCCAGAACGGATCGATGCCGCGCGGGTGGATCTCCTCGTTGAGGATCTCGTGCTCCCACTTGAACATCAGATCGGCGGTGGTGAACGGCTCGCCGTCCGACCAGCGCAGCCCGTCGCGCAGCTTCAGGGTGAGGGTGCGGTTGTCGTTCGACCAGGCGTGGCTCGCGGCCAGATCCGGCTCGAACCGGCTGGCGGTCTGGTTGTAGCGGAACAGGCCGGTGTGGCGCACCCGCAGGCCGATCGACATGCGGTCCGACACGTCCATCATCCTCACCGTGCCGCCGTAGGTGCCGATCGAGTCGAACGGCTCGACCACCAGCGGATCGGATGGCAGCCGCTCGTCGACCGGCGGCAACTCCCCGGCCCTGACCAGCGCGGCCAGCATCGGTGCCTCGTTGTACCTTTGCGCCCAGGCGGCGCCCCCGGCGAGCATCGACAGCACCAGTCCCGCCAGCAGGCTGCGCGTTACGGAAGATCTCATAGCTACTCCTTTGCGTGGGCGGGACCTGTCGATCCTGCCCGTCCGATTTGCCGGGGCAGCGTATCCAAACCATCAGCGCGGGGCAAGGTTGGGCCGGTCGCCCCCCCTTCGTGAGAAACAGGAGCGGGCCTCGCGACCATCCAGCCGACCGCGCAGCGCACAGAAGACGAGGAGTCGAGGTCGCACCCGCCGCAGACCGAGGGGCGTGACCTGAACCCGACGGTAGCCTGGTCAGCCTGCATGGCGGTATTATTTGGCCTCTCCGCACCCGGGAAGGAATCCGACTATGCGTATCAAGAAGTCCGACAAGCTCGAACACGTGTGCTACGACATTCGCGGTCCCGTTCTGGCCGCCGCGCGGCGCCTGGAGGATCAAGGGTTTCGGGTCGCGAAGCTGAACATCGGCGATCCGGCCAGGTGGGGCTTCGAGGCGCCCGAGGAGATCCTCCGTGATGTCGTCGTCAACCTCTCCCAAGGTCAGGAATATGGCGACGCGCAGGGGCTGTTCCGTGCGCGCAAGGCGATCATGCAGCACTACCGAGCGCTCGGGGTACCAAACGTGGAGATCGACGATATCTATCTCGGCAACGGCGTCAGCGAGTTGATCACCATGTCCCTGCAAGGTCTGCTCAACAGCGGCGACGAGGTGTTGATCCCTGCTCCCGACTATCCGCTGTGGACCGCGGCGGCGAATCTGGCCGGCGGCCGCCCGGTGCACTACCTGTGCGACGAGGAGTCGAACTGGGCACCCGACCTGGCCGACATGGAAGCCAAGATCACCTCCCGCACCAAGGCGATCGTGGTGATAAATCCCAACAATCCGACCGGCGCGGTGTATCCGCGCGACTGCCTGGAGCAGATCGTGGCGCTTGCCCGCGAACACGGGCTGGTCCTGTTCGCCGACGAAATCTACGACCGGATCGTCTACGACGGGGTCCAGCAGACACCGCTGGCGACGCTGGCCGATGACATCCTGATCGGCACCTTCAACGGCCTTTCCAAGACCTACCGGGTCCCAGGGTTCCGCTCCGGCTGGCTGGTGCTCAGCGGCACCAAGTACCAGGCGCGAGACTACATCGAGGGGCTCGGCATCCTGTCGGCGATGCGGCTATGCGCCAACATGCCGGCACAGCTTGCCATCGAGACCGCGCTCGGCGGCTTCCAGAGCATCGATCAACTCACCGTGCCCGGCGGCCGGCTGGCGGTGCAGCGCGATGCCCTGTACGAGGAGATGAACGCCATACCCGGCATCTCCTGCGTCAAGCCGCGGGGCGCGTTCTACCTGTTCCCGAAGATCGACACTCGCCGTTTCGGTGTTGCGGACGACGAGCGGATGATTCTGGACCTGCTGGAGGAAGAGAAGGTGCTGCTGGTGCAGGGCACGGCATTCAATTGGATCCGCCCCGATCACTTTCGTATGGTATTTCTGCCGCGCACCGACCAGATCACCGACGTGACGTCCAGAATCGGCAACTTCTTCGGCCACTACGCGCAGGAGGGCGCTGCACCGGCGCTGGCCGGCCGCAGCGCCTGACCGGACCCTCCCGCTGCTCCATGCCCCCCGCCATCGCATTCGCCAATCTCGGCTGCCGGCTCAACATCGCCGAGAGCGACGCGCTGGCGGCCCGCTTCGTCGCCGCCGGCTATCGCGTTGTGGATCGCGCCGAGTCGGCGGACGTGGTGGTAGTCAACACCTGCACCGTCACCGGCCAGGCTGACCGCAAGTCGCGCAACGCCGTCTACCGCGCTGCGCGTGCCGGAGGGGGGCCGCACACCGCGGTGACCGGCTCAGCGGAGTCCCACGACCGCGACCCCACGCGTCCCCTGGTGGTCGCCACCGGCTGTTATGTGACGGCGCAGGGCGGCGTGACGTGCGATCTGCCGGGCGTCGACTACACGGTCGACAACGACCGCAAGAGCCGGATCTTCGATCTGGTGGCGGCGCACCTGGCCGGCGAGGTGGTCGACCCGGCGGCGCTGCCGTCCGACCCGTTCGGCTACCGTGCCGGCGAGCAGCCGCTGCACACCCGCGTCACCATCAAGATTCAGGACGGATGTGACAACTTCTGCACCTTCTGCATCATCCCCACGGTGCGTGGCCGGGCGCAGAGCCGGCCCGCCCGCGACATCCTCGACGAAGCGCGCCGCCTGCTCGACGCAGGCCACCGGGAACTGGTGCTCACGGGCGTGAACATCGGTCGTTACCAGTGGGGCGACTGGAGCTTCAGTCGGCTTCTGGAGGAGTTGCTCGCGCTGCCCGGCGACTACCGGGTACGCGTTTCGTCTCTCGAACCGGATCCGCTCGACGATCGCTTCGTCGAGCTGACCGGCCACGAACGCCTCTGCCCGCACCTGCATCTGTGCCTGCAGAGCGGTTCCGACCGCATCCTGCTGCGCATGCGCCGGGAGTACGACGTCGACGGCTACCTCGACCTGATCGAGCGCATCCGCTCCGTATGGCGGCGGCGCGGCGTGCCGGCGCACTTCACCACCGACGTCATGGTCGGCTTCCCGGGGGAGAGCGACGATGACTTCGCCCGCACCGTGGCGGTTTGCGAAGCCGTCGACTTCGGTCATATCCACACCTTCCGCTACTCGGCGCGCGCCGGCACCAGGGCGGCCCGCCTGCCGGCCGCCGTACCGGAACCGGTCAAAGCCGAGCGCAGCGCGGCCGTGCGCGCGCTGGCGGCGGCGGGACGGCGGCGGCTGGCACAGCGACTGACCGGCCACCGGCAGCGGGTCCTCGTCGAAGAGGCCAGCGGCGCCTTCGCCAGCGGTTACGGCGAGTCCTACCTGCGCATCCGGTTTCCCGCCGCCAGCCGCCCCGCGCCCGGCGAGTGGTACCCTGTGACCGTCACCGATCGGCTCCCCGACGACCGCCTCACAGGCCTCCCGGCTGGCCCCCCACCGGCACCGCGACGCGCGGAGGGCACCGCAGCAGCCAAGCCGCATGATGGCGGGTGCAGCCGGTCAGGCCGCTGTACTCCTCGATGATCTGCCCTTTCCTGTTCCTGGACGCCTGCCGGTAGCGCTTGGCCATCTGGCTGGCGACCACCTTCTGCTGTTCCCTGGTGAGCCTCATCTCCTTCGATCTCCGCCGCCATGGTGGCGAGGTCGTTCGAGTGGATCTGGATGAGGCAATGCGCCAAGTTGCGAAGCAGTGCGGCCGGTGATACCGTAATAGGAAATGTTCCCGGTAGCCGCAACGTGAACGCACACGGTCGATGTCGTGCGACGGTCGCCGCGTCTGTTCCGCGCTTGGTTCTGCGCCCCGGTTGCCAATCTATCCTGCTCCCAGATAAGGAGATACCTCATGCCGAAGACTGCCCCGAACGTGGTGGCCAACCACCGATGCCCGAGCTTCGATGATCGTCGTCGTGCGGGTCACCGAGTGACCGCGCCGACTCTTGCGTTGCTGTGCTCCTGTGCACTGCTGTTGGCGCCCGCGCTGACCGTCATGGCCGCCGGCGCCGCCGGTGACGATGACAGCGCGGCCGAAACGTCCGCCGACATGACCACGGGACGCTACGGAGAGGCGCCGATGCTGGCCGCCATGGTGGCGGCGGGCGAGCTGCCGCCGGTCGACGAACGCCTGCCGCTGGAACCCGCCGTGGTGTACTTCGCCGCGGACGACGAGATCGGCACCTACGGCGGCACGCTCACCGTGTTCCACACCAGCATCAACCCGTGGGCCGACCTCGGTTACGAGACCGAGATCGGCGGCTACGTGGTGCGTGCCAATCCCGACACCAACGAGCTGGAGCCGCTGCTGGTACGCCGCGCGGAGATGTCCGACGACGCCATGAGTCTCACCCTCTACCTGCGCGAGGGCACGCGGTGGTCGGACGGCCACCCGATGACCGCGGACGACTACGTGTTCATGTACGAGGACGCGCACTGGCACGACAAGGTCACCACCTGGAACTGGATCCCGCAGATCCGGCGTGCCATCAAGGTAGACGACTACACCGTGCGCTTCGAAACCGACGAACCCTACCACGCGCTGCTCGCCAAGCACGCCAGCCCGCCCGGCGGCGGCTGGCAGGCGTTCCACCCGTTCCACTACCTCAAGAAGTGGCACATCGACCACAACCCCGACGCCGAAGCGCTGGCCAAGGAGGAAGGATTCGATACCTGGGACGAGGCGTTCAACCACCACTTCTTCTGGAGCCCGCAGCAGGATCTGGAGCAGCCCACCCACCACCCCTGGATCCTGACCGAGCGCACCAACACCGGCAAGCGCTACGTGCGCAACCCCTACTACTGGAAGGTGGACCCGGCCGGCAACCAGCTCCCCTACGTGGATCACATTCAGGCCCAGATCGTCGACAACGAGACCTACCACCTCAAGATCATCTCCGGCGAGGCGGACTTCGCGCTGCTCGGCACGCGGTTCGACAACTTCACCCTGTACAAGGAGAACGAGGTATCCGGCGAGTACCGCGTGGTGCAGATTCCAGCCCCCGTGGTGGGCGCGAGCGTGCTCATTCCCAATCAATTCCACGAGGACCCGTTTACCAGGGAGACCTACCGCGACGTGCGCTTCCGGCGCGCGCTGTCGCTGGCCATCGACCGCGACGAGATCAACGAACTGGTGTTCTTCGGTGTCGGCAAACCGCGCTCGGCCACCATCGTCTCCACCAACCCCTGGTTCAAGCGGGAGTGGGAGCAGGCATATGCGCAGCACGATCCGGAGCAGGCGTCCGCGCTGCTGGACGAACTCGGGCTGACCGACCGCGACGCGGACGGCTTTCGCACCCGCCCCGACGGCGAGCCGTTTCTGCAGATCCTCGAACACAGCAACGAAGCCGACGTGCCGGTGCTGGAGCTGTACAAGGAACACTTCGAGGCGGTCGGCCTGAAGACCGAGATCCGGCTGCGTGGCGATCTGTGGCAGCGGCACAATGCCGGGACGGACAACATCTTCACGGGGACCATCAGCTCCGCCGAGTTCCGGGAGTACACCGACGCGGCCAAGGCGACCGAGTACGACTCCGGCTTCTACGCCGTCGATTGGGGCACCTGGATCAGGGCCACGCGTGACCTGGAGAGCGGCGCCAAGACCCTGGACGACTTCGCCGACGGCGTAGTCCCCGGCGAGGAGCCGCCCGACGTGGTGAAGGAACTGGACGACGCCGTCATTGCCTGGGGCAGCAGCGTCTACGGATCGCCGGAGTACATCGAGGCGTTCCAGAAGGTATTCGATCTCCACGCCGAGCACCTGTTTCTGATCGGCTCGGTGGGCGTCACGCCTACCCTCGGCATCTACAAGAACTATCTCGCCAACTACCCGACGTTCTACAAGCCGGAGGCGACTTGGCCGGGCGACCTGCTCACCTCCGCCGACAAGTTGTTCATCAGGCGATAGCGGCCGCACTGGGGCCATTGGTGGTCGCCGGCCTGCACGGCGGGCCGGCGAGATCGACCGGATTCGAGTGATGAGGAGAAGTCCGATGCGAAGAAGTTTCGCCATCCTGGGTATGTTGTTGCCGGCGCTGACGCTGATGGCCGCCGGGGAATCGGAAGATGGGACGGCGGCATCCGCGACCGGGGCAACGGCAACGGTGGCCTTGCCGGAGAGCCGCTTCAACGAGGCGCCGATGCTGGCCGCGCTGGTGGCTGCGGGAGAATTGCCGCCGGTCGATGAACGACTGCCGATCGAACCGGCGGTGGCGTTCTTTGCGCCGGGTGACGAAATCGGCACCTACGGTGGGACGCTTACCGTGTTTCACACCAACGAATATCCCTGGAACGACCTCGGCGACGAAACGGAAACTGGCGGCTACTTCGGTCGGATGGTGGCTGGCTCGCTGGAAGTAGTGCCGAGCATGGCCAAACGCCTGGAGTTCAGCGACGACGCCATGAGCCTGACCGTCCATATGCGGGAGGGACTCAAGTGGTCGGATGGACATCCGATGACGGCCGACGACGTGGTGTTCATGTACGACGCCATGCACTTCAACGACCTGGTGCCGACCTGGAACTGGATCCCGCAGATCAAACGGGCAATCAAGATCGACGACTACACGGTACGCCTGGAGACCGACGTGCCGTATGTCCTGATGTACTACAAGATGTCGACGGTCGAAGGCGGCGGATGGAACATGTTCCATCCCAAGCACTACCTGGAGCAGTGGCACCCGGATTACAACCCGGACGCCGAAGCACTGGCCCGCGAAGAGGGGTTCGAGTCGTGGGACAAGGCGTTCCACCATCACTACTGGGGGAGTCCGCTGCGAGATCTCGACAAACCTACCCACCACCCGTGGATCATGACCGAGGCCACCACCACCGGAAAACGCTACCAGCGCAATCCCTATTACTGGGAAGTCGATCCAGAGGGCAATCAGCTCCCCTACGTCGACCGGATACAGGCGCAGATCGTGGACCAGGAAACCTATCATCTGAAGATCATTTCGGGCGAGGCTGACGTGGCGCTGCTGCAGACCTGGTTCGACAACTTCACCCTGTACCAGGAGAACGCGGCCGCCGGCGACTATCGAGTCAATCAGATCCCGAGCGGGCTCGGCGGGGCGGTGATCATGGCCCCCAATCAGCATCATCCCGATCCGTTCAAGCGGGAAATGCACCGCAACAAGCGGTTCCGGCAAGCCCTGTCGCTGGCCATCAATCGGAAAGAGATCAACGATACCGTCTACTTTGGCGTCGGCGTGCCGCGCCAAGCCACGATCGTGTCCGACAGTCCCTATTTCCAGGACAAGTGGGCGCAGTCGTACGCGGCCTACGACCCGGAGCGGGCCAACGCGATGCTGAACGAACTCGGGCTCACCGAGCGCGACCGCGACGGCTTTCGGCTCACGCCGGACGGCGACACGTTTCTGCAGGTGGTCGAATACTGGCGTGCGGGAAACCTTCCGGTGCTGGAGCTGGTAAAGGAGTATTGGGAAGACGTCGGACTGAAGACCGAGGTCAAGTTCTACGAACGGACGGCGCTCGATACCAGGGCGGACGCCGCGCAGCACGACTATTACACCGACCGATTGGCCTCGCCGGAGCTCCGATCGTGGATGGTTGCCGGCAGCAATTGGCGCGGCGGCGACTTCGCCTGGGCCCGGCAGTGGCATATCTGGATGGTTGCCAACCGCGACGTGGAGAGCGGCGCCAAGACGCTCGATGACTTTGCCGAAGGCAAGCTCCCGGGCGAGGAGCCGCCGGAGAAGATCGAGCAGCTCAATCGCTGGATCGACGACTGGTCCGCGAGTCGGCCCGGCGACCCCGACTACGTCGATGCGTTCACCAAGGTGTTCGACTACCACGCCGAGAACGTCTTTCTGATCGGGACGGTGGGGATCACGCCGCACCTCTACGTAGTCAAGAACAAGCTCGCGAACGCGCCGCTGGCGTACGGACCGTCGATGTCCTGGAAGGGGGACTTGCTCGTCTACGCCGCGAAGATGTTCATCGAGGGATAGGCATTGCCGTTGGGCCGTCCCGACCTGCGCCACGGAGCCTGATCTCATCGGTCAGGCTCCGTGGCGCACCCTCAAGCAACCGTGCGAGACCACGAACCACTGCCCCGCGTCCCCGAGCTGCCGAACGAGGAATGCTGAGCTACCTCGTGCGGAGGATTCTGTACATGGTAATCCTCCTGCTGATGCTCTCCTTCGTTTCGTTCGTGCTGATCGAGTTGCCGCCCGGTGACTTCCTCGACAACCTGATTCAGCAACTCCGCAACGCCGGCGTACAGGTGGAGCTGGAACAGATCAGGCAGCTCGAAGATCGGTACGGCCTGAACCTCCCGTTTCTCAACCGGTATGCAAAGTGGATGGGGAATCTGTTGCGCGGCGACATGGGAGAGTCGTTCGCGTACAACCAACCGGTAACCGAGCTTATCGGTCAGCGCCTGCTGCTCACGGTTACCATTACCATGCTCACCCTGCTGCTCACCTACGCGATCGCGATTCCGATCGGGATCTACTCGGCGACCCATCAGTACTCGCTGACCGACTACACGTTCACCGCGTTCGGGTTCATCGGATTGGCCACGCCCAACTTCCTGCTGGCTCTGATCCTGATGTACGTGGTGTTCAGGTACTTCGGCTGGAGTGTCGGCGGCCTGTCCTCCCCGGAGTTCGAGTTTTCGCCCTGGAACTTCGCCAAGATCGTGGACTTCCTCAAGCATCTGCCAATCCCCCTGATCGTCGTCGGCACCGCCGGCACCGCGGGGATGATTCGGGTGATGCGCGCCTCCCTGCTCGACGAACTGCGCAAGCAATACGTGTTGACCGGCCGCGCCAAGGGGCTGGAGGAGGGTCGGCTGCTGTTCAAGTATCCGCTGCGGATCGCGATCAACCCGATCGTGAGCACCGTCGGCTGGGTGTTGCCCGCCATCATTTCCGGGGAGACGCTCACCGCTGTGGTGCTCGGGCTGCCGACCGTGGGGCCGCTGTTGCTACAGGCGTTGCAGGGCCAGGACATGTATCTCGCCGGGAGTCTGGTGATGCTGCTGAGCGCGCTCGCCATGATCGGGATGCTGATTTCGGATCTGCTGCTGGTGGTGGTCGATCCGCGAATTCGGTTCGAGCGGGAAACGACGGGATGAAGCGCTCGGTCGGCCGGCGCCGGTTACGCACCACCACCGCCCGTGCGGAGGAGGCTGAGCGCTACTACTTGGCGTCAAGCTGGACACTGATGCGGCGCAAGTTCTTCCGTCACCGGATGGCACTGCTCGGTGGCTGCGTACTGCTGCTGTTCTACTTCGTCGGCTCGCTGTTCGCCGGCTTCTTCTCCACCCACGACACGTTGCGCAGGTTCGGAGACTTCTCGTTTGTCGCGCCGCAGAGAATTCGGCTGTTCCATGACGGCAGGCTGCAGCGTCCCTTCGTCTACGGTCTGGAGGTCGCCGTGAACCCGGAGACCTATCGCCGGAGCTACGTGGAGGACGGCCGGACAGTCTATCCGATTCGCTTCTTCGTACGCGGGGACCAGTACAAGTTTCTCGGCGTGGTGCGGTCGAATCTGCGCTTCCTGGGCGTGGATGAGCCGGGCACGCTGTTCCTGTTCGGCACCGACCGCCTGGGACGCGACCTGTACTCGCGTACGCTCGCCGGCGCCCAGGTATCGTTGACCATCGGCTTGGTGGGCGTAGCGATCAGCTTCGTCGTCGGCTGCGTGCTCGGCGGACTCTCCGGCTACTTCGGCGGCCCCATCGACATGATCATTCAGCGGCTGATCGAGTTCCTGAGCGCACTGCCGACCCTGCCGATCTGGATGGCGCTGGCGGCTGCGGTGCCCAGTGAATGGGATCCGATTGCGACCTACTTCATGATCACCATCATTCTGTCGATCGTGGGCTGGACCGGTCTGGCGCGGGTGGTGCGTGGCAAGCTGCTGCAGCTCCGGGTAGAGGACTACGTGCTTGCCGCAAAGATAGCGGGGGCCACCGGGCTGCAGACCATCGTCCGCCATCTGCTGCCGGGATTCATGAGCTTTCTCATCGTCCACCTCACCCTCGCCATACCGAATATGATCCTCGGCGAGACCGCGCTCAGCTTCATCGGCGTCGGCCTGCGCGCTCCGGTGGTGAGCTGGGGCGTACTCCTGCAACAGGCGCAGAACATCCGCAGCGTGTCGCTGACCCCGTGGCTGCTGATCCCCGCGATCTTCGTGATCATTACCGTGCTCTGCTTCAACTTCGTCGGCGACGGCCTGCGCGACGCCGGCGACCCCACCCAGGACCGCTGATACGCCACGCACGCCACTCGGCGTCAGGGCGGGTTCAGCACGCCACCCTGGCGATCCTGGCGATGCGCAACCCGCGCCACTTCAGGACATTCCCGGGCTCGAGGTCATCGCGTATCGATGCATCCCGCTGACGGACGTACCCCGAGTCGGGCGATGGGCCGGCAGGAAAGCGAGGCGGACGCCCGCATCGCGCAGCGCTCACCGAGACACTACCCGCCGAGTAAGACACTGCCCGCCGAGTAAAGAAAGCGCCGTTCGTCAGCGACGGCGGAGGTTGTCGCGGTTCAGGTAGTCGGGGATGCCGTCCTTGTCGCGGTCGCCGGTGGTGGCGTCGCGGTTGAGGTAGTCCGGGATACCGTCGCGATCACCGTCGTTATCGATCCGGCGATAGTTGCGCTGCTCGTCTCCGCGCGGCTGAGCTGCTTCGGGATCAGAACCGGTCCGCTTCTCGAGGAGGTCGTGGAAGCGGCGCAGGATCATGCCGCGCGCGATGCCTTCGTGATCGGTAATCATCTCGGCGAGAGAGAACTTCGGCTTGACGGCCATAATGCGGGCGATGCCGGCCGTGGTCTCCAGACGCCCCAGGCTCTCTCCCGTGTCGGGATCTATCAGCAGGTCGCCGAGTGCGAACACTTCGAACAGATCGTTTTCACGGACGGTGTTGCCGCCGCGGTTCACCACGAAACTTCCCCATCCGGTCACCTGCGTCACCACCGGCGGGAATATATTCTCGGTCAATTCGTCGACGATGTGTAGCGCCAGTTCATCGAGTAGACGTTCTGCAGCCTGCTCCGGTCGCAACTCTCCTGTCACGTCATGTTGCAGCTCCAGCGACGACGACCACTTTACTTGCCGCGTCGCCACGGCGAGCACCGAGAAGCGGCCCCGCACGGTTGCCAGCACCTCGGATCTGCTCTCACCCGTAAGCACGATCGTCTTCCGCTCCTCGGTTACCTCGATACGGTCGACCGTTCCGTACACCAGATAATCCGCACCGACGACCTTGCCGAGACGTGCCCCTTCGCTCGGGTCGACATCGCCGGACTCCAGGAGCCTCTTCTCCTGTTCGTAGATCTCCGGGGAGCGGCGATCGAGCACTGCGAAGCGCCGCCCCTGGGTCAGCAACTCCTCGATCCGTGCTCGGAATCGCTCCTGGAGATTCCGGATGAGATCGTAGTCGACGTCTACCCCACGCCGTACCACACGACCGCCGCTGCGTTGCTCACGGCCGCCGCCGGTGCCATACAGGTGTACCTCGTCCATCGCGAAGTCGAGCACCGCGAGGCGGCGTCGGTCTACTGGCGGCCCCGGCACGCGATACGTGGCGTACTGAACCCGAAGATGCGCACGTACGTCGTCGCCATCCCGGGTGACGCCAACCAGTTCGTAGCCGCTGAACCGGCAATCATCCCTGCCCGTGGTAACACGGATGCGATCATTGATCCGTTCGACCAACTCCATCCCGTCATCGTCGACGGCAACGGAAACCGAAGCGGAGGTCTCCGACCGTATGGTGACGCCGCAGAGCTGGAACGCCGCATTCTGCAACGCATCCTCGATCGCTCTTCTCTGGTCGACGCCCGTCCCGCGCGCTTCGTGATACTCCACCGACACTTGCGCACCTACGAAACCAGCAATCAGCATGAACGGAAGCAGAGCGAAGGTGCTCCACAACCCCGACCGTGCATACCATCGTGACCTGCTCATGACGTAATCCCTACTCCCTGACCGCTAAAAGTCGGCGACATCCGTCTGCACTTTGCTCTCCGTCGTACCGCCTTCGACCCGGAGCGCAGCCGGCGCAGCCCGCTCCTCTTCCATCCGTTCTGCCGGAGCATGCCTGGTGGCGAGTCCAAGGCCCCTGCGCGTGTCGTCTTCCAGTGCCGGTGACCAGTACACCACGGCGCCCACCAACTCCTGATCTCTTGCCAGCGGATGCGTGGCAGACCACGTTCGCAAAGTGCTCAAGCCGGTGAGAGCTACCCGCGACTCGGTTCGTGCCGTACGGACCAGCCGATCGATCATGTCCTCCACATCGACGTCTTCGCCAATCCCGCTGCTGTGACGAATTGTCGCTTCTTCTGCAACACTCCCCGTCTCGCTCTCACTCTCGAACAGCGTCCCCAAGTTGATGAACTCGCTCAGGTATGCCTTCGCCTGCATCTCGGCTTGTTCTTTCGCGAATCTCCACGCGCGGTCTTTCTGACGGTTATTCAGATTCGCCGAATACCACCCCCACTGACCGAACGACATGATGACCGGATAGCCCTGATCGTCCCACCAGCGACGAATCCCGAACTCGGTTACCAGGTCGTCGTCAGCCAGCGCATTCAACTGATCGGCCACCGGCTTTCCAGCACGTTGGGGATCAGGCGAAACAGGCTCCCCATTCGCCACCTGAGCGGCCAGAAGCCCCATCCTTCGAGAGAAGGCCAATACCACGCCGATCGCCGTGTCACCCTCGCAGTTTACCATCTCGATCGTCTTGACAGGAACCAAGCCCGAAGCGCTTCCGTTGGCCTCCAACGTAGACCTGCGGGTAACGGAATCGCGGAACCGAATCATCTTCTGCGGAGCCGTCAATTCCGCGATCTCACTCTCGCTCAGCCCCTCTTCCGTGAGTGCATTGTCAAGTTTCTTCTCGACGAGAGCGGCATGCTTCGTCCCGATCCTGTCCAGGTACGACTCCGGATCGCTCTCTTCGATGATGCCATGGTCGTCCTGAAGATAGTTGCGGGTGGTGTCGGATCGAATGACGCTTCTTCTTTTCTCGACGAATTCCCGGATAGCATCCAGATATGCTCGAACATAAGCGACCGAACGCGACTTGCCCCAGTCTTTCTGGTGCGCATTCTTGCCGACAAGAGCTGTCCCGCGAACAAGCGTAATATCCGTTCGCCGCGCGAAACCCTGACCCATCGGATCATCGCGCTCCCAGCGGTCCAGCCCCTCGTCAACCCCGATGCTCGGAAGACCATCGAAGCAGGCATCCGTGCCCGGCGCGGCGTCCTGCGACCATGTCGGTGGAGCGACGATCAACAAGAACACCGATACCGTCGCAGACGCAAGCCTGATCCCTTTCTTCGACGTCACGGGAGTGTGCACTACTGCCAAGAGAACTTCTGGTTGTCGCCGATCTTGGCGATAACCTCCTCGAACTCCCAGTAGGCGAGTCCGGTGTCGATGTTGGTGGCGGTGAGCTGGAAGTAGTAGTCGACCTGCTGCTTGTCGCCCACCCGGTTGGTGCGCTGGATGATCTTGCCGGACAGGCTCAGGTCCGGCGCCACCATGGTGCCGTCCTGGGCCACGGTGTCCTGATTGAACAGCTCGGAGTCCTGCAATTCGCGCGTCTTGGCGCTCAACGGATCCTCCGGCCCCTCCAGCCCCACCGCCGTGGTGACGATCACCCGGCCGCTGTTGAGCAGATCGACGCGGATCTTCTTGACGAGCTGGTCGGTGTCGATGTTGAGCGCGGTGTCGTTGGTCATGCGGCTGATCGCCATCACCCACGGCGCGTCGCTGCCCGGCTTGCGCGACAGCGGGCTGGACAGAAACGAATCCACCGCCTGCTCGGCCGCGTACTCGAAGTCGCGGTAGTCGAGCCCCAGGACGGTCTCGCCACGCGGTTCGGGACGATCGGTGCCTGGACCGGTCAGGTATTGGGCA
Source organism: uncultured Spirochaetaceae bacterium (assembly GCA_964346995.1). Taxonomy (GTDB): domain Bacteria; phylum Spirochaetota; class Spirochaetia; order SZUA-6; family Bin103; genus Bin103. The sequence goes on along the minus strand of CAYFXT010000027.1, from coordinate 483 downwards.
TCGGTCGCACAGCCCACCAGTGCGGCCGCGGCGACGGCGAGTGCGAACAGGGAAATCTTCATGTCATCAGCCTCCCGGCAGAGAAAATGCGTTCAGCGCCGGCGGTGCCCCCGGACGCGTGGTAGTGACCGTAACGATAACGAACCGTCCCGGCGGCAGGGCAACCTCACCGATGCTGCCGGGTGCACCCGCTATTCCTATCCTCAATATATCATCATCGGGGCGCGGCAGGCTGGCCACGCCAATGGTATGGGGGAGGGCGCGCCACATGCGCGTATCGGCCTGCGTTACCACGGTTGCCGCCACCGGCACTACCACCTTCGTCAACGCAGCCAGGAGGCCGCCGTCGTCGGTGCTCTTCTGGATTTCGGCCTGCACCAGCACCCGGATGACCGCCGCTGCCACCGCCTTGAACACGACTCCGTCATAGCCGGCGCGAAACTCGGTCGCTACGTAGCGATCCAGGTTCAGGAGCGGCTCGGT
>CAYFXT010000026.1:0-18078 GCA_964346995.1 uncultured Spirochaetaceae bacterium | reverse complement strand
GAAGAGCGTCTCGGGGAAGTATCTGACGCGCAAGGGCGGAACGGAATTCAACTGATCCGCGCGTGACGCGGCACCGATCGATGCAGTCTACTTCCGGCATGCCGGAGCAGATCCGGATTGAGCCTGTTAGGCGAGGATTTGGGATTGCCGGGCCATTGTATTGTGGCGGGGAGTACGATACTCTGTGGGCCACCCTTGAGCCATTCCATGTCTACCCAGATTCTCGCCGAGGCAGCCCGTCCCGATATGCTGCCGCGCACCCTGGGCGCCCTGCGAGTGCTCGGCTATCCCGAGGAACGCACCGTCAAGGAGGAGATGCGCGACAACCTGGTGCGCATGCTGCGCGCCGGTGCCGAGATCGGGGAGCTGTTTCCCGGTATCGTCGGGTACGAGAAGACCGTGCTCCCGGGCCTGGTAAATGCCATCCTGTCGCGCCATGACTTCATCCTGCTGGGGCTGCGTGGCCAGGCCAAGACACGTATTCTGCGCTCCCTGGTGCGGTTTCTCGACCATCGCATCCCGGCGATCGAGGGCACCGATCTCAACGAGAACCCGTTTCGGCCGATTACCTCTCAGGGACGCAGGATCCGCTCCGAGCACGGTGACGACACCCCGATCCGCTGGCTCGAACCGGAAGAGCGCTATCAGGAGAAACTGGCCACGCCGGACGTCACCATCGCCGACCTGATCGGCGACGTCGATCCGATCAAGGCAGCCACGCAGCGCCTCTCCTACGCCGATCAGGGGGTGATCCACTACGGCATCGTGCCGCGCACCAACCGCGGTATCTTCGCCATCAACGAGGTGCCCGACCTGCCGCCGCGCATCCAGGTGGGGCTGCTCAACATTCTGGAGGAAAAGGACTTCCAGATCCGCGGCTTCCCGCTCCGCATCCCGCTCGACATCTGCATGGTGTTCTCGGCCAACCCCGAGGACTACACGAACCGCGGCAACATCATCTCGCCGCTGAAGGACCGCATCGACTCGCAGATCATCACTCACTACCCGGTCGACATGGAGCATGCCATGGCGATCACCCGACAGGAGGCGTGGGAGAGCCGCGACGGCGATGCCCGCGTCGTGATCCCCGAGTATTTCCGCGAGCTGATCGAGGACGTAGCGTTCGAGGCGCGCAAGAGCGAGTTCGTCGATCAGAAGTCAGGGGTGTCGGCGCGCATGACCATCGCGCTGCTGGAGAATGTGGTCTCCAACGTGGAGCGGCGCTGCCTGCGCCACGGCGAAGGCGTGGCCTGTCCGCGGCTGTCGGACCTGCACATGGCGCTGCCCGCCATTACCGGCAAGCTGGAGCTGGTCTACGAGGGCGAGCAGGAAGGGCCCGCGCTGGTGGCGCGCAAGATCATCGGGCAGGCGGTGCGGCGCACCTTCCGCCGCTACTTCCCCCAGCCGGACGTCAAGGTGCGCGACGGCAAGGAGGGCAGGGCGAGCGAGGAAGAGGCCGACGATTCGTCCCCCTATGCCCCGATCGTGAAGTGGTTCTCGGACGGCAACACCGTGGAGACCGCCGACGATCTGGTCTACCGCGACTACGCGCATCGCCTGGCGCAAGTCGCCGGGTTACGCGAGCTGGCCGTAGTGGGGCTGAAGGTGAACGCCGCGCAGGAGGCGGGGCTGGCGATGGAACTGGTCCTGGAGGGCCTGCACCAGCACTCGATGATTTCCAAGCGCGATATGGAGAGCGCCACCTCCTACCGTGACATGCTCAAGGCGATGTTCGATCAGATGAGCGACGAGGACCGCGACTGACGGAGGTGAGGGGATGAAGTTCGAGTACCTGAAATGGGATGAGTCGCTGGCAGCCACGCTGCAGAACTTCTCCAACCTCATGAACCTGTTCAACTTCCTGCTGCTGCAGGCGAGCGGCGACGTCGACCGGGTGCTGGAGTGGATGAAGTACCTGCAGCGCCGCGGCTTCATCGACGAGCGGTTCGATCTGGAGCAGTTTCGCGAGCAACTGGAGCATCAGGCGATCATTCAACGCGATGGCGAAGGCTACTCCCTCACCGCGCGCGGTGAGCAGCAGATCCGCAAGGAGTCGCTGAAGCTGGTGTTCAACAACTTGCAGAAGGGCGGTTTCGGCCAGCACCGGACGCCGCACACCGGTGACGGTGGAGAGCGCCTGCCGGAGACCCGCCCCTACCGGTTCGGCGACCCGATCACCCAGATCGACGCCTTCGCGACCATCAACAACGCCGTAAAGCGACACGGGGTGGACGACATCCAGCTCGGCGAGCAGGACTTCGAGGTGTTCGACACCGAGCACAACTCCTCCTGCGCCACGGTGCTGCTGATCGACTTGAGCCACAGCATGATTCTCTACGGCGAGGACCGCATTACCCCCGCCAAGCAGGTGGCACTGGCGCTGTACGAGCTGATCACCGCGCAGTTCCCCAAGGACAGCCTGCACGTCGCCTACTTCGGTGACGACGCGCGCATGATCGAGGTGCGCGACATCCCCTATCTCAAGGTGGGTCCGTTCCACACCAACACCAAGGCAGGGCTGCAGCTCGCCCAGCAGGTGCTGCGCAACCAGAAGCATCCCAACAAGCAGGTGTTCATGATCACCGACGGCAAGCCGTCCGCGATCTTCGAGAACGGGCGCCTGTACAAGAACTCGTTCGGACTCGACCCCAAGATCGTCAACCAGACCCTGCAAGAGGCCGCCGCCTGCAAGCGCCAGGGCATCGTGATCACCACCTTCATGGTCACCGAGGATCCCTACCTGGTGCAGTTCGTCGAAGAGCTCTCGCGCGTCAACAGCGGCCGCGCCTACTACTCTTCACTGGACAACCTGGGCAACTACATCTTCGCCGACTACGCCCGCAACCGCCGCCGCAACGTCCGTTGACCGGTGGTCCGCCATGCCGTTCGTCATCCTGATGATCAGCTTGGCGGGCGCGGTGGTCAACGACGCCGTCGTCCTGGCGCTACCGGGCCGCTGGAGATAGCGCCCTGCAAAACGGGATCCGGCCCTGATTCCGGGGTGACTAACGACACCGCGTGATCGGTTCGCGGAGTTGCAGGTGGAGTTCGCCGAGCTGACGAGCTTCCAGAGGGGCGGGGGAGTCGTCCATCGGGGAGGCAGCCCAGGTGTTCTTGGGGAAGGCGATCACGTCGCGGATGGTGGCTTCGCGGGCCATCAGCATGACGGTGCGGTCGAAGCCGATGGCGGCGCCACCGTGGGGTGGCGCGCCGTAGCGGAAGGCGTCGAGCATGAATCCGAAGCGCCGCACGGCTTCCGCCTCCGAGACGCCGAGGACCGCGAACACGCGACGCTGCAGCGCCGGGTCGTGGATCCGGATCGAGCCGCTGGCCAGCTCGACGCCGTTGATTACCGCGTCGTACAGCTCGCCGCGCACCACCGCCGGGTCCTGCTCGAGGCGGTCGAAGAACTGCGCCTGGGGCATCGAGAACATGTGGTGCTCGGCGTCCCAGCACTGCTCCTCCTCGTTCCAGGCGAACAGCGGGAAGTCGGTCACGAAGCAGGGACGGAAGGCGCCCTCCGCCGCCAGTCCCTCGCGCCGGGCGAGTTCCGTTCGCACGGCGCCCAACGCCGTGCAGGCGGTGCGCCAGGGTGCCGCCACCAGCAACAGCAGGTCGCCCGCCTCCGCATCCAGGGCACCGTAAATTTCGGCCTGCTGCGCCTGGTAGAAGCGTGAGACGCCGCTCTCCAGCCCGTTTGCACCGCACTTCATCCACGCCAGTCCGGCCGCGCCGTAGGTCTTGGCGTGCTCCTCCAGCTCCTCGATCTGGCGACGCGAATAGCCGGCCAGACCCGGAGCGCGCAGTACCTTGACCGTGTCGCCGCGCTCTGCGGCCTTCTTGAAGATGCCGAACTCGCCGGAGCGGGCCAGCTCGGTGAAGTCGCCCAGCTCCAGGCCGTAGCGCAGATCGGGGCGGTCGGAGCCGTAGCGGTTCATCGCGTCGTGGAACGTGATACGTGGAAACGGCAGCGGCAGCTCGTAACCGATTCCCTCGCGGAAGGCGGCGACGAACGCCGCCTCCAGTACCGCCAGCACGTCATCCTGATCGACGAAGCTCATCTCGAAGTCGAGCTGGGTGAACTCCGGCTGGCGGTCGCCGCGCGCGTCCTCGTCGCGGTAGCAGCGCGCCAACTGGTAGTAGCGGTCGCAGCCCGACAGCATCAGGAGCTGCTTGAGGATCTGCGGCGACTGCGGCAGGGCGTAGAAGCTGCCCGGCTTCAATCGCGACGGCACCACGAAGTCGCGCGCGCCCTCCGGGGTGGAGCGGATCAGGGTGGGGGTCTCGATCTCCAGGAACCGCCGCGCATTGAGGGCGGCGCGCATCGCCTGCGCGGCGCGGTGGCGCAGCGCCAGGTTGTGCTGCATGGTGGCCGAGCGCAGGTCGAGGTAGCGGTGCTTCAGGCGCAGCTCTTCGCGCGCGTCGGTATGCGCGCCGGCCTGATCGCTGATCATGAACGGCAGGGTGGCGCAGGTGCTCAACATGGCGAGATGCTCACCGGCCACCTCGATCGCGCCGGTAGCCAGCTCGGCATTGACCATGTCGGGCGGCCGCCGGCGCACCGTGCCGCGCACCGCCACGCAGTACTCCAGCTTCAGGGCGCCGACCGCACCGGCCACGGCGCCCTCCGCATCGGCGCTGACGTCGAACACCACCTGAGTCACACCGTACCGGTCGCGCAGGTCGAGGAAGGTAATGCCGCCGTGGTCGCGGATCCGCGCCACCCAGCCGTTCAGGGTCACCTGCTCGCCCGCCGCCGCGGCATCCAGCTCGCCGCAGGTCACGGTGCGCTTCATCTCGTGCATGCGGCAATCTACCCCGACCCCGACGCCGCTGTCAGGACCGGGATGGACCGGGATGCCGGTGCGCGGCGCGGTGGATCACTGCCGGAACGACGAAAGCTGAGGGTGCATTGCGGTAGTGTGGTAGCAGGTACGAGCAGACGCCGCCACGGAGACGAGCCGACCCGCGTGTGCACCCCGAACCTCGGGACTATCCCACGCTACGCAATCGTGGACTATCGTTCGCCGTTCGAGCGATCCGGGGACCGCTGTGCGGCACCGACGGGCTCTGGCACCCGGGTCAGCGTCGGGGGCGCTCCTCTGGCCGTCAGCATGGGATCGCCCTGCCCGAACCTGAGAGGGTGTTGGGCAGCGGCGGCGCGCCTGGTATGGTGGCGCGTCATGGCCAACAACGCTGCAGCCGCGTCGTCCGAGAACCGCGCCGAGGCGTTCCTTGCCCGCCGGCGTGCCGAGGGGCAGCGCCCCAACCGCCTTATCGATGAGGGCAGCCCTTACCTGTTGCAACATGCTTTCAACCCGGTCGACTGGTATCCGTGGGGCGACGAGGCGTTCGCCGCCGCCGCGGCCGCCGACAAGCCGCTGTTCGTGTCGATCGGCTACTCCACCTGCCATTGGTGCCACGTGATGGAGCACGAGTCGTTCGAGAACGAGGTCATAGCAGCGGTGCTGAACGAGCACTTCGTCAACGTCAAGATCGACCGCGAGGAACGGCCCGACGTGGATCGCATCTACATGAGCGTGGTGCAGGCGGTGACCGGTTCGGGCGGCTGGCCGATGTCGGTGTTCCTCACCCCGCAGCGCCAGCCGTTCTACGCCGGCACCTACTTCCCACCGCGGTCCGCTTACGGGCGTCCGGGATTTGCGGAGTTGCTGCGGTTTCTGGCCGGCCGCTGGCGCGAGCGCCGCGCCGAGGTGGAGGCGACCGCCGCGCGGATCACGACCGCGGTGCGTCAGGCCACCGGCGCGTCCGGCGCGATTCCAGCTCCGGCTCCGGAGTCCGCCGCATCCGATCTGTTGGCGGCCGTCGCGGACGGGTTGGCGACTTCCTTCGATGCTCGCTACGGTGGTTTTGGCGCGGCTCCGAAGTTTCCGCGTCCCGCGGTGTTCTCGGCGTTGTTGCAGCACCATCATCGCTCCGGGAGCGTGTCGTCTCTGGAGATGGCGCGGGGCACGTTGCGCGCGATGGCCCGTGGCGGCATGTACGACCACCTGGGCGGCGGCTTCCACCGCTACAGCGTGGACCGCTACTGGCGGGTACCCCACTTCGAGAAAATGCTCTACGACCAGGCGCAGCTTGCCGTCGCCTATACCGCCGCCCATCAGATCACCGGCGACCGCACCTTCGCTGCCGTAGCAGCCGCCACCCTCGATTACCTGCTGCACGACCTGCAGGCTCCGGAGGGTGGTTTCTACTCGGCCGAGGATGCCGACTCCGCGCGCGACCCCGACCGCCCGGAGGAAAAGGTGGAGGGTGCGTTCTACCTGTGGGAGATCGGGGAAGTGCGCCGCGCATTCCGTGACGCCGGCGCCGCCGCCGACGTTGACGAGATGATCAGCGCCTACGGCCTGACGAAGGACGGGAACACGATCTCCGACCCACAGGGCGAGTTCGGCACCGGCAACGTCCTGTATCGGGCGCACGGCGAGGGGCCGCTGCCACGGCGCTGGCGGGACGCACTGCTTGCCGCGCGCGCCCGGCGTGCTCGGCCGCTGCTGGATGACAAGATCATCGCGGCGTGGAACGGACTGGCGATCGGCGCGTTGGCGGTTGCCGGACGGGTATTCGGGCGCGACGATTTCGTCACCGCCGCGGCCGCCGCTGCCACGTTCGTGCGTCGCGAATTGATGGCGGACGGACGGCTGCTGCGCCGCTATCGCTCCGGCGAGGCCCGCCATGCTGCGGGACTGGCCGACTACGCGTACCTGATCGGCGGGTTGCTGGAGTTGTACTACAGCAGCGGCGAGATCTGGACGCTGCAGTTTGCCGGCGAGCTCGCCGACGTCATCCCGGAGCAGTTCGCGGCGCCGGGTGGCGCGCTCTACGACACGCCCGGTGGCCAGACCGACCTGATCATGCGTACCAGCGAGCTCTACGATTCCGCCGAGCCGTCGGGAACCGCGGCCGCGGTGCTCGGCCTGCTGTGCCTCGGCCGTCTGCTGGGGCGCCGCGACTGGCAGGATGCGGCACGGCGTGCGCTGGCCGCGGTTGCCGGCGCGGCCGCCGCGCAGCCTGCGGCGATGCCGTTGCTCGCGGCTGCCGCGGAGTTGGCGGAGCAGCCGCCGGTGGAGGTGGTTCTGGCCGGCGAATGGGCGCAGACCGCGGCGTTGCGCCGCGAACTGGCGCGCCACTACCTGCCGGACGCGGTAGTCGTTCACCTGCACGCCGCCGCGACGCCCTGGTGGCAGGAGCGCCACCCCACGGTTGCCGCCATGGCCAAGGAGGGTCCCGGTCCGCGTGCCTACGTCTGTCGCAACTTCACCTGCGAGCTGCCGGTGAGCACGCCGCGGGAGTTGGCGCGTCAACTCGGGGGTGCAGCTAGCGGCGAGGTAGCACGGCGCGGCGAGTGAAGCGCTGCTCGACGCGGCCGCTGGCCAGCATGAAGCCGATCACCGCCAGCCACGCCAGGAACAGCGGCCCGCTGATGCGGTGCAGGAGCGTCGCGGCGTCTGCCCAGATGAACTGCATGGCCGCACCGACCAGAGCTGTGCCGGATGCCATGCGGCGCAACGTGCCGCCGACGCGAAATTGTCGGAAGGCAGCCGCGATCAGTGCCAGTCCGGCCATCGTGAACCCCAGCTTGCCGCTGATCCAGCGCAGTTCCGCCAGCATCGCCTCGGCGCCGCCACGTGCGGCCACCGCGGCGGCGGTCGACGGATCGGGCGCCATCCGCGCGAGAGCCACGGCGCAGGCACCGGACAGCGCCGTGAACAGACCCGATGCGGCCAGCAGCACCGACACCAGAAGCGTGCCCAGGCGCCGGCGCATGAGCCGCGTATGCCACAGGAACCACGCGCCGGCGAACAGCGTTACCCCGGACACCCGCCGGGCCGCCCCGCCGACGCCGTAGAGGGCGCGGCGCCGGCCGATGGCGGCCAACGACTCGGCCAGCGTCGGCAGGTCCGCGCCCGCTGCAAGGCGGGCCACGACCGCCCCGCAGGTCGCGCCTGCGGTGAGCAGCAGCAGCCAGCCCGCACGGCGTGCCGCCGCATCGTAGCCCGGCGCAAGCGTACTCTGTTGGTCGAGGATCGCCACGTTCGGTCAGCAGGTTACCAGCCAGCGTCGCAGCAGGTATGACCCGGCTACAGCAGGTGATTGAAGTGGCTGCGTTTGGTGGCCAGGTAGCGCTCGTTGTACCGATTGGGCGCTACGACCACCGGAACGCGACCGGTAACGGTGATGCCTTCATGTTCCATGCCCGCGATCTTGGCGGGGTTGTTGGTCAGGAGGCGCACGGAAGCGATGCCGAGCAGTTCGATGATGCGCGCCGCGATGCGGTAGTCGCGCGCGTCGGCCGGGAAGCCGAGCTGCTCGTTGGCGGCGACGGTGTCGAGTCCCTGGTCCTGCAGTTCGTAGGCGCGGATCTTGTTCAACAGCCCGATCCCACGCCCCTCCTGGCGCAGATAGATCACCGCGCCGCACGCGCGCGCCGCGATGTAGCGCAGCGACTCCTCGAGCTGCGCCCGACAATCGCAGCGCAGCGACCCGAAGATGTCGCCCGTATGGCACTCGGAGTGCACCCGCACCGGACAATCGATGGCCCCGCGCAAGGCCCCGCGCACGACCGCGGTGAGCTCGTTGCCGCTGTGCCTGTCCGCGAACCCCAGCAGTGTGAATTCTCCGAACAGCGTCGGGAACGCGGCCTCGGCCACCAGACGCACCTCGTCGCGCCCGTCGCCGTTGCGCAAGCTGCCGGAGCTCGTCGTCGTCAGTCCCTGCACGGGTTGCCGTCGAGTCGCGCGGATCATTGGTGGTCCGCCAGCGCGGCGGCCTGCCACCGCCGGGCTCCGAACAGGCGGTAACGCAGCAGGCGCCAATATGCGGCGCGCAGGAACCGCAAGTCACGCTCGCTCGGGCGTCGTCCTCCATACACCGCCTGCGCCACCAGGGTGGTAAACCGCACCACCAGCCGGCGCGCCGCCGGAGCGCGCCGGGCGCTGCGCGCGCTGTACGCCGCGCGCCACGCCATCCATCCGGTGCGGCGGGGGTCGGGCACTCCGAGGGTGCGCCCGAGCGTGACGTAGCGCTGCGACAGACGGATCAGCGGGCGCAGCTCACGCGCGACCCGCGGTGCTCGCAGGCGGCGTACCAGCCACCAAACCAGGGCGGCCAACAGGAGCGCCCCGCCGACCGCGACCACGATGCGCTGCGGCGACCAGATGGCGGACGCGGCCGCGGCGCCCTCGCCTTCGGTCAGCGCGATCTCCAGCTCACGGTCGCCAAGTATCGACTGTACCTGTCGCAGGGTATAGGAGTCCATCTCCATGTCGAACCCGTACAGCGACAACAGCTCCTCTTCGTCGAAGAAGTTGGCGTACTGGCTGGGGTTTACCGCCGGCGTTGCCTCCCAGCGCGTCCAGCCGCTGCCCTCCAGCCACACTTCCGGCCAGCTATGCGCGGCCAGTCCGGTCACCTCGGTTTCGTCGGCGCCGCCGGGAAAGTTGATCAGGAACCCCTCGTTGTAGCGCGACGGGAAGCCGTTCAGCCGCGCTATGGTGGCAAACGCGGTGGCGAAGTGCACGCAGTATCCCTTCTGCTCCTCGAACAGGAACTTGTCCAGGAAGTTCTCGGAGCGGCGCAGGTTCCCCACGTTCAGCGAATAGGTACAGGTGTCGGACAGGTAGTCGGCGATGGTGTCGAGGCGTTGCCGGGGCGTCGCGCCCGGTTGCTCGAAGCTGGCGGCAATCTCGCGTACTCCGCCGCTTACCCCGCGCGGAAGCTGCAGGTAGCGGCGCCGCTCCTCTTCGGTGAGCTCGGCCGGCCGCCCGGCGGATCGCTCGATGAAGATCACGTCCCCGGCCACCAGCGGGTCGACGAGCTGGAACCCACGGTGGAAGTGGCCATTGTCCAGCACCGGCACGTCGCGCCCGAAGCGGAATGCCGATGTGTCGAGGGTATCGGGCAGCTTGTTGTAGAACTCGACCAGCAGTTCCCCGCGACGCGCCCGGTCGCGGCGCCGCGACCGGCCGCGCAGCAGGATCGACTCGGGCTCGGGGATGCTGTCCTCGGGCCGGAAGGTAGTCTTCCAGTTCTTGCCGTCGTAGTGGTCGAACACGTCGGTCTTCAGGTATAGCGGTCCCTGCACATCCGCGGTGATGCGGAAGATCGGCAGCGGCGAGAGTACCGGCGAGCCGCCGAGGGAGCGCTCCTGGAACGAGTAGCCATAGCCGGGAATGCCGTACAGTAGAGGAAACTGCGGCAGCGTGTTGGACACGTACTGGCGGAGCTGCGGGTGCAGCGTCACGTCGATGAGTTGGCTGCCGGTGGCGGCGCGGCTGCCGGAGAGTATGGTGGAGCCGAGCAGCACCACCGCGAACAGTCCACCGGCGTATACGATGCGCCGGATCAGGTAGCGGCCCGAGCGGCCGTGCAGCAACAGATAGAACACGCACGCAAGGCTGGCGAGCAGGGTGACGATGTAGAGCGCCGAGGTCTGCAGGATCACCGCCACGATGGCCGATACGAACGCACTGGAGAGCAGCAGCGGCCAAGCGTAACCCGCGGTGATGAACGTAGCACCCAGGGTGGTGGCAAAGAATGCTGACAGCAGGGTGAACAGATTGGCCACCGTGCCGGTCCCGGAGCCTTCCGTCATCGCCTCGAACCACAGCTTGTACGCGGAAAACGGCGTGATCACGATGCCGATCAGCACCGATACGGCGAAAGCCACGGTGATCAGCAGCGACGCGAAGCTCAGAACCACCCGTAGCGGCCCGGCTGCCAACGCCCGGCCCACCTGGAGCGCCGACAGCGGCACGATCAGGGCCAGCAGCAGGTAGAGCGCCAGGGAGGACTGCGTGTAGGACCAGAACAGCAACGGAATCCCTACCCCATAGCCGAGAGCCAGCAGTGCCTTGAGGTATCTGTCGGACGGCAGCCACTCAGGTCGCTTCATCGTGTGTCTCCAGGTCGGCGGTGATGGTCGCAGCGCTGCGCAGCGAAACGACCCGGGTGCCCTGTTCGCGCAGGCGGTTGAAGTAGCCGGTGTGCTGCTCGCCAGGCTGCGCGGTCTGGTTGTGGATCAGGGTCACCTGAAAGTTGCTGGTGCGCTGCTCCTCCAGGAGCAGCAGGATCTCCGGATCGAGCAGATGGGTGATGAAGAACATCGAGTTCACCTCGGTGTTCATGCCGCTCTCCAGGTGCGTTTCGTACAGGCGCGCCGCCGAGATGTCGCTCACGAACAACAGTTCGAAGGTCGATTCGTAGAAACGCCCGAAGTCGGAGGCGTGGTCGCCGATGAACTCGTACATGGCGCGGCTGGCGGCGCGCACCGTCACCGGCAGGTTGCGCTGCAGGAAGTGATTGACCAGCGCCACCAGCGCCTCCACGGTGACATCCTCCGTAAGCAGTACATCCTCGGCACTGTCCGGTACGGGCCGCAGGTCGACGTAGATGCTCACTGCCGGCTCGCTCGTGGAATCATACTCCTTGACCACCGGCACGCCGGTGCTGGCGAATTTCTTCCACGCCAGGTGGCGCACCGACTCGCTGCGCCGGTACTCGCGCAGGTGGTTGAACAGCGAGTAGTCGGGCAGGGTGCCCAGCGAGCCCACTTCCGAAGTCCCCAGACGTCGCTCCGTGCCGGGCTGGAAGTCACTGATCGGCAGAATGCGCGGGTAGACGCGGAACTCGCGCACCCGTACCGGCGGCCGGAGGGTGAAAAGCTGCAGCGTATCGGACAGCTCGATCCGATCCAGCCCCACCGTGTAGATGCCGCGGTAGGGAAGCTGCACCGTCTGCTCCCGCTCCACGAACTGGTGCCCCGGCAGGTAGGTGAGCATCCCGTCGTCACCGTCGCGCGTTCCGATCGCTCCCTGGCCGCGCGCGGGCATGCCGGCGGCGGCTGCGCCGGGGTCCGCGCCGGCGGCGGTGGGCCGGATAGCGCGGAACACCGCCCGCACGCGCGGCAATGGCAGGGCAGAGCCATTCTCGATGATGCAGCGGTACTGCAGCTCCTGGCCCTTGACCGGCTGCTCGTTGCTGAAGTGCTGGCTGTAGCGCAGGCCGGCGGCAGCGATCAGCAGGATGATCAGGGAAGCGAGTGGCAGCAGGATGAACACCGTGGCGAACACGGCGAAGAAGTCCCCCAGGTAGGCGGCGGCCAGGTAGGTGAGCACGACCGCGAACAGATAGATGCCGCAGGCGCGTAGCCGCAACGTGAACGGGAACCGTGCGGCGACGTGTGCCCCCCAACGCGCCGCCGCGGCGGCTGCGCTGCTGCTCATGCGAGCCCGGTGGGTATGGGAACCTGCTGCAGAATGCGCTCCACCACCTGCACCGGCGTCATGTTCTCCATACGTGCCTCGGCCGACAGCACCACCCGATGGGTCAGCACGATGCCGGCCACAGCCATCACGTCTTCCGGCATCACGTAGTCGCGCCCCGTAATCAGCGCCTCCGCCTGAGCCGCCAGCATCACGTGCTGTGAGGCGCGCGGGCTGATGCCGAGGCGCAACAGCGGGCTGCTGCGCGTCTGATTGGCGACGCCGATGATGAACCGGCGCACGTCGGGCGACACGGTGATCGAGCGCACCACCTTGCGCAGCTCGGCCACGTCGTGCGGCTGCACGACCGGCTGCAGCTCGTGCAGCGGATCGGAGGCGTACTGGTCGAGGATGCGCACCTCATCGTCGCCGTGCGGATAGCCGATCGACAAGGAGATGCCGAACCGGTCGAGCTCGCCCTCCGGCAGGTGGAACACGCCGATGAAGGTGACCGGATTCTGCGTGGCGATCACGAAGAAGGGATCGGGCAGCCGGTAGGTGGTGCCGTCCACCGTTACCGAGCCCTCCTGCATCGCTTCGAGCAGGCTCGACTGCGTACGCGGCGAGGCGCGGTTGATCTCATCCGCCAGGATGAACTGGTGCATGATCGCGCCTTTCTTGAATTCGAACTGCCGCGTCTCGTTGTTCCACACCGTCATTCCCACGATGTCGCCGGGCAGCAGGTCGGGCGTGAATTGAATGCGTCCGTAGTCGGTGCCGGTGCTCGCTGCCAGGCAGCGCGCCAGCGTCGTCTTGCCGACACCGGGGACATCCTCGATCAGAACGTGCAGGCCGGCGATGAATCCAATGAGCATGTGCCGCACCTGACGCTGCTTGCCAACGAACACCTCGCTGACGTTCCGCTCGATGGTGCGCACCTGCTCGCAGTGAGGCGAGATGTCCCGTTGTTCCATGCTGCTGTGTAACATGGCGCATCCGCGCCCATTGGACAAGGCATGACGGCCGGTGCGCTGCATCATCCGCACCACCAACGGCTCGGCCACCCCCGGCTGACCGCACGCGACGCGACCGGAAATCGCGGCCGAGTGTATGGTTACGGGCTGCCCGTTCACAACAGGCGGCTTACGGAGACCGCGACGTCGGGGGAACGCCAGCGGACGGATGACGCCGCTTGCGAGGATCTGTTCAGCGGCTGGAGTGGGGACACTCGCGACCTCTCGAGGAGGTTCGTTGACCAGCGCGGGAGCGCGGCAGTACGCTGAAGCCGAGTGCCCCGTAATGCTTTCCGTCGCTGAAGTCGATTCCCTCCTGACCGACCGCGCCACCGTTCTGCCGGTCGAGCAGTGCCCCTTGACCGCTTCGATTGGGCGCGTGCTGCGTGAGACGGTGGTCGCCGACCGTGACCTGCCGCCGCACGACCGGGTGACCATGGACGGTATCGCCGTTGCCGGAACGGCCCTGCAGCGCGGCGAGCGTCCGTTGCGGATCGAAGGCGAGGCGCGCGCCGGCGAGGTCCGCAAGCAGTTGCGCGACAGCGACGACGGCGCGCTGCGCGTCATGACCGGCGCCGTGCTGCCCGCCGGCAGCGACACGGTGATTCGGAGCGAGGACCTGCGCCTGGGCGGCGACCGGGCGTGGCTGGAGCCGCAGGCGCCGATCACGCCGGGCCAGAACGTGCACCGGCAGGGCTCCGACACCCGCGCCGGCACCACCGTGCTTACTCCGGGACGGCGCATCTCCGCCGCCGACATCGCCGTTCTCGCCTCGGTCGGCCGCGCCGAAGTCACGGTCGGGCGGCGGCCCCGGGTGGCGGTGATCTCCACCGGCGACGAACTGGTGGAGATCGGCCGGCCGATTGCCGCCCATCAGGTGCGTCGCTCCAACATCCATACCGTGGCAACGGCGCTCCTCGCCCTCGGCTACGAGGTGGACGCCCGCCACCTGCCGGATGACGCCGACCAGCTCGCCGCCGGGGTAAGCGCCGCCCTGTCCGACCACGACGTGCTGATCACCACCGGCGCGGTGTCGCAGGGCAGCGCCGACTTTCTCCCGGGCGTGTACGAGCGGTTGGGCGTGGCGTGCTATCTGCACGGCGTACGGCAGCGGCCGGGCAAGCCGCTGTGGGTCGGTGGTACCGGCGCCGGGCAGCGGGTATTCGCTCTGCCCGGCAATCCGGTGTCGGTGATGATGTGCCTGTACCGTTACGTAGTGCCGTTTCTCGCCGCCGCCGAAGGGGCGGCGCCGGCACCGGCCATGCAGGCGACCCTTGCCGAGGAAGTTCGGTTCCCGCCGCCCCTGACCCTGTTCCTGCCGGTGTTGCTGTTCGCCGGTGGCGGCACGTTGAGCGCCCGGCCGTCGCCGGCGCAGAACTCCGGCGACTTCCTGGCGCTCGTCGGCACCGACGGGTTCCTGCAGCTTGCCGCCGACCGGGCACACTTCGCCGCCGGCACCGTGCTGCCCTTGTATCCGTGGCAGCCCCTGGTCTGGGGCGCCGGTGGCGCGGCCGGCCTGGTACCGGACCAGGTCGCCGACGCAGACGCGGCGGGCAAAACGCCGGGCGCGGGGGCCGACGCATCTGCCGCTGGGGCGCCGCCGGATGCGAAGGAGAGCATGCGTGCGGCGGGCGCAACGCCGGGTGCGGTAGCCGCAACCGCGGACGCGGCGGGAGGCGCCTCGTGAGCTCCGCCGCCGTACGCGACGTGTTCAGCCGACCGCTGCGCGACCTGCGCATCTCGGTCATCGACCGCTGCAACTTCCGCTGCCCCTACTGCATGCCCAAGGAAACCTACGGCGACGACTACCAGTTCCTGCCGCCCGCCGACTACCTCAGCTTCGCCGAGGTGACGCGGCTGGTGCGGCTGTTCGTTGCCCACGGCGTGACCAAGGTGCGCCTCACCGGCGGCGAGCCGTTGCTGCGACCCGGTCTGGCCGAGCTGATCGCCGCCCTTGCCGCGATCCCGCAAATCGAGGATCTGGCCCTCACTACCAACGGCTACCGGCTGGCCGATCAGGCCGCCGCCCTGCGCGCCGCCGGCCTGCGGCGCGTTACCGTAAGCCTCGACTCCATCGATCCGGACGTATTCGCCCGGATGAACGGACTCGGCATTCCGATAGATCGCGTGCTGGCGGGTATCGCGCGTGCGCGGGAGGTGGGACTGGCGCCGATCAAGCTCAACGCCGTGGTGCAATGCGGCGTCAACGACCACACGGTGCTGGATCTGGTGCGTCGCTTCGCCGGCGAGCAGATTGCCATCCGGTTCATCGAGTACATGGACGTCGGCAATCGCAACGGCTGGGATCCGGCGGGGGTGGTGCCCAGCGCCGAGCTGAAAGAGGCGATCACAGGGGAGTTCCCCCTGCAGCCGGTCGCCGCGGCATACCGCGGAGAAGTGGCGCGGCGCTACCGGATTGCCGGCACCGAGACCGAGGTGGGCTTCGTTTCCTCCATCTCGCAGCCGTTCTGCAGCGACTGCAGCCGCGCCCGCCTGTCGACCGACGGTCACTTCTATACCTGCCTGTTCGCCTGGCAGGGCACCGACCTGCGCACCCCGCTGCGCGCCGGTGCCAGCGACGCGCAGCTCGCCGCACTGCTCAGCGACGTGTGGCAGCGGCGCGTGGACCGCTATTCCGAAGAACGCGCCGAGATAACCCGCTTCAGGCGCAACCGAACGCGCAAGATCGAAATGTATCAGATCGGCGGGTAGGGCGGTGCACGACTCCGAATCCGGGCCGCAGGCCCCGCTCTCCCACATCTCTCCCACCGGGCAGCCGGCGATGGTCGACGTCGGCGGCAAGCCGCGCACCGCGCGCCGCGCCCGTGCCCGTGCCGACGTATATCTCCCGTCGGCGGTGCGCGCACTGCTGCGCGACGGCGAGTTGCACGGCGCCAAGGGGCCGGTATTCCAGACCGCCATCACGGCCGGCGTCATGGCCGCCAAACGAACCAGCGAGCTGATACCGCTGTGCCATCCGATCGGCCTCGACCACTGCGACCTGACCGTGGAACTCGACGCCGCCGGCAACGCCGTGGTGACCTGTGTCGCCGCCGTGGAGCACCGGACCGGTGTAGAGATGGAGGCGCTCACCGGTGCCGCCGTGGCCGCCCTCACCATCTACGACATGTGCAAGGCGGTGTCGCACGACATCGTCATCCGCGATGTCCGCCTGCTCGAGAAGAGCGGCGGCAAGAGCGATTACGTGGCGGCAGGCGCGGACGGTGGCTGATCGTGCCCCCACCTGCGAGGTGCGCGTGAGCTACTATGCGTTGCTGCGCGACGAGGCGGGCCGCGACGAGGAGCGGGTGGTGACTGCCAGCGCAACGGTAGGCGAGCTGTATGCGGAATTGCGAGATCGGTACCGCTTCACCCTGCCGCCGGAGCGGCTGCGCGTAGCGATCAACGCCGGATTCGCCGATTGGGACACCGCGCTCGCGGCCGGCGACCTGGTGGTGTTCATTCCGCCGGTGGCCGGCGGATGAGCAGGCACGGTTACTGCGTGACACGCAGGAGGTTGGTAATCGAAGCCCAGGCATCGTCGGCACGCCAGCGATGCCGGCACCGGCGTGCGCAAGGAGCATCCCTTCCGGGGCACGGTCGACGCCAGAGCGGCCGGGCGGCGCCGACCGGCGCAAGGAGCATCCCATGAGCGACACCCGGGCGACGGACTTCGCCCTGACGGACGCCGCGATCGACCCGGAGCGCCTCACGGCCGGCCTGGAGCATCCGGCCGCCGGAGCACTGGCCACCTTCGAAGGCCGGGTGCGCGACCATGCCGACGGCCGCTCCGTGCGCCTGCTGGAGTACCAGGTCTACCCGGAATTGGCGCAGGCGGAGGGTGAGCGGGTGGTGGCCGAGGCGCTCGCCGGATTCGAGATCATTGGCGCGCACTGCACACACCGTTCCGGTATACTGTATGTAGGTGACATGGCGGTTTGGGTCGGCGTCGCCGCCGCGCATCGCGGCGCGGCATTCGACGCCTGCCGCTATATCATCGACGAGATCAAGCAGCGGTTGCCGATCTGGAAGCGCGAAACCTATGCCGAGGGCGACTCCGGCTGGGTCAACTGCCAGGTGGTCGCGCCGGCTGCGGACGAGGTGGGAGATGGCAGAGAGCAAGCGTAAGGAGTACGAAGCGGGAATCAAGTGGTGGGACATTACCGACCGCGAGCACTTCATCAACCGGCGCGAATTCATGCGCAAGGCCGGCACGGCGGCGGCAGGCGTCGGGCTCGCCACTGCCGCGCCCGGATTCGTCGGGCGTGCGTTCGCCCAGAACGGCGCCTTCCCCGGCCTTCCCGGCAGCAAGTATGACACCGACGAAGAGCAGAACACCCTCAAGCAGGCCACCACCTACAACAACTTCTGGGAATTCGGCGCCGGCAAGAACGATCCTGCGCGCCACGCCAGGAATTTCGTTACCGAGCCGTGGCAGATCACGATCGGCGGACTGCTCGCCAATCCGGTGACGATCGACGTGGCGGATGTGATCGCGCGCTACCGCGACAAGTTGGAGCAGCGTATCTACCGGTTGCGCTGTGTCGAAGCGTGGTCGATGGTGATCCCCTGGGTAGGGTTTCCCCTGCACGAGTTGATCAAGGATTACGAGCCCACGTCGGCGGCGAAGTACGTCCGCTTCGAGACCCTCTGGGACCCGCAGCAGATGCGCCGCGCGGCGCGTTCCATCCAGTATCCGTACGTGGAGGGGCTGCGCATGGATGAGGCGATGAACGACCTCACCCTGGTGACCGTCGGCATGTACGGCGACATCCTGCAGAACCCCAACGGTCCGCCGATCCGGGTCATCATGCCGTGGAAGTACGGCTTCAAGAGCATCA
>CAYFXT010000025.1:0-18704 GCA_964346995.1 uncultured Spirochaetaceae bacterium | reverse complement strand
CGCGCAGGGGTTCGGTCTGATGCGCGCCGCGGCGCAGGAGCGCGAATGGGATCTCGACTACGGCGCCATCGCCATGATCTGGCGCGGCGGTTGCATCATTCGCGCCAAGTTCCTGAGCAAGATCAAGGACGCCTACGACCGCAACCCGGCACTGGCCAACCTGCTCCTCGACCCCTACTTCACCGATATCGTGCATCGCGGTCAGCAGCAGTGGCGCGAGGTGGTCGCCACCGCGGCTACCGTCGGCATTCCGGCGCCGGGGTTCTCCTCCGCGCTGAGCTACTACGACAGCTATCGCTCCGCCACCCTGTCGGCCAACCTGCTGCAGGCGCAGCGCGACTACTTCGGCGCCCACACCTACCGGCGCGTCGATAGCGCGGGGGTGTTCCATACCGAGTGGCTGGCCGGTGCCCGCCCGCCCGCCCGTCAGGTCGGCTGAAGGAGAGCCACGTGAGCAGGCACAGCCACTCCGAGACACCGAAGACGACGCAACCCGATGCCCGGAGAGCGACCGCCAGCCGGCATTCTCCGGTCAGTTTTCTCGACAGGACGTTCGGTCTTCACGACCATGTGGTCGCGCTCGCCGGAGGCGGCGGCACGATCGCGCTGGCCCTCGCAGGCGCGT
This sequence comes from uncultured Spirochaetaceae bacterium, assembly GCA_964346995.1. Lineage (GTDB taxonomy): Bacteria > Spirochaetota > Spirochaetia > SZUA-6 > Bin103 > Bin103. The sequence goes on along the minus strand of CAYFXT010000025.1, from coordinate 18,079 downwards.
TTCTCGACGCCGGCGCCCGCGTGGCGATCTGGAGCCGACGCCGGGCAACGGTGGACGCCGCCATCGAGCAGCTTGGCGGCGATGCCGGCCGTCGCGAACGGTTGTGCGGCGTGCAGGCGGATGCCGGCGACGAAGCAGCGGTGGACGCCGCTCTCGAATCCACAGTCGCGGCCCTCGGCGCGCCTACGGTGCTGCTCAACGGCGTAGGCGGCAACCGCGGCAAGGGTTCCTTCAACGACATCGACGTTGCGCTGTTCGAGGAGGTGCTGCGTCTCAACCTCGTCGCCGGACTGGTGGTGCCCACCAAGCGGGTCACCGCGTTCTGGATCGACCGAGCAACGGGCGGATGCATCATCAATGTAGCTTCCATGGCGTCCTACGTGCCGCTGTCCGGGGTGTGGGCGTACGATGCCGCCAAGGCAGGAGTGGTGAATCTGACCATGGCGTGCGCCAAGGAGTATGCCCCGCACGGCATCCGCGTGAACGCCATCGCGCCCGGCTTCATCGTGGCCAATCAGAACCGGCGGCTGCTGATCAAGGACGATGCCACCGGCGAGCTCACCGAGCGCGGCCAGCAGATCATCGACCACACGCCGTACGGGCGCTTCGCCGACGCCTCCGAGATGACCGGGGCCGCCCTGTTCCTGGCCAGCGACCAGGCGGCCGGGTTCATCACCGGCGTCACCATCCCGATCGACGGCGGGTACCTGATCCACAATGTGTGAGAACGGTGTGAGAACGGCCACTCCGTGACAGCGAAAACAATGCAGTCCGCTACACCGGCATCGTCCTCCGGCCGGAGCGGTCGTGGAGGACCAACCCATGAGTGAATTCGTGTCGCTCAGCGACCTGCAGCCCGAACACCGATACTTCGTCGGCATCGACTCCGACGGCTGCGCGTTTCCGAGCATGGAGCTCAAACACAAGGAGTGTTTCATCCCCGAGCTCGTGCGCCACTTCAAGCTGCAGCCGATCTCGAAGTACGCGCGCGAGGCTGCCGAATTTGTCAATCTCTACTCGCAATGGCGCGGCTCCAACCGCTTCCCGGCGCTGCTGAAGGTGATGGACCTGCTCGCCGAGCGGCCCGAAGTGCAACGCTCGGCGGTTACCGTGCCGCACCTCGCCGCGGTGCGTGCGTGGGCCGAGAGTGCTCCGAGCCTCGCCAACCCCGAGCTGATCGAGGCCGTACGGCAGAGCAACGACCCGGAGTTGCGCCAAGTGCTCGATTGGTCCAACGCCGTGAACAGTGCCATCGCCCGCATGGTACAGGGGGTGTCTCCCTTTCCCGGCGTGGAGGAAATTCTCCGCCAGTTGCAGGACCGGGCGGACGTGATCGTGGTATCCGCGACCCCCAGTGAAGCGCTGCGCCGCGAGTGGGCGGAGCATCGGCTCGACGGCTACGTGCGCGCCATCGCGGGACAGGAGCTCGGCAGCAAAAGCGAACTGCTCGCGCAGGCGGCAGCGGGGAAGTACGATGCCGGCCATGTCCTGATGGTCGGTGATGCCCCAGGCGACCGGCGGGCGGCGCAGACAGTCGGGGCGCTGTTCTTTCCGGTCGCACCTGGGCAGGAAGAGGCATCGTGGCGGGAACTGCAGGAGGGAGGTCTGCGGCGATTCTTCGCCGGCACCTTCGCGGGCGCGTATGAGGAGGCGCTGGTACAGGAGTTCGAGGCGCTGCTGCCGGAGCAGCCGTCCTGGGCAGCGCCGCAACGGGGAGGTTGAGCCGTGGCACCGGTAGCAACGGCGGGCAGATCGGATACCGCGGCGACCTGGGATCTGGCCACGGTGTGCGCGCATGTCGAAGCCCGGACGCCCGCCCACTTGGTGGAGAGCCGGCGCGTGCTGGTGATCACTCCCGACGCCACCCGTACCGCTCCCCTGCCCCTCTTGATGCGCGCCGTGCAACAGGTAGTCGGCCCGCGCGCCGCCCGGCTCGACTACATGGTGGCGCTCGGCACCCACCCGGTACTGAGTGACCAGGAGATCCTCCGCCTGTACGGCCTGTCGGAACGGCAGAGGGAGCGCGACTTCGCCGGTTCGCGGTTCATGAACCACCGCTGGGACCGGCCCGATACCCTGGTCAGGATCGGACGTTTCGAGGAACGGGAGATCGCCGCTCTCACTGGCGGTCTGTTCGCGGAGGCGATCGACGTTACCATCAACCGCGTCATTTTCGACTACGACCTGATCCTGATCGTGGGCCCGGTTTTTCCGCACGAGATCGTCGGCTTCTCCGGGGGGCACAAGTATCTGTTCCCCGGTATCTCCGGCGGCGATTTCCTCGACTTCTTTCACTGGCTGTCCGCGGTCATCACCTGTCGCAAGACGATCGGCCGACGTGCCACCCCGGCGCGCGCGGTAGTGGAACGTGCCGCTGAAATGGTCGACGTGCCGCGCCATCTCATCGCCATGGTCGTGACCTCCGGCGGCGGGCTGGAAGGCATGTACGTCGGCCCTCCCGAAGAGGCGTGGCAACAGGCGGTGGACCATTCGCAGCAGGTGCACGTGGTGCGCAAGCCGCAGCCGTTCCACACCGTATTCGGCCGCGCCCCGGAGATGTACGACGAGATGTGGGTCGGCGGCAAGGTAATGTACAAGCTGGAGCCGGTCGTAGCCGACGGCGGCACGCTGATCGTCCATGGTCCGCACATCCGCGAGATCTCACGCACCTGGGGCCACCATCTGGAACAGATCGGCTACCACGTCGCCGAGTATTTCAGCAGCCGCATGGAGCAATTCCGCGCCATTCCGCGCGGCGTGCTGGCGCATTCCGCCCTGGTCAGGGGCGAGGGCACCTACCGCGACGGCATCGAGCGCCCGCGCATCGACGTGGTGCTCGCCACCGGACTCGCACCGGAACTGTGCGCGCGCATCAACCTCGGATACCTGGATCCCGCGACGGTGAATCCCGAAGACTACCGGAATCGCGAGGCGGAAGGCATCCTGTACGTGGACCACGCCGGCGAAATGCTGCACCTGGTCGACGATTGACGCTGCACGTGGCACGGGCCCCCCACTCGACCCTGCTCTACCTCGACTTCGACGGCGTGGTGTGCGACTCGGAGCGCGAGTGCTTCGTCAGCAGTTGGCTCGCCTACCGGGAGTTGACCGCAGAGGCGGCCCCATACGTCAGCCTGCACGCCCGGCGACGTTTTTGCGAGATGCGACCGTTGATACGCTCCGGCGAGGACTACGTAGTGATCCAGGAGATCATTACACGCGAAGCAGCGCAGGAAGGATTTCTCGGCCCCGCCACCCAGAGGTCCTTCGACGCCTACCGCGATGCGCTCGGGAGCCGCCGCATCGCCCGCTACAAGGACACCATGGCAGCCACGCGCAACCGCTTTCTGGAGCGCGACCGAGCGGGATGGCTGGCCCTGAACCGCCTCTATCCGCACATGCACCGGCTGCTGACCACCTGCGACTTGGCCAACATCCGTATCCTGTCCACCAAGACGGCTCCGCTGGTGTGCGAAATTCTGCGCGCCCACCGCATACCGCTGCCCGCCGCAGCCGTCTTTCACGCCGCCAGCACCCCGCACGGCCTCGACACCCGCAAACTGGACGTGATCGGCGAACATCTGGATGCCGAACCGGGAGCGTGTGCGCTGTTCGTGGAAGATCAGCTCGACCATCTGCTCGACAACCGCGACCGGCGTATTACCACCTGTCTCGCCGACTGGGGCTACATTCTCCCCGAATGGCTCCAACAGATGAGCCGCCTGAACGCCGACGGGGTGCAGGTGCTCAGCGCCGCGCAGATGCCCGAGCTGTTTCAGCGCGCGGCGCGGTGCGGGAACTGAAAGCGCGGTGTAACCGTTGTCCTCGCCTGACCGCAGCGACGGACGACTACCGGGTGGCTTGGCGGCCGCTCTGTTCTACCTGGTGGTAGTCTTCCTGTTCGGCGAACTGCGGATCCTGGCAACCATGAGCTGGCGCCAGCAGCGGCGGCAGCTCGTAGAACGGTTCATGACGGTGCAGGGTCGGCGCATGATCGTCACCGTGCACCGCTTCTGTGGCCTGCGCTACAGCTCCGACACGGGCGCTGCCGGGACGCTGCCGCGCCGCTTCATCATGCTCAGCAACCATCAGAGTCTGGCCGACATACCGATGCTGGTGGCGGCCTTTCCCCGCCATCCCCTCAAGTTCATCGCCAAGCGTTCCCTCTTTCGCGGGATCCCGACGCTGTCCAAGTGTCTGCGCTACGGCGAGCATGCCGCGACCGACCGCCGCGGGCCGTTTCGAACTACCCGTCGTGAACTGATCCGCCTGACGCAACTCGACCGGAAACCCAACCGCGAGTCCGCTTTCCCGCCCTGCAGTTTCGCGGTGTTTCCGGAAGGCACACGTTCGCGCGACGGCAAGGTCGCCAGATTCTATCGCGCCGGCACGCGCGTGGTCGCCGAGCAGAGCGGCCTGCCGATCGTGGCGGTGGCGTTGGATGGCGGCACCGCCATCTCCCGAATCGCAGCATTGCGTAATCTTGCCGGCGTCCACTACCGGGTCAAGGTGCTGGCCATCTACCCGCCTGCGACCGACCGCCGGGCGGTGGTTCAGGTTCTCGACGACGCGCGCAAAGTCATTGCCGCCCAGGTCGACGCGTGGCAGGCGGAGGCGGTGACAGAGTCAGCGCGGCACCACGCCACTGCCTGAGCTGCCGACGATCGACAGGAACTGGCGCGGATTGACCACCTGCTCGGCGAGCAGTACCTCGTAGTGCAGATGCGGGCCGGTGGAGAGCCCGGTGCTGCCAAGGTAGCCGAGCACCGCCCCCCGTTCCACCTGCTGGCCGGGCTTGACCACCGGTCGCCGACTGAGATGCCCGTATAAGGTCGCGAAGCCGTACTTGTGCTTGACGACGACGAAATGGCCGAGGTTGTAGGGCTCGTAGCCGACCCGTTGCACTTTGCCGTTGGCGGTAGCCACGATCTCGGTACCGCGCAGCCAAGCGATATCGATCCCCTTGTGGATGTACCAGCGCCGGTCGAAAGGATGTATGGCAGGACCGAACTCCGCAGTGATGTATCCCTTGCCGGCTGCCACCGGCCACAAGCTGGGAATGTCGACCAGTAGCTCGCGCTGGGCCAGGAGCGCGTTTTCGATCTCCTGCAGCGGAGCGATGGACGCCTCCAGATAAGTGCGCAAGCTGCGCAGCTCGGTCAGGCTGCGCACATCGCTGCCGATCACCAGCGATTCGCTCACGAACGATGCAAGATCGCCGGCACCGCCGCCGGTGAGATGGCCGTGAGCATTCTCGGCGCCTACCACGTTCAGCACCCGCTCCAACGAGTGACGAAACTCCGTCACCACGCGCTGCAGCTCCTTCACCTCGTCGGTCATGCTCTCGACCGTCGTTTCGCTGGCGACCAGTGCGCGGCTGGCGTCGAGGAACCGTTCGTGGGTGCCGGTATAGCCGGCGGACAACGAGAGGGAAACCGCCAGCAGGGTCACGAGGAGCACACCCACGAAGGCCAGCGCGAACAGCGACATGTTCAGGTCGTAAACCTTCCGCTGCGAGTGCGGAACGAACATGATGGTGAACCTCTGGCTGCCGACGCCCCGTACGCGGTGCCACAACGCGGTCGTCGATTGCACGAGTCTGGCCACCAGCCGCCGCGCTGCGGCCACGACGCGCACTTCCGCGGCCTTGTAACGATCCACCGATGCACCGTAGTCGCGCGCCCGGCGGGGCGACGATGGCGAGCCGGGGCTCACCAGGTTCCGTTGACGACGCCACCGGAGGGCGCTACGCTGTCCGGCGCCGACACCCTGTGCGGCGCGCGCGGCGGCATGCGTCGCTGCCAAGCCCCCGGCTGCCGGTTCGGCATTCTTGTCAACCAAATGCGATTCTTCGACACCCACGCCCACGTCGGCCTGATTCATCGCGACCCGATTGAACAGTCTACCATCCGTGCCCAGGGCAAGCAAGCTGCCATGACCGGTATCTTGAGCACCGCCAGCAACTTGCACGATTTCATCACGATCTGCAGCCGATGCGCGTCCTCGTAGTAGGCAACGGCGCCCGCGAGCACGCCCTGGCGTGGAAGCTGGCTTCCAGTCCGCTGACGGAAGAAGTGCTGATTGCGCCGGGCAACGCAGCCACTGCCCGTCTTGGCCGCAATCTTCCCCAGGTGCAGCCCACCGATCCAGCCGCCATCGCCCGGGTGGCCGGCGATCACGGTGTCGATCTGGCGGTGATCGGCCCCGAGGATGCGTTGGCCGCCGGCGCGGCCGATCGGCTCCGGGAGAACGCCATAGGCGTGGTCGGGCCGTCGGCGCACGCGGCGCGGTTGGAGTCGAGCAAGGCGTTCTGCAAGGGGTTTCTCGAGCGCCACGACATCCCCGCGCCATGCGCCTGGGAGCTGCGCGATCCCACGATGTTGCAACGGTTCCTGATCTCTCACTCCGGCGACGTGGTGCTGAAGATGGATGGCTTGGCTCAGGGTAAGGGTGTCTTCGAGTCCACCGACCGTGCCGCCCTGCTGCGCTTCGGCCGGGACGCGTTGGCAAGGGGACCGGTACTTGCCCAGGAGTACCTGCGCGGCTACGAGTTGTCGCTGTTTCTGCTGATGGATGGCTCCCACGCCACCGCTCTGCCGCTCTGCCGCGACTACAAGAAGGCGGGCAACGGCAATACGGGCCCCAACACGGGCGGCATGGGGGCCATCTGTCCGGTACCGTGGGTCGACGGCGAGCTGGCGGCGGCAATCGACCAACGGATCGTCCAACCGACGGTACGCGGGCTGCGGCAGGAGGGTCTGCTCTACCGGGGCGTACTGTTCATCGGTCTCATGGTCACCGAGCGCGGCCCGCACGTGCTGGAGTTCAACGTTCGTTTCGGCGACCCGGAGACCCAGGTGCTCATGACGCTGCTCGCCACCGACGTGGCGGAATTGCTGTGGGCCGCAGCAGCCGGCAGCCTGAGGCGTGTTCCGATTGCCTGGCACAGTCGGACCGCGGTATGTGTGGTCGCGGCAGCCGGGGGCTACCCCGCCTCGTACCGAACCGGGCTGGCGGTGGAGTCGCTGCCGGCACCGCGAGATCCGCGCGGTCACGTATTCCATGCCAGCACCACGAGCCACGCCGGCACGTTGCTCACGGGCGGCGGTCGTTGCTTTGCAGTAACCGGCCTTGGCAACAATCTGACGGCCGCAAGAGCCAACGCCTACTCGCTCATGGAGCAGGTACGGTTCCCCGGAGCGTGGTGGCGCACCGACATCGGCGCCCACCTGCTCAACGTGGCTCCTTGAGGCAATGTCGACTCCGTGGCCGGGGGATCCGCGTCTCCTCCCGCCATTGTCGGCGTACTTCGTACATCAGGATGCCGGCCGCGACGCCGACGTTGAGGGAGTTCAGCCGACCGGTGGTGGGAATGCGTACCAGGTGGTCACAACGGCGGCGCACCAGATCATGCAGGCCGGCTCCCTCCGATCCCGGCACCAACGCCACGCGCTCCGGGAAGCGCACCTCGTCGAGCGTCTCGCCGCCGAGGTCGGCGCCGTAGATCCAGAAGCCGCTCCGTTTCGACTCCTCCAGGGCGGAAGCCACATTGGCTACCGCGACCGTGGCAACGTGCGCGGCAGCTCCGGCAGAGACGCGCATCACCGTATCGTCGAAGTGCGCCGTGCGGCGGCGCGGCGCCACCAGGAGGTCCGCGCCGAACTGTTCGGCGCTGCGCGTGATGCTGCCCAGGTTGGCGGGATCGGTCACTCCGTCCACCACCACGATCAGTGCCATCGGCTGCTGCGCCAACTCCGCGAGCCTGCGGCGCAGCGATGCCGGCTTGCCTGACCGACCGCGGCCTGCCGACGTGCGCGCCCCGCTGTCCGCGGCGTTGCGGTCGAGCCGGCGCCCGGCGGGCGCTTGCAGCGTCGACGCGGATGCTCCCACCAGCGCCACTCCGCGATGGGCGGAGCTGCCGCAGCGACGCTCCAGATCGGCGGCGGTGACCGCTCGTACCGGGATCTCCAGGGCTGCCGCCTGCCGGCGCACCCTGCGTACGTGAGCGTTGTCCCGCGCCACCAGCAACATCGCCGCGCGCGGCAGCTCCAACCTGCCGGCGGTAACTCGATCCAGCAACTCGGCAATCGGATGCACACCGTAGATGATCATGCCGCCAGGCTATCCATCCTCCTGCTTCCGGAACACGAGTACGTTCTGATGGACCAGCGAAGGGATGTACCGGTAGCGGTAACCATAAATGTGCAGCTTCTTGGATGCGTCATACCAGATCAGGTTCGCCTGCCACAGGAGCGGCTCGATGCCGCCCAGCATCGCCCCCAACTCGGCCGACAGCGCATGGTAGGAACCGCCGACATACATGTCGCCTATGAAGGTGAGCAGGTACCCGCCCGCCTTGAGGCGCGTGGTCGCGAGCCGGAACACCTCCCTCAGTCCGGCCAACCAGGTGGCCTTGTCGGTATAGCCGGAAGCGGCGCCGAATCGGTCCAGCCGGGTTGGCGGCGCCGGCCGTGCCGGCAACCCCACCCGCTTGTAGCTGCCTTTCGAGCGCGGCGCCACGTCCATGTTCCAGTACGGCACGTCGGTCAGCACCAGCTCGAACGGACCCGGGACACCCTCGAGCACTGCGGCAGCGTCTCCCGTACGTGTCGGCAGCTCGACGATGCCCTCGCGGCGGCACACCTCTCGATAGATCTCGATCCAGCGCGGGTTGATCTCTATGCCGAGAGCTTGCCGTTCCGCTTTGGCGGCCCCGAGCAGCGTACCGCCGACCCCCATGAACGGATCGAGCACCCGTGCCCCGCGCTTGGTGAATACGCGAATCAGGTCGGCACACAGATCCGGAGGTTTCTGACCGCCGTGGCAGCGGCGTAGCGCGTGCTGGCAGTTGGGCGGATAGGGGCGGTTGATCACCGATCGGGTCCAGTACAGCCACTCCTTGCCGGTCAGGTCATTGAGGCGATTGCGCGGCGAGTAGAACCCGCGGCTGCGTCCCTGCTCGTCGAACAACTCGATCGGTTCGTCGCTCATCGTCCCGCCTCCCGGTGACCGCGGCTCCCGTTCATGTGCAGCGCACCGCGAACAGGTACTCGACCACCGTGCGCTTGCGCGCCACGCCGGCGCCACGGCCGAACACCGGGTAGCGATACTCCCAGCGGCAGACCGGGCCCCGGCTCTCCAGCAGCCGCTGCAGCTCGTCGACGGCGAGCAGACCCTCCGAGCTGTACGACAGGAACAAGGCACCGGTGCGGCAGTTCGCCAGCAACTCTGCGAAGGCGCCGGCAGCTTCGCGGCGCCGGGAGAACGGGCTCTTCAGGTGCTCGCGCGGAAACTTGCGTGTCTTGCCGCTCACCGGCGGCCGCTGCCAGCGGGCGAGGTTCTCCAACACGTGATAGTTGTCGCAGTACTGGCGGCAGTTGTAGGGCGGATCGAAGTACGCCACCTCGGCGGCGACGTCACCGACCATGCGCAGCAGATCCGCCGTCAGCACCACTGCGCCGCGGTCGGCCGCGGCCACGGGTGCCAGCCGCAGCGGCTCGTACACGCGCGCGTCCACCAGATGGCGGCCGCTGCGCATCACCGGCTGCCCCAGGTGCTTGAGGTAAGCGTCGTACTGTCCGAGTGTGTTGGCGGCGCGGTCGGCGCCCAGCAACAGGCTGGCCAGGAGCGCCTGCACCACCTGCGGCGCTTCGCCGGCCGCGGCCAGGGCGGCAACCTCCTCGCGCACCGCGTCGATGGCCATCGCATTGGCACGCGTGAAGTAGCGCCCCCCGTAGGTATCGGTAACGTACCCGCATCGTCCTGGAACGGTGCCCAGATGTGACAGATGTGCCGTCACCGTGGCGTGCTGCGCCGGCGTCAAAGGCGTGAAGTAGGCGCCCAGAATTACCGTGTTGCTGCGCAGGTTGTCTACGCAGGTAACGGCTCGGGCGCCGCGGCGCGCCATCTCGGCAGCCACCGCGCCCGTACCGGCAAATCCGTCGAGGAAGGTCGCCGGGATCCCGGCGACCGCCACCATACGATCGCATATCCAGGAGGCAAGAGTCGCCTTGGAGCCGAGGTACTTGCGATTGATCGGTAGCACTTCCGGGTGTCCGGAGCCGGCAACCGGTGCGTCTGCCTGCGCACGGCCGGTCGATGGCGATGCGCTCTCCGCGGCTCTCTCAAGTCTGCTCACGGCGGCGCCAGCGGCAGGATGATGCGAAAGCAACTCCCGCCAGCGATCGGGTGATAGGTCAGCGTGCCGTGGTTGCGCTCTACCAGGCGACGTGCGAGATGGAGTCCCAGACCGGTTCCCGAGCCGCTGCTGTACCCCCACTCGAACAACCTACGCGCTGTCACCGGATCCACCCCGCCGGCCTGGTCGGCTACCTCCAGTACGCAATCCTGCCCGGTGTCGCGTCCGGCTACCGTGACCGTGCCACTCGTGCGGCTGCGCTCGGCGGTGACCTGGCCCGCATTCTGGATCAGATTCAGCAGCGCCAGCATCATCTCTCGCTTGCGGGTCACCAGCGTCAGCTCCTCCGGGACCTGCAGGTCGATGGTGATCCGCACCGTCCGGAACGACGAGGCGACAATTCCCAGGAGCTGGCCCATTTCCTCTCGGACCGACACCACGGCAGGCGGTTCCGGGCCACCGCGCAGTACCGTGGCCAACATCTCATTGACCCCGACGACGCCGGCGCCCACGTGGCTGCGAATGAGCTCCAGCGCACGTCCCGAGTCATCCGGACCGGCAGCGATACCCCACTCGGCGGTCGCCTTGATGTGGCTGAGGATGTTCTTGAACTCGTGGGCAACCCCGGCGGTCAGGTAGCCCACGGTCTCCAGCCGATTCTGCAGCAACAGGCTCTCCTCGGCCTCTTCCAGCCGCTTGCGCAGACGCAACAGACGCCGCGCCGGCCCACCACCGACCTCGGGTATGCCGCGCAGGTAGTTCAACTGGACAAGGAAGTAACCCGAACCGAGTGCCAGCACTCCCACCCCCACCACCGCCAGCGACAGCACGGGGCGGCCGAGGAGCTGCATGATCTGGTCGGCGATCGATCCTGCTACCGGCAGCAGCCCGGTACTGCACAGAAACCGGTCCGGAGTTCCCTTGCGTACGTGACGCGCCCCGCACAGCCGCCGGTGGGGATAGACAGCGAGCAGTGCGACACCGGCTACCGGCACCAGCCAGCGGCCCGTTTCCCACCACCCGGCCCACAAGCACGCGACGATTCCCAACCCCACCAGCGCCGCGCGACCGTGCCACAGCCGAGGCACCGGTTCGCCATCGCGTGCCGTGAGGTAGCAGCCCGCCACCCACAGCAAGGCGGCCGTGGCGATCAGGCCCCCCGGACCGGTGGCGTCCGTCACCGCCAAGCCGAGCAACCCGCCAAGAAACAGGATGAACCAGATTGCCTCCGCACGCCGTGGCGCCGCTCCGGCGCGCAGTACCGCCACGGTGATCTGGGCGCCGAGCAAGGCTGCTACCGCGGCCTGTACCACGAGCGTCGCCGCGGCGGACATGGAACGACTATTTCAGCTCAGCCAGGGGAACGGGTTGCGGGGTATCGTCGTCCGCCACGATCCGGGAAAACTCTTCCAGCAACCGGCGCGCACGCGCCGGCACCTTTTCCGGAACCTTCACCAGTACCCTGATATACAGGTTGCCGCGCCGGTTGCGCTCGCCGCGGAACGGGACTCCTTCATTGCGCAGACGCAGCGTTTTGCCGTTCTGCGTGCCGGCCGGAACCTTGACCCGAACCTTGCGCTGGTCGAGCGTCGGGACCACGATCTCGTCCCCCAACGCGGCCTGTACGATACCGATCCTGATTACGCAGTAGAGATCGTTCGCGTGGCGTTCGAAGAATTCGTGCTCGCGAATGTGGATGTAGACGTACAGATCGCCCGGTGGCCGACTGCCGGAACCGCCGTTGCCATGGCCGGGAATCTGGATGCGCTTGCCGGGCTCGATGCCCGCCGGAATCGTGATCTTGAGGCGCTTGGTCCGCCGTTCCCGGCCGGTGCCGCGGCACTGCCGGCACGGGTTCTCGACGATGTCTCCGTCGCCCCCGCACTCCGGACAGGTGGACGCAATGGAGAAGAATCCCGAGCTGCGCCGCACCTGACCACTGCCGCCGCAGGTGGGACAGATCTTGCGGCGCGCCCCGCCCGCCGCACCGGTGCCGTGACACGGTTCGCACGCTTCATTGCGGGCGAACGAAATCTCGGCCTCGGTGCCGAACACCGCCTCGGCCAACGACACCTCCAGATCGTAGCGCAGGTCGTCGCCGCGCATGGCGGAGCGGGTAGCGCCGGGACGCCGCCGCCCACCGCCGAACAGCGAATCGAAAATGCCGCCGAAGTCGCCGAAGATGTCCTCGAAGTCGTGGAAGACGTGGGAAAAATCCTGGGTTCTCCCGCCGCCCATGCCATCGACGCCGGCGAACCCGAACTGGTCGTACGTCTGTCGCTTCTGTGGATCGGAGAGAACGTCGTACGCCTCGGTGGCTTCCTTGAACTTCTCCTCGGCGGCCTGATCGCCCGGATTCTTGTCGGGATGGTAGCGGATCGCAAGCTTGCGGTACGCCTTCTTTATGTCGTCGAGAGAAGCGCCCTTGTCGACCGCTAATACTTCGTAGTAGTCCCGTTTGGCCAACCGATCACGATCCTGCCGAGTGACTGATCCGAAAGTACCTGCCAACCGGCGATGCCTGTGTGTCGGTTTTCATGGCATCCGGTATCACGAGTGACCCCGCCTGGTGACCCGAAAATGGTGGCCAACCGGCGAAGTCTGCGCGTCGATGTTCGTCGTCTTCCGTGTCACGGAGTGACCCTGCCTACTCCCCGGCTACTTTTTTTCGTCGTCGTCGACTACCTCGTAGTCGACATCTTCGACCTTTCCGCCTCTACGTGGCGCCGCCGTGCGGCCATTCTCCCCGGGCCGGTTCGCGTCCTGGTCGGTGCCGTTGGCGCCGGCCCGAGCTTCCGGACCATCACCTGAATCGCTGCCCTGAGCGTTCTTGTACATCTCTTCGGCGAGCTTGTAGGCCGCCTGACGCAACGCCTCGGTCTTCGCCTTGAGCTCATCCACATCCAGAGCCTCGGGTTCGTTGGCCTCCAGATAGCTCTTCACGTCGGCTACCGCGCTCTCCACCGCGCTGCGCTCCTGCGCGGAAAGCTTGTCGCCATAGTCGGCCAACGACTTCTCCGTAGTGTAAACCAGGGAGTCCGCTTCGTTGCGCGCTTCGGCGCGCTCGCGGGTGCGCTTGTCCTCGTCGGCGTGCAGCTCGGCCTCCTTCACCATCTTGTCGATCTCCGATTCCGAGAGACCGGATGACGACTCGATGCGAATCTTCTGCTCCTTGCCGGTGCCCAGATCCTTCGCCGAGACGTGCACGATGCCATTGGCATCGATATCGAAGGTCACCTCGATCTGTGGCACGCCGCGAGGCGCCGGCGGAATACCCACGAGGTCGAAGTGACCGAGGGTGCGGTTGTGGCTGGCCATCTCACGCTCACCCTGCAGGACGTGGATCGAGACGGCCGTCTGCTGGTCGGCGGCCGTGGAGAAGATCTGGCTCTTGCGGGTCGGAATGGTGGTGTTGCGCTCGATCAGCTTGGTGGCCACACCGCCGAGCGTCTCGATGCCGAGCGACAGCGGCGTCACGTCGAGCAGCAGCACATCCTTCACTTCGCCGCCGAGAATGCCCCCCTGAATCGCCGCGCCGATCGCTACCACCTCATCGGGGTTGACCCCTCGGTTCGGTTCCTTGCCGAACACATCCTGGACCATCTTCTGCACCGCCGGGATGCGGGTCGAGCCGCCCACCAGCACGACCTGGTCGATGGCGCCGGAATCCACCCCCGCATCGCGCATCGCCTGCCGGCAGGGCTGCGCGGTCGCCTCGATCAGATCGCCGATCATCTGCTCGAACGTGGAGCGCGCCAAGCTGTACTGCAGGTGCTTGGGACCGCTCTGATCGGCAGTGATGAAGGGCAGGTTGATCTCGGTGGTCTCCGTACCGGAGAGCTCGATCTTCGCCTTTTCGGCGGCCTCCTTGAGGCGCTGCAACGCCATTCGATCCTGGCTCAGGTCGATGCCGTACTCGCTCTTGAACTTCTCGATGAGCCAGTCGATTACGCGTTGGTCGAAGTTGTCGCCGCCGAGGTGAGTGTCGCCGTTGGTCGCCTTCACTTCGAATACGCCGTCGCCCAGTTCCAGAATGGAGATGTCGAAGGTGCCGCCGCCCAGGTCGTAGACGGCGATACGCTCTTCCTTGCCTTCCTTGTTGAGCCCGTAGGCGAGCGCCGCCGCCGTCGGCTCATTGACGATCCGCTTTACCTCCAGACCGGCAATCCGGCCGGCATCCTTGGTGGCTTGACGCTGCGAGTCGTTGAAGTAGGCGGGAACGGTTATCACCGCCTCGGTAACCGTTTCCCCGAGGTAGCGCTCGGCGGTTTCCTTCATTTTCTGCAGCACGGCGGCCGAGATCTCCGGCGGCGAATACCTCTTCCCCTGGGCGATCACGCGTACGTCGTTACCCGAACCGACCACCTCGTACGGCACCATCTTGATCTCTTCCGGAACCTCGGAAAAACGACGTCCGACGAATCTCTTGATGGAGTAGACGGTGTTTTCCGGGTTGGTAACTACCTGATTCTTCGCCGGCTGGCCAACGAGACGGACCTTATCGGTGAACGCAACGATCGACGGAGTAGTACGTTGCCCCTCGGAGTTCTGTACTACGACCGGCTCGCTGCCCTCCATGACGGCGACACAGGAATTGGTCGTACCAAGGTCGATGCCGATAATCTTGCCCATGCCTGCTATGCTCCTTCCTGCGAACGTTCCACCGGTCCACCACTGCCACCGGTCTTGTCACCGGTCTCCCCGAGAGCGGACTCGGCTGCTCCGGACGTTTCGTCGACCGGAGTGGCTACGCGTACTCGAGCCGCGCGAATGACGCGCCCGTGCAGCAGATAACCCTTCTGATAATCTTCCAGGACGGTAGTCTCGGCGTGCGCGGCCGAAGGCTCGGTCGCCAACGCCTCGTGGCGTTCGGGATCGAACGGCTGGCCCACCGAATCGAAGCGCGTCAATCCCCACTTGCGTTCCAACGTGCCCAGGAGCTGCTTTTCGATCAGCTCGATTCCGTTGTACAGCGACGCAAACTCCCGGCTCTGCGCCGCCGCCGATATTGCCCTCTCGAAGTCGTCCAGTACACCGGTAAGGTCAAGGAGCAGGCCGCTGTTGGCGAACTTGATCGCCTCCTCCTTGTCGCGGATTACCCGTTTGCGAAAGTTCTCGAGATCGGCCTGTTTACGCAGCAACTCGTTCTGCAACGCTGCAACCTGTTCGCCGAGTTGGTCGATTTCTTCAGCCTGGTCGATTTCTTCAGCCGCCTTGTGCTCCTGCGTAGCATCCTCGTCGACGGTGCCGGTGTCGCCGTTGTCCGCGGTCGCGTGAGCCGTGCCAGCACCAGGGCGCGGGTGGCCGCCATCCTCGGGAGACGGGGTAAAACCGTCTGCACGTCCGCATGCGGGCGTGGCCGGTTCGGCACCGACCGGTTCAGGGCCGGCAGCGTCGGGTTCAACGGCCACGCTATCCGTCCGGTGCCGTGCCGCGCCGTTGCGCTCTGCCTGAACGACCACTGCTTGAGCCGTTACCCGTACGATTCTTCATCATTGCTGCGTGTGGCGCAAGGCTGCGTCTCTCTCCGCCAGCCAAGTAGCCCGTAGCTAAATTAATAACCCGCTTTTCCGTCCGTCAAGGCATTTCCCCGCTTGCGGGACGCCTGAGACGAAATGGCCGTGTACCGGGCGTGTGAGACGCTCATCGCCCCAGGACCGCCGTCCGGCGGCGGCGCTCCTGCCCCATCCGGTCCGTTCGCATGGCGGGAGTCTGTCGCAATCCGCCAGACTCCTGTCATGCAGCGCCGTTGCCCGGGACATGCGGGCTGCTCGAGGCGGTCACTTCCAGCGTGAGTTCCACTTCGCCGCGGCTGAGGTGAGTGGCGCGTGCTATTTCCGGCACCGTCCATCCCTGTCCCGCCAGCTTGACCACCATCGACCGTTTGCCGAGCTGTTCTGCACCGCTTGGTTCGTCGGGGAGGTCGCGCTCCGCCTTGAGGAGCGTCTCGAGCAGCCGTAGTTGATCGTGCGCCGAATGGCTGATCTCGGTGAGGCGCGTTTCGGCGCGCGCCAGCCATTCTCGAGCCACCTGCAGCCGCTGTGCACGCTCCTCCGCGTCGGCCATCTGCGCATCGATCTTGTCGAGCGTGTCCAACGCCTGCCCGGCACGATCGGCGCCCGCAGCCACCGTCTCCACCTGATGCTGCAAATGTGCTACCGAGTCCCGCATCTCGGCGACGCCGGGCTGCAGCCGGGCTACGGTCTGCTCCAGTCCGAGCAGGTCGTCGTGGAGGGCATCGACATGTCGGCTCCGGTTGCGCAGCTCGGACATCTTCTGCGCTACCTCCACGCTCAACTCCCCGGTCCGCGCCAGATTCCGGTCGAGTTGCTGCAACTGCGTTCCCTGCTCCAACACTTCCCTGATGCGCTCATCCAGGCCGTCAGCCGACAACGAAATTGCCGCGGTACGCCTCTCCAGGGTGTCGGCCGCAGTGCGAATCTCCGCGATCTGCTCCTTGATCTCGCTCAGTGCGGCACACTCCGCCTGCACCTGGCTCAGCTCAGCCACTGCGTCGGCGGTCCGCTCCTCGAGACTGCTCACCGCCTGAGCGTGGGCCAGAATGCGATCGTTGTACGCTGCCAATTCCTGCGTGCGCTCGCCGAGATTCCCCTCCACCTCGCGCACCCGTCTGAGCAGCTCCTTCCCGGTCTTGAGGTTGACTTGCAGCTCGATCGCCAGATCGTGGTGTGCGACAGCCTTCTGATCGATCGATTCCGACATGCGCTTGGCAATGCGCTCCGCGTAGCGCCTGGTCTTGCCGAGAGACCGGCTCTTCAGATCGAAATGGCGGTAGGCAAAGAGAATGACGACCACCAACAGCAGCGTGGCCAGATTCCCCAACGAGAACATTGCGTGTCCCCTCCCAGAGCGCCGCGACACGGGACGACAGGGATCGCGACGACCTCGGATAGTAGTGGCCGCGTACGCGCGATGTCAAATCGGGCAGCTCAAATCGGGCAGTGCTGCCGGCACGCTGCCGCGTGCCGTGCGGACCGCGGCAGGTGCGGGAACGAGCGATAATGGGGAAAGGAAACCGCGGCCACGCCCGCCCGTACCGGACGGCGTGTAAAGTGGGCGGCGTGCATCCCTGCCCGGTGCGCCCCGATCACGTCGCGCGGGTAACTGTTGCCTACGAACAACACGTCGTGCGGCGCCACGTCGAGCAGTTCCACGACGCGCAGGAACGGCTCCGGGTTGGGCTTGAGCGCGCCCACGTCATCGGCACTCACGACTGCGTCCCAATCGGTCACGAGGTCGAGAGCGGCGAGCTTCTGTCGGGTGAACGGCGAATCAGATACTACGCCCAGCCTCAGACCGCAGCGACGCAGATGCTGCAACGTCTCCGCCACACCCGGGTAGGGGCGCAGGCGACCGAAGCAGCGTGGCCACTGCCGGTAGATTACCCGCTCGATCCGCCGAGCCGCGTCATGCGGCTCGATTCCCAGCATGTCGGCCACCAGATTCGCCTGTCGTTGCCGCAATGCCTGCCCGGGGCGTTCCCGACGCAGCTCCCGGCGCGCGCGGCCGAACGCGTAGAACAACCGGGCATGAGCACACACCAAAGACAACGAACGCCGTGCGATGCGGCGGCTCGGATACAGGGTGCCGTCGATATCGAACACTACCGCACACACTGCGTGGTCCAGGGAAACACCGTGGCGAGTCACGTAACCAGCACTTTACCACAGCCGGTGCCAAGCCACCGAGCGCGCCGGGGTGCGTTCCTGCCTCGTGCCAGTCGAACGGGCTGTCCTTCCATAGGCGATCCTGCTCGAGGTTCACGTAGTCCTCCCGCAGGGTCTCACCGAGACTGGCGAGCCAGCGCACCTCGGGATCGGCTATACGGTTCACAACGTCGTCCATTCCACATGGTCCAGTTGGAAATGGTCCAGTTGGGCGAATCGCTTTCGCATGACGTCGATCGCCTCCGGGTTCGAG
>CAYFXT010000024.1:0-19117 GCA_964346995.1 uncultured Spirochaetaceae bacterium | reverse complement strand
TGGCAATTAGCGAGGCGGCAGTGCCGTGCACCGCCAGCCCGGCCGGGTTGTCGACGACCACCACGTGACGGTCGCGGTACAGTATGGCCAACGGAGAGCGGCGCGCCGGCCGCAGCGGCGTTGCGGGCGGCGCCCGGTGGGTGGCGCGAGTCGCCGCCAGCGCCCCGCTGACCGAAATCAGGTCCTCCTCGCGAGTGCGGGCTGCCGGCGCTACCCGCACCCCGTTGACGCGGATGTCGCCGGCGCGCAACGCTCGATAGAGCCGCGACAGTGGGACGTGCGGGAGCAGCTTGCGCACGACGCGATCCACGCGCCGATCGACGTCGTCGGCGAGCACACGGAACGCCGCCGGCCGCGGCTGCGAGGCGCTTCCCACGGCGCAACGGTAGCGCTGGCATGATTTTGCTGTCAATGCCGCGGGCTGTTCGCGGCGGCGATACGAGCGGCCGCGGCCGAAGGGGAGCGATGCGCCGCGTAGTGACGTTGGGATTGGCGGCCGCGGTGCTGATCGGCGGCACGTTTCTGTTGCGCTCCGTGGCGGCGCTGGCGGAGACGGTGCAGATCTGGCGTGGCTACTACACCCTCGTTGTTACCGGCGATGCCGCCGAGTTGGTGCGGAGGTTGCAGGAGGCGGAGATCGGGGCGGTGATTGCCGCCTCCAGCGCAACCGAGCTGCTCACCACGTTCCGCGGCTTCGAATCGGTGCCGGTGGCCGACCTGCAGCAACGCCTGGACCCATTGGATCCGCGCTACGACCCTTACCTTCGCCACGTGGGCAACTGGTTCGCCGATCCTTCCTCCATGCGGGACGTGAGCTTCGTGTACGTAGGAAGCGTTGTTCCTCCCGGTTACTTCGCGGCGCGCGTCGGCGGGGTGCTCTCGGGCATCGACGCGCAGTGGCACTTCGGCGGACTGCCGTGGGAAGAGCTGTTCCTGGCGTTGCTGTTGGCCGCCGCGGGCATGGCGCTGCAGATCTTCCTGCGCGACGGGCGAACGCCGCGCGGGTGGCAGTCGGTGTTGGCTGTGCCCTGGCTGTTCCTGGTGGCTCAGGGTGGGTTGCCGGTGGCGTTCGTCGCGGTGCCGGCCCATTGTGCGGTGGTGCGGCTGGCCGGCGCTGTTGCGCTGCGCCGCGCGGTGTTGCGGCGGCCTCCCGCGTGGCGGTGGCCGTGGCACGGTGCACTGCGCGGGGCCGTACTGCGCGGGGTCACGCTGCTCGGCGCGCTCATCGTCGTGGCGGCCACCGTTGCGGAGCGGACTGCTGCCGTTCCCGTCATCGAGCGGATGGCGCTGCATCTGGCGATCGGCACGATCTGGTGCGCGGTGCTGGCGGCGTGCGCGTGGTTGCCGCCGCGGCGGGCTGCGACCGAACGCTACGCGGGCGCTGCCGGCCACGCCGAGCTGGCCGCGGACGATGCCGACGATACCGAGGCTGCGACCGAACGCGAGGACGGCGCTGCGGCGCACGGGCCGAGCCCGGCTCCGCGCCTGCTCGCTGCGCGTCTGGCGCGGAGCCTGCTGATGGTGCTGATCGCGGTTGCCATACTGCTCGGCGGCGGCCGGCGCGTGCCTCGGCCAGACCCGCCGGCGGAGGTTCTGCCGGTCACCCTCGAAGCGATCTCCGGCGCCGGGCGGCTCGCGTCGACGCCTCCGCGGTGGTCGGAGGATCCACCGGTCGCCCCGGGAGTGCCGGCGCGGTTCCAACGTGCCGCCGGCACGCCGCTTCCGGCCCTGACCGACTTCGTGACCCACCTCGCCTACCAGGAGACGCTGCCGTTCGCGCGTCCCTACCGGTTGCCGGCGCCCGACGAGCGCGTGGTGCTCGCTGACTATCGGCGTGCGATTGACGGACGCGTGGTACGCGAGGAGCGAGTAGTAGCGCGCTTCGACGAAGGGTGGCTGCGCGAAGCCGTGGCCGCCGTTCCGCCGGTCAGCATCGCCGCCGTGTTGCTGGCGCAGGACGGTCTGGTAGCGGCTCGGTACGAGCCTCCGCAACGCAGCACCGGCGAACTTGTGCTGTGGATCTCGCTTGCGCTGTCGCTGGCGGTGTGGATGCTCGTCCCCGGACGAGCCGGCGGCGACGCCGAGAAACGCTCCGCGGCTGCGCCCCCGGGCCCTTGATGGCTGCTGCCGCAATTGGGCATGCTTACCGGCGAAGAGGCAAATCGGAAGTGTTGGCAGAAATCGAGCAGCAGATCACCGACCTGCGCAGCGCGGTCGACGAATCCTGGGGGTATCTTTGAACGGGACCGCGTCGAGCAGCGCCTGCGCGAGCTGGAGCGGGCGACCGAACAGCCCGATCTGTGGCAGGACCGGGAGCGTGCCGAGGAGATCCTGACTGGTCTGAAGGGCCTCAAGCGCCGCGTCGATCCGTGGCAGAAGCTGCGCGCCGAGGTGGTGGATCTGGTCGAGCTCTACGAGCTGGCGGTGGCCGAGGAGGCGGACGACCTGGAGGAGGAGATCACCGCCACCACCACGGAGCTGAGCCGCACCTATGCCGAACTCCAGCAGCGGGAGTGGATGTCGGGCGCCCATGACGCCGCCGCCTGTTTCCTGACCGTGCACGCCGGAGCCGGTGGTACCGAGGCGTGCGACTGGGTCGCCATGCTGCTGCGTATGTACAGTCGCTGGGCCGAACGGCACCGGTTCGGGGTGGAGATCATCGACCTGATGGAGGCGGAGGGGGGCGTCAAGTCGGTGACCTGTGAGGTGTCCGGCGAATATGCGTTCGGGTTCCTGCGTGCCGAGAGCGGCATTCATCGTCTGGTGCGCATTTCGCCGTTCGATGCGAGCAAACGGCGCCATACCTCGTTCGCCTCGGTAGCGGTGTCCCCGGTGATCGATGATTCGATCGAGGTGGAGATTCGCCCCGAGGACGTGCGTGTGGACACCTATCGCGCCAGCGGCGCCGGCGGCCAACATGTCAACAAGACCGACAGCGCCGTGCGGATGACCCACCTGCCGACCGGCATCGTGGTGCAGTGCCAGAACGAACGCAGCCAGCACAAGAACCGTGCTACCGCCATGAAGGTGCTGCGCTCCCGGCTCTACGACCACTTCGAAGAACAGCGGCGTGCGGAGCGCCGCGATCTGGAGGGGGACAAGCGCGACATCTCGTGGGGCAACCAGATTCGTTCCTACGTCTTCCAGCCCTACACCATGGTGAAGGATCACCGCACGAAGTTCGAGGTGGGCAACGTACAGTCGGTGATGGATGGCGCCATAGATTCGTTCATCACCGCGTACCTGAAGCAGTAGGCACGGGCACTCCGTGACACCCGGGACCATGGAGGTCGATATACGAGCGTTGGCGGTTGGCCGTCACGTCCGGTCAGGGCAGCGGGTCGCGCGGCGCCGCGCCCCGGCACGCCGGCCGACGTGCGCCGACCAGCCGCCGGGGAACGCCGCCGTCCGCCAGCCACCCCCACCGGTGGTCCATCAGCGGACTGGCGCGCCATCTGCGCTGCTGCCGCGGCGCCGCGCTGCCCGAATACCCGTTCGCGGCCCCCGGCGCGGCGCCGACCGACACCGGCGAGCGGGTGTCATGCCGATCGACCCGGTCTCCCGGAGCGCGCGCGCCGCCTGCCCGCATCCCGGTACTGGACGAGCGCGCGCCGCCGGACGAGCGCTCGTCATCGCCGTCGCAGGACTGCTCGCGGTGGCGCATACCGGCTTCGCCGATATTGTTCCGGAGGATCCGCGCAGCGACTGGCGGGTCGGCTTTACGGCGCTGCGCGGGGATCGGCTGGCATCGGAGAACCGCTATCTGAGCACTGCGATCCCGCGCCTGCTGCGCGAGCGTCTGGCCCCGATCCGCGAGCATGCGCTGAGCCCCGCCGAGCAGCGCGCGCAGGCGCGCCGGCTGCTGGCCGCAACACAGCGCAGCGCGCGCGCCGTGCTGGCGGAGCTGCTGCGCGATCGCGACGCCGAAGTGCTGCAGGGCAGTACTACCGACCATCTGGATGAGCAGCTTGCCGAGCAGCGCGGCCGGCTTGCCGAGTTGCAGGCGCTGTCCTGGGCGGCGCTCGATATCGCACCACGCAAGCCGTTGCTCATGGTGGCGGCCGGCGCGGAAGACGACCTGTTTCCGGCGCCACGTTTCTCGCCGCTGCAGGTCGCCGAGCAGGCCGACCTCGACCTGTTGATTACCGGTCGATTGCAGGAGGTGGAAGGGATCCTGTTCGTCGAGCTGCAGGCGATCAGTCCGAGCCTGGGCGGTCCGGCAGACACCTACCGCGACGCGCTGCGGCGCGAGGCTCTCACCGAGGCCGTGCAGGAGATGCAGCAGCACCTTGCCCAATGGCTCGTCGGCGAGCCCTGGGGAACGATCACGGTGACGCCGCTGCCGCGCCATGGTGCGGTGCATGTCGACGGGGCGTTCGTCGGCAGCGGTCGCGTGGAGCTGCCCTACCAGTCGTGGGGACCGCACACGGTCCGCGTTACCGCGCCCGGGCACGAACCGGTCGAAGAGCTGGTGACGCTGGACGGCAGCGAGGTGGTCGTCGAACTCACGCTGGAGCCACGGCGCGAGCGCCTGGTAACGGTGGCTTCCACACCGCCCGGGGCATCGGTCTATGTCGACTCGGCGTGGCTCGGCGTCACTCCTTTACCGGTGCCCGCGACCGAGCAACCGGCGCGCGTGCTCCTGCGCCTCGACGGACACCACGACGCGGCGTTGTTGCTGAACGATCAGGGCGCGCCGCAGGTGCGGATCGACCTGGAAGCCGCCGACTACGATCCGGAGACCCGGCAGGGCGAGATGCGCGACCGCTTCTATGGGCAATTTGGTGCCGCTCTGCTGTCGTTCGCCGGTCCGCTGGCACTGTTCTCGGCATCCGCCGACGCCGCGGGCAACCCGGACGCAAGTGTCGGGCAACGCGACCTGATGTACGGCGGTGGCATCGCCGCCACGGTACTGAGCGGTGCGTTGCTGGTGCGTGCCGTGGTCGGCCTGGGCGACTATCTGGACGCCGCCAGTCGGAGGGCACGTTGATGCTGGCTGGCCGCGGCACCTTCCGGGGGCGGTTGCGGAACTGGTTCACGCGCGCCTCGGGATGGGCGGAGGCGGATTTCGATGCCCTGGAGGACACGCTCCTGGAGGGAGACTTCGGGCCGCGGCTCGCTGCCGAGATCGTGGACGAGGTACGCTCCGAGCGTCCGCGCGACTGGGAGCAACTGCAGGTCGCTCTGGAGGAAATCCTGCAACGGGCGCTAGCGACGACGGTGGTGATGCCGCGCCGCCGAGCGCTCACCGTGGTGTTGATGCTGGGCGTGAACGGGGTAGGGAAGACCACCGCCCTGGCCAAGCTGGCGCATCGGTTCCGCCGCTCGCACAAGGTAATGTTTGCCGCGGCGGACACCTTCCGCGCCGCCGCCGTCGAGCAACTGGTGCGCCACGGCGACCGTCTCCGGCTGCCGGTGATTCGTCAGGGACGGGGAGCTGACGCGGCCGCGGTCGTGTTCGACGCCATCACCAGCGCCCAGGCGCGCGGCATCGAGCTGCTCCTGGTGGACACCGCGGGCCGCATGCACAACCGCGCCGATCTGGTGGCCGAGCTGCGCAAGCTGGCGCGCGTCGCGCAGCAGCGAGCGGAGGGCGCCGTACATCATCTGCTCGCCATCGACGCCACCACGGGACAGAACGCGGTCGAGCAGGCGCGCGTGTTTCACGATGCGTTGCGCGTCGACTCGCTGCTGTTGACCAAGTTCGATTCTTCGGCGCGCGGCGGCACCGCGTTCGCCGTGAGCCGGCAGCTCGGGCTGCCGTTTTCGCTGCTGGGCACCGGTGAGGGGCTGGATGACCTGGAACCGTTCGACGCTCACCGCTTCGCTGCCGCGGTGGTTGGTCGGGAGTGAACGGTACGCGGTGGTCGCGAAGCTGGTGCGCTGCGTGGCACCGTGTTCGCGGGTGTCGCCGGCAACGTGATTGCGCTCCCGGCGCCCGCGCGTGAAGCTGATCTGATGGTCGCGGCTGGAGCGCAGCAGGTGATGAGGAACGGATCATCGCCGGCGGCACCGGCGCTGCCGATCGCGTCGCTGCCGGCGCGCGCGCCGGCGCTGGCGGTCGCGTGCGCCGTCGTGTTGACGGTTGTCCCGCCGGTCGCGGGCGTCGAGTACTACCGCTCCGACGCGCACGGCACCCCGTTGCAGACCCTGGATGGCGATCCGTCCGCATATCAGGGATTCGCGCTCGCGGTCGACACCCCCGCCGAAGCGGAAGCGGCCGGCCTGGCGGCGCGGCGCCGCCTGTTGCATCGCGGCGCCGCGGTCGAGGAGTGGCGTCGCAGCGTCGACGCCGAAGGCAGCGTGGAGCGTCACATGCGCGCGGACCGGCTGGTGGCGGAGCGGCGCTTCGACGTCGGTGGTCGGCTCCTGGAGGAGCGCCTGTTCGCCGCCGACGGCGCGGTGCAGGGGCGTGTCGTGCTTACCTACCGCGGGGCGTCCCTGCGGCAGGTACACCGCTACGACGGTCAGGGTCTCCTGCTGGCCACCGAGGACTACGAGCTGACCGCCGCCGGGCGCCTGCGCCGTTTCACCAGTACCCCCGGTTCGACGCCCGTTGCCGAAGCGCCGCCACCGGAGGCACTGACCTTCGTGTATCATCAGGGGCAACTGGTGGAGGAGCGCCATGGCGTCGGCGGCGACGAGTTGATCGTGCGGTTCCACGATGGCGAGCAGTATGCCCACGAGCGGTGGCGCGGCGAGCAGGTGGTGGCGGAGTGGCGCGACGGAGTCCCCGACCAGGCCGCGCAGGTCGATGTGACGGTCGACCACACGCAGGCAACGCACCGCGAGACTACCTACGACGATGCCGGCAATCTGGTGGCGGTGCGCGTGTACGACACCGATCCCGACGGCGACGACGGCGAGGAGTTGCTGGAGGAGTACCGCTACCGGTATCACGACGCCACGCTGCATTCCCGGGCCGTGGTGGGCGCGGCGGGCCGGGAGGTCGTCGACTACACGTTCGACGACAGCGGGCGCCTGATCCGTGAACAGGTGCGCCGTCGCGGGCGGCTGATTCGGGTGATCTCCTATCCGGCGCCCGGCGAACGGGTGGAAGAGGTGCACGGGACGGACGGCACGGTGCTGCGCGTGCTGTGGCGCGACGGGCTGCGCGTGCGCGAGGAATTCCTGCACGATGGGGCACTGGTCCGCACCCGCGACCTGACGCTGAACGCCGCCGCCAACGTACGTTGATGCGTGCGCTCGGCCATGCCCCGGGTTGGTCCGCCGGCGCCGGTTATCGGACCGGATTGCTGCTGCGCCATCTGTGGCTGGTGGCCCGCATCGGGGGGCGTCACATCGGTCTGGGCCGCGGCGGCTTGTCGGCGGTGGCGCTGCTCGCAGCCGGCGGGCTGGCGGCCGGTACCGCTACCTTGCTGGTGGTGCTGGCGGTCATGAACGGGTTCCAGCTCGGCTTCGTCGAGGACATTGTGGAGATCGGCTCCTATCACTTGCGCGTGACGCCGGGCGCCCGAGCGGCATCCGCGACCGCGGAGCGCCGCCGGGAAGTGGCGGCCCGCCTCGCCGAGGTGCCGCAGGTGACCGCGGCGGTGCCGTTCACCGAAGTCCCCGCGCGGAGCAGTCCTCCAGGCGGCCCGCGCGGAACGGTATCGCGCGGCCTGATACTGCGTGTGGTGCCGCCTGACGTACGGCGGATCGATGCCGGCTTCGCCCGCCACGTCGAGGTGGCGGCCGGCGCGTTCGCGCTGGATGACCCCGGCAGCGTGGTGGTGGGTACCGAGCTGGCGGCATCCCTGGGGTTGCGTCCCGGCGATGCGGTGGCAGTCGTCACCCTGAACGGCTCGGAACCGGATGGCGTGCGCCTCCGGCCGCAGCGCGTCGAGCTTGTCGTACGTGGCATTTTTCGCAGCGGCCTCTACGAGTACGATCGGGGCTGGGCATTCATCGGTCCGGCCACGCTGCGTGCGGCGGCGCCCGCTACCCCGTTCCGGTACGGCGTCAAGCTGGACAATCGGTTCCGCGACGTCGCCGCACAGGCCGCGTTATCGTACGTGCTGCGCGAGGTGGACCCGGACGCGCAGGTGGAGTCGTGGCGCGTCTTCAACCGCGCGCTGTTCTCCGCGCTCCGGGTGGAGAAGCTGTTGTTGATCGCCATCCTCGGGCTGGTGTTCGTGGTGGTCGCTTACAACGTGCTGCAGGGGTTGCGCCGGCGCGTGATGGAGCGCGGCGTCGAAATCGGGCTGCTGCGCGCCCTCGGTGCGCCGCCGTGGGCGGTGCGCGGGGTGTTCATCTGGGAGGGTGCCGTGCTCGGATTCACGGGTGCCGCCATCGGTACCGCGCTGGGGTTGCTGATGGCACATAACCTCGACGGCGTGTTTACCCTGCTGGAGACCGTGGCCAACGGCGCGCTGATGCTGGCTGCGTGGTTGTCGGGCGCGTCCGCAGAGCCGGGCGTGCGGGTCGAGCTGTTCTCGCCGGAGACATTCTATCTGCAAGAGGTGCCGAGCCGGCTGATCTTCGGCGAAGTGCTGCTGGTGGCAGGCTTTGCGGCGGCGGCGCCCGCGCTGTCAGGACTACTCGCGTCCGCGCGCGCCGCGCGCGTTGCCGCGGCGGCAACGCTGGCCGCCGAATGAGGCACCGGCGGGCGGATCCCCCACGCCGGTGGCGCCGCGACCGGCGGCGCGGCTCGGCATGCTCGCTCCGTGCACAACCCGACGAACATCGGTGCACGGGCATCGCCCGCTCGCCGGCGCTCGGCGGCCGTAGACGATGGCGGTAGCGGTGCGCGCGGCGGGGCTGCACAAGCACTACCCGGGCCCCGCCGGCCGACTCACCATACTGCGTGGCCTGGACGTGGAGATCGAGGCGGGGGCGGCAGCGGCGATTACGGGGGAGAGCGGGTCAGGAAAGAGCACGCTGCTGAATATCGTGGCCGGCCTGGACGACTTCGGGCCCGGCACGCTGCATGTGGGCGGCGTCGATCTCGGCGCGCTCGACGAGGCGGAGCTGGCGCGCTACCGGCGCACGCTGGGGATGGTATTCCAGTTCCACCACCTGCTGCGCGACTTCAGCGCGCTCGACACCCTGCTGGTGCCCGCACTCATCCGCGGCCAGTCGCGCCGCGCCCCGCGGCGCCGCGCCCGCGACCTGCTGCGCGCGGTCGGACTGGGTGACCGCACCAACCACCTGCCGGCGGAGCTATCGGGCGGCGAGCGGCAGCGGGTGGCGGTAGCCCGCGCGTTGGTGGGCGAGCCAGGATTGGTGCTGGCCGACGAGCCGACCGGCAACCTGGATGAGCGCAATTCCCGGATCACCGCCGATCTGCTGTTCGACCTGGTGCGGCGCGAGCGCACCACGCTGGTGCTGGTAACCCACGATCGTTCCCTCGCCGAGCGCGCCGGCGTCGTGTACCGGCTCGGCGAGGGCGTGCTGCATCGGGTGTCGTGAGCGTGCCCGTCGAAGGTGGGCCAGCGCCCCAGGACCGTAGCCGGTCGGCAGCGCCTTTCGCCCATCCCATCGCTGCCGGTGGCGCCGCCGCCCGGGCGAGCTGGCGGCTCATACCGCTGCTGGCGTGGCGCATGCTGGCGCGCCGCCGCGGCGCCGGCAGCCTGGGAGCCTACCTGGGCGGCGCAGCGCTGGGGATCGGACTGAGCCTGGTGCCGCTGGTCGTCGTGATGGAGGTGGCGGATGGCCTCATCGAGGGAATCACGCGGCGGTTCCTGGAGGTGGGCAGCTACCATCTGCAGGTGGCGCTGCCTGTCGGGCTGGATGCGCGCCAGGAGATCCGGGCGCGGTTGCTGGACGATGTGATCGGACGACTGCAACAGGGCCTGGGCAACACTGCGGTGGCCGCCCGCGAGCGCCAGGGAATCGCTCTGGCCGCCGCCGGGAGCACGCGTCAGGTGGTGACGGTCCGTGCCGTGCCTGAGGATCTCTACGGACGCGACCCGGGATGGCGGCGGTACCTGGAGGTGGCAGCGGGCACGTTCGACCTGCACGGGCGTGGCATCGTGCTGTCGCGCGAGGTGGCGCGCCTGGCAGGGGTGCAGGTGGGCGATCGACTGCTCATGGTCACCGCCATCGATCGCGGCGGCACCTCAGGCGAAGCGCTGCTGGTGCCGAAGCTGACGCCGGTAGAGGTACGGGCCATCGTCGCTACCGGCTACCAGGAACTGGACAAGCAATGGGTGTTCGTCTCCCATGCCACGGCCGACGCGATGTTGCCGCCCGGCAGCGGACGAGACTTCGTCGGGCTGAAGATCGCCGATCCGTTCGCGGATCTGCGGCCGGTGGTTGCCGAGGTGGCGTCTCTGGCCGGCCCCGGTTACGCGATCTACACCTGGTATCAACTGGAACGCGCCAACTACGAATCATTCGCCACCAGCCGGGCGCTGCTGCTGCTCATCATGTCGCTGATCGTGGCGGTTGCCGGCGCCAACGTGGCGTCCGCCACGGTGACCATAGCGCTGGCGCGGCGCCGCGAGATGGCGTTCCTCATGAGCCAGGGATTGCCTCCCGAGGTGGTATTCTGGGCGCTCACCGGAAGCGGCGTGCTGGCCGGTGCCCTCGGCGCCGTAATCGGGGTCGGTGGCGGCCTGGCGGCGGCGCTCAACATCAACCAGATCGTGAGCGGCATGGAGACGGTCGCCAGCGCGGCGAGCGCGGCGTTGACGGCGCTGCTCGATTCCGGAGCGGCGCCGGCCGCGGTCACCCTGATCGATCGCGGCTTCTATCTGGAACACATTCCGATCGAGGTAGAGATCGGTCAGATCGTGGTGGTCGCCGCGGCGACCATCGCGCTGGCGGCGTTGGCCGCGGCAATACCGGCCGCGCGCGCAGCTCGCCGGATGCCTCTGGAACTCCTGCGCGGCACCCCGCTCGCCGACGGATTGCAGCCGGGAGCGGAACGCGCTTGATCGGGTCTTCGGCTTCAATTATAACGAAGGGGATCGGTTTCCCGTTCCGGCGGACCACGTTGCAATGTGTTATAATGAAGGTGGGTGGACTGGTTGTCGGACCCGGTTGGTCGGACAGAGTCACCATCACCGAAGGAGCCGTTACCAGTGAGTAGGCCAAGGTCAATCCGTGATACGACAGAAGACCACGAAAATCGATACCCAGGCGTCGGCGAGTGGCGTCATTTTCGGGTCGGAGCACAGATTCGCGTAAATCCAACGGGGTACGCACAGCAGAGCGGACTTCGCGCACCGAGGGGAACCAGCCAATGTTCAGAGGCTTGACCCAACGGGCCCACAAGGTCCTCACCATCCTGGCTCAAGAAGAGGCCAAGCGGTTCCATTCCGAGCAGTCGTTGCCGGAACACGTCATTCTCGCCCTCCTCAAGGATGGCGAGGGGGTGGCGGTCAAGGCGCTGCAGCGGGTCAAGATCAACGTAGCCGAGATGCTGGTGGAAATCGAACGCACCGTCCCGAAGGGCACGGGCGGCCTCATTCTCGGCGATGTGCCCGCCTCCAAGCGCGCCCGCAAGATGCTGGAGACCTCCGCCGAGGAA
Source organism: uncultured Spirochaetaceae bacterium (assembly GCA_964346995.1). Classification (GTDB taxonomy): domain Bacteria; phylum Spirochaetota; class Spirochaetia; order SZUA-6; family Bin103; genus Bin103. The sequence continues at coordinate 7,641 of CAYFXT010000024.1, read as the reverse complement.
GCCTCCAGCATGGGCCACGAGTACATCGGCACCGAGCACTTTCTGCTGGCGTCCGCGCGCGAACGCGACGGCGTCGTGCAGCGCTATCTGGAGAAGTTCAACGTCACCGCCAACATGCTGCGCGAGACGATCATCCGCATCAACGGTCTCGGTGACGTGCAGCAGCGCGGCAGCAGCGCCAGCAGCAGTGGACAGCGGCGCCGCAGCTCCGGTTCGAGCCGCAAACCGACGCCCACCCTGGACGAGTTCAGCCGCGATCTCACGACGCTCGCCCGCGAGGGCAAGCTCGATCCGGTGATCGGGCGCACCAACGAGATTCAACGCGTCATACAGATCCTGGCCCGCCGCACCAAGAACAACCCGGTCCTGATCGGTGAGCCCGGCGTGGGCAAGACCGCCATCGTCGAGGGGCTCGCCCAGAAGGTGGTGAACGGCACCGCACCCGACGTGTTGCACGGGCGGCGCGTCCTGACCCTCGATCTCGCCTCGCTGGTTGCCGGGACCAAGTATCGGGGTGAATTCGAGGAGCGACTCAAACGGGTGATGCGGGAGATTACCGGGTCCGGTAACGTGGTGATGTTCATCGACGAGTTGCACACCATCATCGGCGCCGGCGGCGCCGAAGGGGCGATCGACGCCTCCAACATGCTGAAACCGGCGCTCTCCCGTGGCGAGCTGCAATGCATCGGCGCCACCACGCTCAACGAGTACCGCAAGTATATCGAGCGCGACGCCGCCCTGGAGCGGCGTTTTCAGCCGGTATTCGTGGAGGAGCCGGAAGCGGGCGACACCGTCGAGATACTGAAGGGGATCAAGGACCGCTACGCCCAACACCACCAGGTGGTCTACACCTACGAGGCACTGGAATCGGCGGTGCATCTCTCCCAGCGCTACATCAGCGACCGCCACCTGCCGGACAAGGCGATCGATCTGCTCGATGAGGCGGGCGCCCGCAAGCGCATCGACAACAGCGTACGCCCCAAGGCCCTCACCGACCTGGACGAGAAGATCGAGCGTCTCACCATCGAGAAGAGCAATCTGGTCAACAGCCAGAACTACGAGAAGGCGGCCGCGGTACGCGATCGGGTGCGGCAGTTGAAGACCGACCTGGAGGCGCGGCAGAAGGAGTGGCAGCACGAAATGCAATCGGAGCAGCGGCTGGTCGACATGGAAGATATCCAGCAGGTGATATCTTCCATCACCGGCATACCGCTGGCGCGGATCGTGCAGACCGAGTCGGAACGGCTGCTGAACATCGAGGAGGAACTGCACAAGCGCGTCGTCGGTCAGGATGAAGCGATCACGGTGATCGCCGCGGCAATCCGCCGCTCCCGCACTGGTCTGTCGTCGCCGCGGCGTCCACTCGGCTCCTTCGTGTTCCTGGGACCCACCGGGGTCGGCAAGACGACGGTCGCCAAAGCGCTGGCGGAGTTTCTGTTCGGCAATGAGGATGCCCTGGTGCGCATCGACATGTCGGACTTCATGGAGAAGCACACCGTCTCGCGGCTGGTGGGGGCGCCTCCCGGCTACGTCGGTTACGAGGAGGGCGGCATGCTCACCGAGCGGATCCGGCGCCGGCCCTACAGCGTGATTCTGCTCGACGAGATCGAAAAGGCGCATCCGGACGTGTTCAACCTGCTGTTGCAGGTGCTCGAAGAGGGGCAGTTGCAGGATCAGCTCGGCCACACCGTGTCGTTCCGCAACACGTTGCTGATCATGACTTCCAATGCCGGTGCGCGCGAGATCAGCGCCGACTCCTCGCTCGGTTTCCAGGTCGATTTTTCCGGCAAGCAGTTCACCGAGATCCGCTCCCAGGTGCTGGCGGAGATGAAGCGCCTGTTCAGCCCCGAATTTCTCAATCGCATCGACGAGTCGGTGGTGTTCCATGCTCTCTGCAAGGAGGAGTTGGAACGGATTCTGACCCTCGAGCTTGATGAAGTGCAGGTACGGCTGCGCGAGCACCGCATCAAGCTGGAGATGCGCAAGGAAGCGCGCGAACACCTGTTGGAGAAAGGGTACGACCCCAAGTACGGCGCCCGCCCGCTACGCCGCGTGCTGCAGAAGGATGTCGAGGATCCGCTGTCCCTCGATATTCTCAAGGGCCGGTTCCTGTCCGGCAGCACCGTCGTCGGCTACGTGCGCGACGGCAAGTTGCTGTTCCGGCGCAAGCGCAGCAGCGGCCCGTCGGGCCGTACCGGCAGTCGGTCGGCGGAGCTGGTAGGTAGCAGTCAGGAGTAGTGGCTGCGGGGCGGTGCCACTGCCGCGCAACCCTGGCCGGCCGGGTGTGCGGCGCGATCATGGCGCTGTCGGCCACCGCCGCGGCGGCGCAGTCGGACCCGGCCGAGCTGTTCGATCAGGGCATTGCCGCTTTCGAGGCGGGGCTGTACGACGTAGCCGCCCGCAATTTCCGTAGTCTGGTAAACAGCGCGTCGGGGGCCCGGGAGGTGATCCCCGCCTCGTTTCTGGAGGCGCTGAGCCTGTTCTATGGCGCCAGCACCGGGGATGCCGAGGCCGCCCACGCCAGCTATCGGCTCGCCGCCGAGCGGTTCGCGGCCCATCAGCGGCGCTTTCCCGAGTCGCCGTACTACGATCAGATCTGGTACTGGATTGGCACCGCCGAGTTGGCCGCCGGCGACGCGGCGGCCGCCGTCCTCGCGCTGCAGCGCCACGTCGACCAGCCCTCGGATCCGCCCCCGCCCTATCTGCGCGCCGCGCGGGAGACGCAGGCGCGCGCCCAGGAACAGCTCGGCCGTCCGCACGAGGCGCGGGCGGTTTACGAAGCGCTGCTCGCGGAACCACCCGACCCCGCGGACCAGGACGCGCCGGCGCGCTGGCTGGAACGCCTCGGCATGCTGCTGCTTGCGGAGGGCCGTTACCCCGCCGCGGCTGATCGTTTCGAGCGCATCCTTGCCGATTACCCCCATACCGCCCAGGCACCGGAGGCGTTGTTCTTCATCGCCGAGGCCAACCACTTCGGGGCCGACACCGCCGCCGCCGAGGCAGGCTACCGCCGCTATCTGGAACTGTTCCCCGAGGCCGAGTACCGGCACGCCGCAGGTTTTCGATTGGCGCGGCTGCTCCTGAACGCTGGCGAGCTCGCTGCGGCGCGGCAGTTCGCTGCCGGCCTTGCCGTGGACAGTGGTGAGTGGCCTTCGTTCGAGGATGTCGCGCTGCTGCGCGGCGACCTGCACGTGGCGGCCGGTGAGTGGGCGCAGGCGGTGGAGGCGTACGAGGCCGGGTTGGCAGTCGCCACCACACCCGAATTGCGTCAGGTGTTGAACCTCAATCTGGGACTCGCCCACGCGCAGAGCGGCGCGCCTCTGCAGGCGATGGTCAGTTTCGATGAGGCGGCGCTGGGGCCTGACGGCACCGCCGCCGAAGCGGCGCTCTACAACCGCGCCCTGCTGCTGTTGGGTGAGGAATGGCTGGAAGACGCCGCCGTTGCGCTGGCGGAGTTTCTGGAGCGGTTCCCCGACAGCGGACATCGCGAGGCGGTAGAGGCGTTGCTGATGGAAGTGCAGGAGCGATCCGGCGACCAGGCGGCGCTGTTGGACACGCTGGAGCGGGTCGCGGCGCGGCGTCGGCTGACCCCCGAGGAGGAGCAGCGCCGCGGTATCGCACTGCTGGTGATGGGGGAGGACGTAACCGCGCTGGAGATGCTGACGCGCAGTGCCGCCGAGTTGCCGGCGGCGGCCCGTGCTGAGAGCCAGTATCGCATCGGTGCGGTCTACGCGCGGCGCGGCGAGTTCGCGCGCTCGGTACCGTTCTTCCGCACCGCTGTCGAGGAACCGGGTGCCGGCCCCGAACTGCGCCAGCGCGCGGGCTACGCGCTGGGGGTAAGTCACTTCAACAACGGTGAATACGAGGCGGCGCTTGCCCTGCTGGAGGAGGTAACCGCGAATTCGCGCGGCTCGTGGCTGGCGGCCGGCCACTTCGCACAGGCGGCGACCCTGTACCGGATGGACCGGGCCGCAGAGGCTGCACGTCACTTCGGCCTTGCCGCGGCGACCTACGCATCTCGCGAAGTGGAAGGAGAGTTGATGACCGGGGCTACGGAAGGTTCTGCGGCCCTGGCGAGAACCTGGCAGGCGCTGGCGCTGTTTCGTAGCGGCGACCTGGAGACGGCGCGCGCGCTGTTCCGGGAGCTGGCCGCCGATCATGAAGCGGGATCGTACTGGTATCGCGCCGGGCTGGCTTCGGCGCTGCTCGACGAGAACGCCAGCGCGGAGGACGAATTCCATGCCGCGCTGCAGGCGGTGGCGACCGGCGATCCGCTGCGCCCCGCCATCTACTTCGAACTGGCCCGCCTGCACCGTACCACGGGCAACCTCAGTGCGGCCGAGGGGTGGCTACAGCGCTTGGCGGAGGACTCTCCGGGGCACCGGCTGGCGGCGATCGGGCGCCTGCAGCTTGCCGACGCGCTGCGCGCGGACGGGCAGTTGCGCGCCGCGGTCGCGGAGTATCGGGCCAGCATCGCCGCCGTGGCAGCCGGCCGCGACGAGCAGGGGCCGCAGGTGGCGGAGTTGGCGCGCTACGCCATGCTGCTCGTGTCGACCGAGCTGGAAGATACCGCCGCGCTGGCGGAGGCGGCCTGGAGCTACCTGATGCACCATCCCGACGGGGCACGCGTCGAGCAGGTGGCGGCGCTGTTGCGGGCCGCACTGGTCGGCGCCGGCGAGGACGCGGCGTTGACCTACTACCACCGGGCGCGTCCGGCGGACGCGGAGGCGTCGATACCGGCCGCGGCGGCCGACACGGTGCGGCTGGCATACGCGGAGACCCTCATTGCCAGCGACAGCGTGCGGGCGGAGCAGATCCTGCGCGAGGTCGTCGACACTGCGGGCAGCGAGGCGTCACGCATCGCCGCCCTGTTGCTGATTGGACGCACCTACGAGGCCGCCGCGGACTGGCCGCGCGCTATCAGTCTGTACCGCGGTCTGGCGCTGGCCGAAGACGCAGCGACAGCCGGCGCCGGTGCGCTCGGCGTCGCCCGCGCACTGGCCGGATCCGGGGATCTGGCGGCCGCGGCCGAGGAATACGGTGCGGTCGCGATCCGCTTTGCCGACGACCCGGAGGTGGCGGGCGAAGCATGGCTGCGCGGCGTCGAGGTATTGCGCACGGCTGGCGCCGAGGAGCAGGCCGCCGAGTATCTGAGCCGTCTGCTGGAGCGCTACCCTGACAGCCAATGGGCGAAGCGTGCGGCGCAATCGCCGTAGGCATCGGCTCAGCCGGCCGCCGTCACCGGAGAGCAGGCCACGGGCAGATCGGGACCGATGGCGCCCGCTGACGACGTCGCGGCGCCAATAAACCCAAGTCCGCCACCGGCGACGTCGCGGCGCCAGTAAACCCAAGTCCGCCACCCGGTGGCGCTCCGAACGGCGAGATGCGGCTGGCGGGTCCACCCATCCGCTGTCCCCCGCGAACGTCGCGGGCTACGGCCCGCTTCCGGCCGACAGCGGGAGGCGGGATGCGCGCCGGGCGCATAAGGCCGAGACGCGCGGGCGCAAGACCGTTCAGCGTGCGGCTGCTGCCCGGCAGCGAGTCCTGCGCATCCGCATCGCGCCCCGAAGCCGCGGCCTACGTGGCCGCCTTCCGCCCAGCCCCGTCCGTTCCGTGAGCCTGTCGCAACCCGACAGACTCCTGCCGGGGTATGGCGGCAGCGGCTGGTGGCGCGCGCAGGATCGCGACGCGCAGGGCGCGGCGTCGGCTTTCGCGGACCATTGCGAACGGCCGACGGCGGGTCAGTAACGGCGCGATGGCCGGTGCGGCTCCGTACAGCACCAGCGAGCCGCCGGGGTTCAGCAGCGGCTCGGCGCGCGCGAACAGGCGATTGCGAACCGGTTGCGGCAGATCCCCGTCCGGGTGGAGCAGCGCTAGATCATGCCGTCGCGCCGGTTGCCGCAGCGCCACCTGATGATGGAGCACCAGCGCAGTTTCCGGTACGCCGTTGCGGCGCAGGTTTGCTCCGGTGGCCAGGAGCTGCAGTGCGTCACGACTCACCAGGGTGAAGCGCGGATGGCCGCCGCGGCGCGCGGCAGCGCCGTAGACACGTGCCAACCAGACCGGCAGGTGCCCCTGGCCCGGATTCCAGACCAGTATCGCCGGATGCGCAGCGCGGCCCTCAGGCTCCGGTGCGCTTGTGGGGAGCCGGTTGCGCTGCAGCGCGGTTGCGGCGAGTTCGGTCAGATGGCTGGGCGTGTCGAAGTCGGGTAGGCCATAGCGGGTCGTCAGCGGCAGGGATACACCGGCCAGCATCACCTCGCCCCGGTGCCGCTCGTAGGGCGCCAGCGCTGCCGCCCGCCACTCGCTGGCCGCGGCCGGCGGCTCGGGTGCCGTGCCGGGCCGCGGCCGGGCGTGCAACACGGTGTGTCGATTGCCGCTGCTGGTGTGGATCATATCCGCCACGGCGGCGAGCTGGCGGCGCGTCTGCTCGGCCAAGTTGGCCACCACCACGATTGCGATCCGTCCGCCGGGCCTCGTTGCCTGCGCGGCGGCGGCCACCATACGCTCCAGGACCGGGGCGCCCGCCTTGGCGGGCAGGTTCGCCACAACCAATGGGAAACGGTCGCGCTCGCCGCTGCCGTCCAGATTGGTGGTGTCCAGGCCGCCGCGGGTGGTGCAGGGAACGCCGTTGACGGCGGCGTTGTGGGCGGTGACGGCGAGCGCCAGTGCATCGCGGTCGCGCGCGGTCAGCGTGGCGGAATAGCTCTTGGCCAGCGCCACGCCGAGAACGCCGGTGCCGCAACCGAGGTCGAGGATCGAGCGCAGACGCTGCCGTTCGCCGGAGTGCGCGGCGAGTTGCCGGGCCACGCTGGTGAGTAGCAGCCGGGAACCGATATCCACGTCGAAACTGCTGAACAGCGACTGCGACAACCAGAGTCGCAGCGTGTTCCGCGCGAATGGGAACGAGATCGACTTGTGGAGATAGTCCTGGAGCCAGGCGCCCTCGCTTCGCTCGCTACGACGAGCGCTCGACATACTCCCCGGTCTCGGTGTTCACCACGATGCGGTCTCCATCCTTGATGAACAACGGTACCTTTACCTTCAGATCGGTCACCGTAGTAGCAATCTTGGTGGCACCGGTGGCGGTGTCACCGCGCTCCGCATGCGGCGCGTCCTTCACTTCCAGCACCATCTTGATCGGCAGCTTGATGTCCAGCGGCTTCTCATCCCACACGACGATCTGAAAGGTCTCACCCTCCAACAGATAGTTGCTGCGTTCCTCCAGCCCGACGAGCGGCACCGTGAACTGGTCGTAGGTCTCGTTGTTCATGAACACGTAGCCGTCGCCGTCGTTGTACAGGTACTGGGCCGGTACGGTGTCGATCTCCACATCCTCCACCGTCTCCTGGCTCTTGTTCACCTGCCGGGCCACCAGTCCGGTGCGGATGTTCTTCAGTTTCAGCCGCACGAAGGCCGATCCCTTGCCAGGATTGACGAATTCCCGCTCCACCACCAAGTGCGGTGTTCCCTTCACGAGCAGATACATGCCCTTGTCCACTGCCCCTGCTTTTACCATAGCTCGCGCCCACCATATCAGAAGAGGGCTTCTCTTGTGATGTCGGGCTGGCGGGTCGGGGAGCGAGCCCACTGCGGCGGCTCAGAACAGCTCGGCACAAGCCATGACGGGAGCGATGGCCG